>NZ_JBEZZS010000054.1:0-26860 GCF_040639295.1 Nocardioides sp. NPDC023903 | reverse complement strand
TCACTCGTGTGCAATACCCACAACCAAAAACCCCGCCGAGTCGGCTCGTCAAGACGAGCCGACTCGGCGGGATTGTTGTTGCTACTGCTTGCCTTGGTTGGCGACTGCCTCAGCGGCGGCGGCAGCGGCCTCGGGGTCGAGGTAGGTGCCGCCGGCGACGACCGGCTTCAACGACTCGTCGAGCTCGTAGACCAGCGGCTGGCCCGTGGGGATGTTGAGCTTCGCGATCTCGGCCTCGGAGATGTTGTCGAGGTGCTTGACCAGCGCGCGCAGGCTGTTGCCGTGGGCGGTGACCAGGACCGTCTTGCCGGTCTTCAGGTCGGGCACGATCGCCGAGTCCCAGTAGGGGAGCATCCGGGCGACGACGTCCTTGAGGCACTCGGTCGCGGGCACGTCGATGTCGGCGTAGCGCGGGTCACCGGCCTGGGAGTACTCCGAGTCGGCCTCGATCGGCGGCGGCGGTACGTCGTAGGAACGACGCCACAGCTGGAACTGCTCCTCGCCGAACTTCTTCAGCGTCTCGGACTTGTTCTTGCCCTGGAGCGCGCCGTAGTGGCGCTCGTTGAGGCGCCAGTCGCGCCGCACCGGGATCCAGTGGCGCTCGGCGGTGTCGAGAGCGATGTTGGCGGTGTTGATCGCCCGGCGCAGCAGACTCGTGTGGACCAGGTCGGGAAGGATCCCGGCCTTGCTGAGCAGCCTCCCGCCGTTGACCGCCTCGGCCCGGCCCTTGTCGGTGAGGTCGACGTCGACCCAGCCGGTGGAGAGGTTGAGCGCGTTCCACTCGCTCTCGCCGTGACGCAGAAGGACGAGCTTGTAGGTCATCAGTGAGCTTCCTCGGCACCCGGCAGGGCGGCCGGGGGGAACTCGCAGGAGTAGGGGTCCTCGGAGATGGTGCCCGCGGACTCGTCGTGCGCCTCACCCTCGCCCTCGGTGGCGTGCTCGGTCTCGGTGCCCGCCTCGGTCTCGGTGGCGTGCTCGCCCTCGGCAGGCTCGTCGGCCGGCAGGGTCGAAGCCTCCTCGGTGCCCTCGGCGGCAGCGCTCTCGGACGCCTCGGCCTCGGCGTTCTTGCCCTTCTTCGCGGGCTTCGCGGTCTCGTCGACGGCGGCGACGACCTCGGCGTACGGACCGCACTGGGTGACGACCGGGACGGAGATGGTCCGCTCCTCGCCCTCGGAGAAGGTGAAGGTCATCGGGATGCTGTCGCCCGGCTTGAAGTCGCCGGTGACCGCGATGCCACCGTTGGCCGGGTCGGCCAGGTTGATGATGCCGGACTTCGGCAGCTCGATCGGGGTGAACGACTCGGGGGTGACCGTCTCCTCGGCCTCGGTCGCCGTGGCGATCGAGGTGACCGACGGCAGCGCCTTGCCGGCGACCGCCGGGTTGATCGCCGGGTCGAGCGAGAAGGTGCCGACCAGGACGCCGGAGCCTTCCTGCGCGGTCACGATGCGAGCGGCGTTGATCCGGATGGCACCGTCGAGAGTCGACCCGCCGTGGGTGATCTCGTTGGGCCGGTCGGTCGCGTAGTCGAAGCTGCTGCAGGCGGTGAGCGCCGGAAGGGCGAGAGCCACGAGTGCGCCCGTCACTGCGAGCCGCTTCTGCATAACCTTGGTCGTCACGCGCGACACTCTATCCGCCCGATCTGGCGATATCCGAAAAGGGTCAGGCACGCAGCCCGACGACGCTCGCGGCGTACAGCATCCCGCCGATCACCGCGGCGATGTAGACCAGCGTGACGAGGAGGAGCTTGCCGGCGCCGAGCTTCAGTCCGGCCTTGAGTGGCAGGTACGTCCACTTGTCCTCGTTGTCGGCGACCAGGCCCCACAGCGCGGTCAGGAAGTGCACGCCGACACCGAGCGCCGCGGCGAGCACGACCATCACCCAGTGAGGCGGTCCACCCGAGGACTCACCGGCCCAGCCGGCGTACGAGAGGTATCCGGGGTAGCAGGCGAACGCGGCCGCCCACAGGACCCAGGAGAAGAGACCCTTGCGCAGCAGTACGTTGGCGAGCATCCCGATCACCAGCGAGCCCAGGTAGAACAGCCCCGCGACGGTGCCCGAGGTGACCGAGAGCGGAATGACGAGCAGTACGCCGCAGCACAGCGCGAACCAGACGCCGCCGGGTTCGAGGCGTCCGTCCGAGATCGGCTTGCCCTCGCGCTCGTGACGACGGTCGACGACCTGGTCGACGAGGTCGTTGTGCCAGCCGAGGACGGCCTGGCCGACGAGCACGGTGACTGCGATCAGCGCCACCTCGCGTGTCGTCAGCCCGGCGAGGACTGCCGCCACCGAGAGGCCGATGGCGGTCAGCACCGCCTGACGGGGGTGGGCGGAGCGGATGAGGAGGAACGGGGCCCAGTTGCCCACCTTGTCCATGACGCTTGCTCGGCCCGCCGGGGCATCAGGAACGGCCGACGCGCTGGCCTGCGTCTCTTCCGGGTCCTGATCCTGGGCGTGCGACGACACGGTGAAGATGGTCTTGGGGGCGCTCTGCGATGCATTCGCCATGGCGGCAGTATCGGGCACTCGGCCGACCCGCGCAGGACAACAGGCTGGCTACGACGAGATTTCGGAGTCGTTTCGAAATCAGCCATGCTGCCACTATCGGTGGGCCTGCGCGCGCGGAACCACACAACTTGTCAATCTGTCAACCCCAGATTGAGCCCCTGACCTGCGCAAACACGGAATCCGAATTCTAAGATCCGTGGTAGACTTATAGCCCTAGGAAGGGGTACCTAAAAATATGACTTTCACCGTCGGCGAGACCGTCGTATACCCGAACCATGGCGCGGCCGTCATCGAAGACATCGAGATGCGCACCATCAAGGGCGAGGAGCGGCAGTATCTGGTCCTCCGCATCATCGCTCAGCAGGACCTCGTGGTGCGTGTTCCGGCCAACAATCTCGAGCTCGTCGGAGTTCGGGACGTCGTAGACAAGGACGGGCTTGATCGAGTCTTCGAGGTGCTTCGTGCGGAGCACGTCGAAGAGCCGACCAACTGGTCGCGTCGTTACAAGGCAAACCTGGAGAAGCTGCACAGCGGCGACGTCATGAAGGTCGCAGAGGTCGTGCGTGACCTGTGGCGTCGTGAGCGTGACCGTGGCCTCTCTGCCGGGGAGAAGCGCATGCTCGCCAAGGCACGCCAGATCCTCGTCTCGGAGCTCGCGCTGTGCGAGCACACCAACGAAGACAAGGCTGAAGTCCTCCTCGACGAGGTGCTGGCCAGCTGACGCTGGTTTCGGTCTGCGTTACAGGCTCCGGGGAAACCCGGGGCCTGTTTCGCGTTTTCAGGGGCTCGGCGCGGCCGATACGGTGGCCCCATGGAGGACCCCTACGCCGACTACGACGAGATCGACGAGACCGCCGAGGTTCCACCGGCTCTCGGGTTCGTTGCCGAGGACGATCGAGGCTCGCTGCCCTTCACGTTGATCCACGGTGAGGCGCTGGTCGCCGCCGCCACGTGGTCCCTCGGAGAGTCCGGCGTGACCCCCGTCGACTTCACCACCTCGTGGGAGGGGATGGTCGCGGCCGAGGAGCCGCTGGTCCTGCACGACTCCTTGTGCCCGATGACTCCGCCGGCCTTCATCGCCCACTGTGTCTCGACCGCGGTCGCGCGCGAGGCGGTCGTGGTCGGCGTACGCCCGGTCACGGACACGGTCAAGAACCTCGCCATCGAGGACGGGGTCCCGGTCCTCGGCGCGACCATCGACCGCACCTCGCTGGTCTCGGTCGCCTCACCGATCGTGCTGCCTCCGGCCGTCGTCGCCGCCCTGGACGACTGGCCCGCCGGCGACTTCGCCGAGATCGCGGGCGCGCTGGCCCGCCGGTTCCCGGTCGTCTCGCTCGAGGCGCCGCCGGTCGGCCGCCGCGTCGCCTCCGAGGATGACGTACGCCTGCTCGAAGCGCTCTCGGCCAGCGCCGTCAGTTGAGCAGAGTTCTGACCGCACCGAGGTCGTCGGCGAAGGTCACCTTCAGGTTCAGCGGTGTGCTGGGCACCGCGACGATGCGTACGCCCGAGGCGTAGCGCTCCAGGGTGGCGCCGGTGTCGGTGCCGTCGAAGCCGTCGGCCGCGGCCTGGGCATAGGCGGCCAACAGGTCGGCCGCCCGGAACGCCTGCGGTGTCTGTACGCCGACGAGAGCACCTTCCACCGGCTGCAGGTCGCGCGTCGAGAGGTGGCTGAGCGGGGCGGCGGGGATGGCGCCACCGTGCTTGCGAGCGACGCCGATGACCACGGAGAAGAGCTCGGGCGACACCAGCGGCCGGGCGGTGTCGTGGATCGCGACCACGTCGATGCCGCCCTCGACGGCCTCGATGTCGGCGCGGAGCACGGCCAGCGCCGCCTGCTCGGAGGCGTGGCGGGTGTCGCCGCCGGCGACCATCACGACTTCACGATCGCCGAGCAGGGGCTGGGCGACGGCCGCGACCGCCTCCTCGTCGCCGCTGCGTACGACCAGGACGAGACGCTGCACGTCGGGCACCGCCAGAGCGGTCTGGAGCGAGAGGCCGAGGGCTGAGGAGGCCGGATCGTCGGACCCGTCGAGCGGGAGCAGCACCTTGTTGGTGGCTGCTCCGACGCGGGTGCCGGATCCGGCGGCCAGGAGGACGAGAGCGGCGGGCACCCCTGGAGGCTATCCGTTCGGCGGCGAAGACGGCCGGTGGGCTGGGCGCTGGTGTTTACGTACGCGTAACAGAGCGAAACAGGAGGTGTCCCTCACGCGTCCTACGGTTCAAATCCACCGAAGGGAGGACCCGACGAATGTGGACGAAGCGGCTCGGGCCGGCGACGTCATGAGTGCGCATGCCCAGCGGGACGACCAGGGTGACTGGCAGTCCGTCTGCCCGGTCGACGCGCTCGAGGTGAAGCGCGGCGCCACGGCACTGGTCCACGGGCAGGCCATCGCGATCTTCCGGATGCCCGACGACGTCGTCTACGCCCTGGGAAATCACGATCCGTTCGCCAAGGCGTCGGTGATCGCCAAGGGCATCGTCGGAGTGCGCGACGGGGTGCCGTTCGTGGCCTCGCCAGCTCACCGGCACGGGTTCGACCTGCGTACGGGACAGTGTCTGGACGACCCGCACGTGACCATCCCCGCTTACGAGGTCCGGGTCGTCGACGGGCTCATCCACGTCGGCCACCGGAAGGCTGCCTGAGCCCTGTCTGGGAGACTGCGGAGCGTGCAGCTTCCTCTGACCGGCATCGGGACCGACGTACACAGCCTTGCCGACGGTGTCCCGATGCATGTGGCCGGCCTCGCCTTCCCCGACGAGAAGCAGGGTCTCGCCGGGCACTCCGACGGGGACGTGGCGGCCCACGCCTGCTGCGACGCGCTCTTCTCCGCCGCGGGACTCGGCGACCTCGGGTCCAACTTCGGCACCTCCGAGCCCGAGTGGGCCGGGGCCGCCGGAGTCGTCCTGCTTGCCGAGGCCGCGCGCCGGGTCCGCGAGGCCGGTTTCGAGATCGGGAACGTCGCGGTGCAGGTGATCGGCAACCGGCCCAAGATCGGTCCCCGGCGCGACGAGGCCAACAAGGCGCTCACCGCGGCAGCCGGAGCCAGCGTCACTGTGACCGCCACGACCACCGACGGTCTCGGGCTCACCGGGCGCGGGGAAGGTGTTGCCGCGATCGCAAGCGCGCTCATCGTGCGTCGCGATAGGTAGGGAACACGCGTACGTCCCTAGACTTGAGGTATGGCACTCAGGCTCTACGACTCGGCGACCCGTGAAGTACGTGACTTCACCCCCTTGCAGCCCGGCAAGGCGTCGCTCTATGTCTGTGGTCTGACCGTGCAGAGCGAGCCGCATGTCGGACACGTGCGGAGCGGGGTGAACTTCGACGTGCTGCAGCGTTGGCTGCGGGCGTCGGGGTACGAGACCACCTTCATCCGCAACGTGACCGACATCGACGACAAGATCCTGGCGAAGTCGGCCGAGCAGGGGCGTCCTTGGTACAACCTCGGCTACGCCATGCATCGCGAGCTCGACGCCGCCTACGCCTCGCTCAACGTCGCTCGGCCGACCTACGAGCCGCTGGCCACCGGTCACATCCCCGAGATCATCGCGCTGATCGAGGAGCTGATCGCGAAGGGGCACGCCTACGCTGCCGAGGACGGCTCGGCCGACGTCTACTTCGACGTGCGCTCCTGGCCCACCTACGGCGAGCTGTCGGGGCAGAAGGTCGACGACATGGAGGCCGCTGCCGACGCCGACCCGCGGGGCAAGCGCGACCCGCGTGACTTCGCGCTGTGGAAGGGACGGAAGGTCTCCGAGCCGGAGACCGCCTCGTGGCCTTCGCCCTGGGGTCTGGGACGGCCCGGGTGGCACATCGAGTGCTCGGCGATGGCCGGGAAGTACCTCGGCCCCGCCTTCGACTTCCACGGCGGTGGCCTAGACCTGCGCTTCCCGCACCACGAGAACGAGCAGGCGCAGTCGCGCGCTGCCGGCCGGCCCTTCGCGAGCTACTGGCTCCACAACGCCTGGATCACGACGTCCGGCGAGAAGATGGCGAAGTCGCTGGGCAACGCGCTGGTCGTCCCCGAGGTCCTGAAGAAGGTACGCGGCATCGAGCTGCGCTACTACCTGGTCGCGGCGCACTACCGGTCCCACGTCGAGTTCTCCTTCGAGGCGCTCGAGGAGGCCGCCGCTGGCTTCCAGCGGATCGAAGGCTTCCTGGAGCGCGCGGCGTCGGTGATCGGAGCCAACTCGATGGAGGCCAGCCTGGCCGACGGCACACCCTGCGCCGACTTCGTCAACGCGATGGACGACGACCTCGGCACCCCGGCGGCCGTTGCCGCCCTGCACGAGGTCGTCCGCGAGGGCAACAAGCTGCTCGCCGACGGCGACAGCCCGGCGCTGCGCGGGGTCGCCGCGAGCGTACGCGCGATGCTGGACATCCTCGGTCTGGACCCCGCCGACCCGGCGTGGGGTCCGGCCAGCGGTGATGACGAGAAGCTGACCGGCGCGCTCGACGTACTTGTTCGCGGGGTCCTGGACGAGCGCGCCGAGGCGCGCGCCGCCAAGGACTGGGCCCGCGCGGATGCCATGCGAGACCGGCTCAAGGATGCCGGGATCGAGATCGAGGACACCCCTGAGGGTCCGAAATGGAGCGTTAACTGATGGCAGGCAACTCCCAGCGTCGCGGAGCGATCGCGAAGGGACGCAAGAAGGGTGCCCAGGTCGGCACCGGCGGCAACCGCCGCAAGGGCCTCGAGGGCAAGGGTCCGACGCCGAAGGCGAAGGACAGGCCCTACCACAAGGCCCACAAGGCGGCCCAGGCTTCGGAGCAGCGCAACAAGGGTCCGCGCAAGCGGGCCGCCGGCGACGCCGAGTGGATCATCGGACGCAACTCCGTGGTCGAGGCACTGCGCGAGGACGTACCGGTCAACGGGCTCTACGTCGCCGAGGGCGCCGAGCGGGACGGGCGGCTGCGCGAGGCGTTCATGCTCGCTTCCGAGAAGGGCATCTCGCTGCTCGAGGTGACCAAGGTCGAGCTCGATCGGCTGACCGGCTTCAACGGCCACCAGGGGCTCGCGGCGCGGATCCCCGCCTATGAGTACGCCCACGCCGACGACCTGCTCGATCGCGCGGCCGAGGCCAAGGAGCCGGCACTCATCGTCGCGCTCGACCAGATCACCGACCCGCGCAACCTGGGCGCCATCGTGCGCTCGGCGGCGGCCTTCGGCGCCCATGGCGTGGTTATCCCGGAGCGGCGTGCGGCCGGGATCACCGCCGCCGCCTGGAAGACGAGCGCCGGTGCCGCGTCGCGGATCCCGGTCGCGCAGACCGTCAACCTGACCCGGCAGCTGAAGGCCTACCAGGACGCCGGTTGCATGGTCGTCGGGCTGGACATGGAGGGTGACATCACCCTGCCCGAGCTGGGCGCTCCCGACGGACTCGCCGACGGTCCGCTGGTGATCGTCGTCGGTGCCGAGGGCGGCGGGCTCTCCCGCCTGGTCCAGGAGACCTGCGACCAGATAGTGTCGATTCCGATGGCCAACTCCGTAGAGTCCCTCAATGCCGGCGTCGCTGCGTCGGTCGTGCTCTACACGGTCGCGGAGGCGCGCAGCTGATCTCTCGCCGCACTCTGTTTCGGGGCCTCGCCTTCTGGGCGGGGCTCGGAGTGCTGTGGCTCGTGCTCGCCGTGGCGCTGAGCGCGTGGCTCTTCCTGTCCAGCGAACGCCAGGTGGTCCTGGCCGGACACGACTCGGTCCTGCGTCCGACGCTGTCGGGGAAGGCGGTCATCCACACCGGACCGGTGCTGCCCGACGTACGTCTGGACGTCGGTGGCCCGATCGGCGTCGACGTCACCCTCGGCAAGACCGAGCTGCGGTCGATGGACGAGCTCTTCGAGCGCTACGCGGTCCTCGGGTCGGCCCCCGACGGCCAGCGCGCGGTCGTGGTGGAGCAGGTCGAGTCGATGCTTGTCGCGGCCGTGCTCCGCGGCGCTGCGATCTCCTTGGCCATCGTCGCCGGGGGAGTCGTGCTGTGGTGGCTGCCCGGCTCCCAACGCCGCGCTGACCTGCGCAGACGCGTCAAGGAATCGGCCCGCACGCGGCACGGCCTCACCACCGCCGGCATCGGCGTGGTCACGGTGGCGGTGCTCGCGGCCGCGGTCTGGCAGCCCTGGGGCGAGGCCGGAGCGCCCGCGGCGGACAAGGAGGCCGGACCGGTCGCCGGCGACTGGACCCCGCTGGCCGACTTCCTCGGCACGGCGATCCCCGTGCCCGAGGAGCTGGCCGACGTGGAGGTCCGTGGCGACGCCTACGCCAACCAGACCCGCCGCCTCGTGGCGAGTGCCGTCGACACCTACAACTCCAGCCGCACCTTCTACGAGAAGGTCGTGGCGAAGGTGCCGGACCTGGCGCTGCGCGAGCCGGGCGAGGACGAGACCGTGTCGGTCCTCGTCTCCGACCGCCACGACAACGTCGGCATGGACTCCGTGGTGCGCGCGATCGCCGACGAGGGCGGCGCGACCGGCATCCTCGACGCCGGCGACGACACCTCGACCGGATCAGACTGGGAGACCTTCTCCCTCGACTCGCTCACCGACGCCAGCGACGGCCTGGACAAGTGGGCGATCACCGGCAACCACGACCACGGCCCGACGGTCGGCAACTACTTGGCCAAGAACGGCTGGACCGTGCTCGACGGCGAGGTCGTCGACGGCCCCGGCGGCTCTACGCTCCTGGGCGTCCCCGACCCGCGCACCAGCGGCCTCGGCAACTGGATCGACGAGAAGGGCGTCACCCTCGAGGAGGCCGGCGAGAAGCTGGCCGACCTCGCGTGTGCCTCGAAGGAGGACGGCAAGCCCGTCGCGACCCTCCTCGTCCACGACCCCTCGCTCGGGCGCGAGACCCTGCGACGGGGCTGCGCGACCCTCGTCGTCGGCGGCCACCGCCACGTGCACCTCGGGCCGAGCGAGGTGATCGGCGAGAACGGTGAGATCGGCTGGACCTACACCAACGGCACCACGGGCGGCGCCGCGTACGCCTTCGCGATGGGGAAGATCCGCCGCACCGCCGAGGTCACCCTGATCACCTACGCCGACGGCCTCCCCGTCGGTGTCCAGTCCGTCGAGCTGGAGACCAACGGCGCCCTCACCGCCCACGAGTACGTCCCGCTCGATCCCGCGCGCTAGCCGCGTCGGATACGCACATCGGGCGGTGACTGGCTACGATTGTCCGGCCGGCGTTCCTCGCCGGCGTGCCGGTGTAGCTGAGTTGGTACAGCAGGGTCCTTGTAAGACCAAGATCGCAGGTTCGAGTCCTGTCACCGGCTCCACGAAGTTGTCGGTGGTCACATTTAGTGTCACCGCCATGAGAGTTTGCGTGGGGTGTGGCGCGCCCCTTGTGAAGCGCCACCAGCTCAGGTTCTGTAGCAACGCGTGTCAGCGGGCGATGGAACGTCGCGAGAAGATCGAGCGATGGTTGAAGACCGGTGAAGCCACACTCAGCGGGAGTAGGCGCCATTACGTGAAGCTCCACCTGATGGAGGATCAGGTGGGGCTGTGTGCGATATGCGCGTGCCCAGCCACGTGGAATGACATCGAGCTGACCTTTGTGTTGGACCACATCGACGGGGACGCCACCAACAACAGACGCGAGAACCTGAGACTGGTCTGTCCGAACTGCGACAGCCAGCTGCCGACATACAAGGCCAAGAACCGGGGAAGCGGCAGGGCCTGGCGGCGGCAGCGTTACGCCGACGGCAAGTCCTACTGATCAGCGGAGCTGAGTGACCTCGTACGTCGTCGGCGGGTCGGCGATGTCGTCCTGGGAGGCGACGAGCTCGAGCTCGCGGCGGCCGGACTTCAGGGTGCGGTCGAGGATGGCGAAGAGGGTGTTCGCGGTGCGGCCGAGGGCGGCCGGGGTCGAGCCGGTCGAGAGCAGGTGGGAGAGGTAGACCGCTGCGGTGACGTCGCCGCCACCGTTGGGGGAGATCGGGAGCAGGGGAGTGGTGACCGACCAGGCGCCCTCGTCGGAGACGGCGACCAGGTCGAGGTGGGTCGGATCCTTGGTGATCACCGAGGTCACGAGCACGTTGGACGGGCCGGACTCACGGACGATGTCGACGGCGGCGAGCACCTCCTGCAGCGTGTCGGTCGACTCGAGGCCGGCGAGGAAGTTGAGCTCGAAGTGGTTGGGCGTGATCACGTCGGCGGCCGGGACGACCTCGTCGCGCATGAACTCCGGGATGCCCTCGCGGACGAACATGCCTCGCCCGACGTCGCCCATCACCGGGTCGCAGCAGTAGAGGGCCCGCGGGTTGAGCGCCTTCACGCGGCGTACGGAATCCAGGATGATCGCGCCGACGGCCGGGTCGCCCTGGTAACCGGACAGGACCGCGGAGACGGTGGAGAGACCGTCGCGCTCGGAGATCCCCTCGATGACCTCGGCGACCTGGTCGGCGGCCACGACCGGTCCACGCCAATCGCCGTAGCCGGTGTGGTTGGAGAAGTTGACCGTGAGCACCGGCCAGACCTCGTGACCGAGGCGCTGGATCGGGAAGACTGCTGCCGAGTTGCCGACGTAGCCGAAGGCCACGTGCGACTGGATGGAGAGGATCTGCATGGAACCAGTCTCCAACAGCTGGTTCAGGCGGCCTTCTTCTGGGGCTTGGTCTGGGCCTGCTTCTTGGGCGGGTCGTTGAGCAGCCAGGCCGCCAGCGCGCCACCGATCGCGCCGAAGAGATGGCCCTGCCAGGAGACGCCGGTCTGCCCGGGGAGTACGCCGAGGAGCAGGCTGCCGTAGGCCAGGAAGATGAGCACGCCGATGACGATCTGACTGACGCGGTGGCTGAACAGGCCGCGCATGATCAGGTAGACGAGCCAGCCGAAGATCAGCATCGAGGTGCCGGCGGTGATGCTGCCCGGAGGCGACATCAGCCAGACGCCGACGCCTCCGACGACCCAGATGATGAGCGTCGCCACGATCCCGCGACCGACGCCCGAGACGAGCACCAGGAAGCCGAGGATGAGCGCGGGCACGGTGTTGCCGTAGAGGTGGGCCCAGCCGAAGTGGAGCACCGGGGCGAACACGATGCCCAGCAGGCCGGCGTCGGTGCGCGGCTGGATGCCGAGGGTGTCGAGCTGGTGCCCGCTGACGTAGTCAGTGGCCTCGAGCACCCACAGCAGGGCGACGAAGCCGAGCGACCAAATGCCGGCCCGAAGCCAGTTGGCGCGTTGGGGCCGCGTGGGGGAGTCCTGGCTCACGCTTGAAATCTTACCTACCGTTCCACAGCGGCGAGTCTTTGCTCGAGACTCTCATAGAGGTAGGGGACGGCGGCCGGGTGCGGACCGGTCTCGTAGAGCTCGGTGGCGAGACCCCGTGGCGACTCCCCGGCGTGGTCGGCTGCCCAGGTCCCGCCGCCCTCGGTGATCCGCCCGCCGTCGAGGGGGAGCACCGCGTCGGCGGCCAGCGCCACCCAGCGTCCGCCACCGCCCTCGAGCCAGGCCACCGGCACGGCGTACGCCTCGCCCTCGGTCATGTCGGCGTCGAGGTTGATGCCGCGGCCGATCGGGTGGGCTCCCTGGCGGCTCCACAGGACGGTCGTGACCTCGAGCCGGTCCTCAGCGGCGGTGCCCAGGACCAGGTGGTCGGAGAAGGTCGCCCAGTCGCGTACGTCGGTCGCGGGGAACTCCGGAGGACCGGCCCGGTCCAGGAGGGCTCGTCCGCCGAGCACGGCGGCCCAGGCCGCCATCAGGACGACGACGATGGTGCCGGCGATCTTGAGCCGCCGTGACACCGACAGCGTCGGTCCGGTCGCTTTCTCGCCCACGTGACCCCCGTTCACCGCGCCGATGGGCCGATGGGGCGATCCTAATCCGACAGTGCTCAATCAGGCAGAGACCAGTCGACCGGGGAACTGCCCTGCTCGACCAGAAGGTCGTTGGCGCGGGAGAACGGCTTGGACCCGAAGAACCCCCGGCGCGCGGAGAGCGGCGAGGGGTGGACGGACTTGATCGCGGGCACGCCGTTGAGCCTCGGCTCGAGGTTCTGTGCGTGTCGGCCCCACAGGATCGCGACCAGCGGCCCGCCGCGGCGGCCGAGCACGTCGATCGCGCGGCCGGTGACCTCCTCCCAGCCCTTCTTCGAGTGTGAGGCAGGAGCGCCCGGCCGCACCGTCAGCGAGGTGTTGAGCAGCATCACCCCACGGTCGGCCCAGGTCGACAGGTCGCCGTGCTCGGGCATCTTCAGGTCGAGGTCGGTGGCCAGCTCGGCGTAGATGTTGCGCAGCGACGCCGGCAGAGGACGTACGTCCTTCTCGACCGCGAAGCTGAGCCCGATCGGGTGCCCGATGGTCGGGTAGGGGTCCTGGCCGACGATCAGGACGCGTACGTCCCGCAGCGGGCGCCGGAAGGCGTTGAAAATCCGGTCGCCGTCGGGAAGATAGGGACGCCTGGCCGCCAGCTCGTCACGCAGGAAGCGGCCCATCTGCTCGATCTGCGGCTCGGCCGGCGCCAGCGCCTCGGCCCAGTCGGCAGCCATCAGGCCCTTGTCCACGAGTCCGGCGAGTGCGCTCATGCCGCCACCTCCGTAGGGCAATGCGAAGAGTACGGAAGTGGCGGCCTGAGGCCGATCGTCGCTCGCTGTCGCTCGCTCATAAATCATGAGGGTATCGGCTGGCACCGACGGATAAGTTGTCCGTGGCACCCCAGGTTGGACTCATCAAGGAGTAGACATGAAGTTCGGTTTCTTCGTCCCGCAGGGATGGCGCTTCGACCTCGTCGGGATCGACCCGGCGGACCAGTGGACGACGATGAAGGACCTGGCTCTGCACGCCGATGCCGGGAGCTGGGAGTCGATCTGGGTCTACGACCACTTCCACACCACCCCGGAGCCGTCCGACCAGGCGACCCACGAGGCTTGGTCTCTGATGGCCGGTCTGGGCGCGGTGACGTCGCGCGTGCGCCTCGGGCAGATGTGCTCGTGCATGTCCTACCGCAACCCGGCCTACCTGGCGAAGGTCGCCGCGACCGCCGACCACATCAGCGGCGGCCGGGTCGAGATGGGCATCGGCGCGGGCTGGTACGAGCACGAGTGGCGGGCCTACGGCTACGGCTTCCCCGAGGCGCGTGACCGTCTCGGGATGCTTCGCGAGGGCGTCCAGATCTTCCAGCAGGCCTGGACCAAGGGCGTCTCGTCGCTGGACGGGAAGTACTACCAGGTCGACGGCGCCATCTGTCAGCCGCTGCCTCTTCAGCAGGGCCGTTCCGGCATCCCGCTGTGGATCGCCGGCGGCGGCGAGAAGGTCACCCTGAAGATCGCCGCTCAGTACGCCGACTACACCAACTTTGCCGGCGACGCCGAGACGTTCCAGGCGAAGTCGGAGATCCTGCGCGGCCACTGCGACAACCTCGGCCGCGACTTCTCCGAGATCACCCGCTCGTCCAACTACAACGTCTTCATCGGCGAGACCGAGAAGGATGTCCAGGACAAGATCGACTGGTACGCCGACCACCTCGCCAAGTCGCTCGGGGATGCCGCTGGGGCAGAGCATGCCCGCCGCAGTGGCGTCCAGGGGCTGGCGGGCACGCCCGAGCAGATCGTGGAGAAGCTGAAGTCGATGGAGGAGCTGGGGATGACGTACGCCATCACATACTTCGGCGACGCCGCCTACGACCGCTCCTCCCTCGAGCTCTTCGAGTCGAAGGTCATTCCCGAGTTCGCCTGAGCGACGCCCGGCGACACCGTCGCGGACGTTTACAACGGGTGACCGCCCGGGTAGGAAGACGTACATGAAGATGACGACCCTCCTCGGGGGAGTGGCGGTTGCCGCGGGCGTGGTCGCCGCGCGCGACCTGACCCAGCGCAAGCACGCGATCCTGCGGAACTTCCCGGTGATCGGGCACGCGCGGTATCTGATGGAGAAGATCGGGCCGGAGCTGCGGCAGTACATCGTCGCCGACAACGACGAGGAGCGGCCCTTCAGCCGTGACCAGCGGCGCTGGGTCTACGCCTCGGCCAAGGAGCAGAACAACTACTTCGGCTTCGGCACCGACAACGACATCGAGCACGTCCAGGGCCACATCCACATCAAGCACCGTACGTTCGCCGACTCGCTGCCCGACGACCACGACCGGGCCGCCAAGCTCCCGTCGGCGAAGGTGCTCGGAGGTCCGCGCGGGCGCGCGAAGGCGTTCCGGCCGGAGTCGGTCGTCAACATCTCGGCGATGTCGTTCGGGTCGCTGTCCGGGCCGGCGATCAAGGCGCTCAACCTGGGCGCACGCCGGGCCGGGGCGATGCACAACACCGGTGAAGGCGGCATCTCGCCCTACCACCTGGAAGGTGGTGCGGATCTGGTGATGCAGATCGGCACCGCTTACTTCGGGTGCCGGAACGCCGACGGCACCTTCTCGATCGACCGGCTCAAGGAGCGGGTGGCCACCGCGCCGGTCAAGGCGATCGAGATCAAGCTCTCCCAGGGCGCCAAGCCCGGCCTCGGTGGACTGCTGCCGGCGGCCAAGGTGACGCCGGAGATCGCCGAGATCCGCGGCATCGAGGTCGGCAAGGACTGCGTGTCGCCGTCGCGCCACTCCGCCTTCCACGACGTCGACTCGATGCTCGACTTCGTCGAGATGATCGCCGCCGAGACCGGGCTGCCGGTCGGCATCAAGTCGGCGGTCGGTGAGATGGAGTTCTGGCAGGAGCTCGCCGGCAAGATGCGGTCGGGCGAGCGGGGCGTCGACTTCATCACCGTCGACGGCGGCGAGGGTGGCACCGGCGCCGCGCCGCTGATCTTCTCCGACGCGGTCGCGATGCCCTACCGGATCGGCTTCTCGCGGGTCTACGGCACCTTCGCCGAGCTCGGCCTGACCGACTCGGTCACCTTCATCGGTTCGGCCAAGGTCGGCCTGCCGGAGAACGCCGCCGTCGCCTTCGCGCTCGGTGCCGACATGGTCAACGTCGGTCGCGAGGCGATGATGTCGATCGGCTGCATCCAGGCCCAGAAATGCCACGACGACACCTGTCCGACCGGCGTCGCGACGCAGAGCAAGTGGCTCTCCGGCGGCCTCGACCCGCAGGACAAGGGCGATCGCTGCGCCAGCTACCTCAGGACCCTGCGCCGGGAGCTGACGAAGGTCTCCGCCGCCGTCGGCGTCGCTCACCCCGGCCTGATCACGCCCCACGACATCGAGGTCATGAACGGCGACTACGAGTCACGCACTCTCGCCGGTGTCTACGGCTACAAGGACCACTGGGGCGCCCTCGGCCCCGAGGTGGCCGGCGAGCTCCTCGCGGTCGTGCAGCCGCACCGTACGTTCAACGAGAAGCCGAACACCGCCTGAGAGCCGAGACGTCAGGTACGTCGGCCGAGACGTCACTCGCGTCGGTCGAGTCGGCACCTGGGTGCCAACTCGACCGACGCAGCTGACGTCTCGGCCTGCGGGGGTGACGTCTCGTCAGGACTCGGTGGCGTAGCGGGCGCCGATGGACTCGCGGATCATGTCCATCTGGCGCATCAGGCTGAGCGTCTGGCTGTGGGGCACGAGCGGGGACTCCAGGAGGCCTTCGCGCAGGCAGCGCTGCACCTCGGCGATCTCGTTGCCGTACGCAGCGCCGATGACGGGCTCGTCGCCGACGATCTCGACGGGCTCGTCACCGTTGGCGGGCGTGAAGACCGCCGAGGACGGGTGGTGGAAGTCGGTCAGCTCGATGCGGCCCTGGTCGGTGGCGATGGCCGCCGAGCGCGAAGAGTAGGAGGTGACCGAGGAGACCATGGTGGAGAGCTCGTTGCCGGCGTACTTCCCGGTCATCACCAGGTCGAGGTCGAAGGTGCCGCCGTCGGCACCCTCCCCGAGGTTGGCCTGAGCGGTCAGCGCGCGGGCCTCGCCGAAGAGCAGGTGGGCGAAGGTGAGCGGGTAGATGCCCATGTCGAGCAGCGCGCTGGCGCCGAGCGCGGGGTCGAGGAGGCGCTGGTGCTGCTCGGGGTCGGCGACGAAGCCGAGCTCGGCGTGTACGTGACGGGGGACCCCGAAGCGGCCCGACTTCACGTCGGTGACGAGGCGCCGGATGATCGGGTTGGTCGCCATCCACATGGCTTCCATGAGGAAGAGCTTCTTGGAGGCGGCCAGGTCGACCATCTTCTGCGAGTCGGCGGCGTTGAGCGTCAGCGCCTTCTCGCACAGCACGTGCTTGCCGGCCTCGAGCATCAAGGTGGCGTGCTCGAGGTGGTGGGAGTGGGGGGAGGCGACATAGACGACGTCGACGTCCTCGTCGGCGGCCAGCTCCTCATAGGAGCCGTGCGCGCGGACCGGGCCGCTGGCGGCGTACTCCTTCGCGAACGTCTCCGCGGACTCCTTGCTCCGCGAGCCGACGGCCACGAGTCGGCCGTCGGGGACGAGCATCAGATCGGTGGCTAGGGAGTGGGCGATCCGGCCGGTGCCGAGAATTCCCCACCTGATCGGGTCAGAGTTGGTGGTCACGCGACGACTCTAGCCACCTGGCGGGCCCTAGTGGGCGTTGGGCGGAAGCACGTTCTTGGTGTGGCTGCCCTGCACCGCGGCGAGCTCCTCGAGGAAGGAGTCGGCCCAGTAACGTACGTCCTTGGAGGCGACCTGCTTGCGCATCGCCCGCATCCGGCGGGTGAGCTCCTTCGGCTCGGCCTTGTAGGCCTCGAGCAGCGCGGCCTTCATCCCGTTGATGTCGTAGGGGTTCACGAGCCAGGCCTGGCGCAGCTCCTCGGCCGCGCCGGCGAACTCGGAGAGCACGAGGGCGCCGTCGTCCTCGTAGCGGCAGGCGACGTACTCCTTCGCGACCAGGTTCATGCCGTCGCGGTAGGGGGTGACGACCATGATGTCGGCGGCGCGGTAGAGCGCGGCCATCTCCGCACGGGGAAGCGAGGTATGGAGGTAGGAGATCGCGGGACGGCCGATGCGGCCGAGGTCGCCGTTGAGGCGGCCGACGAGGCGGTCGATGTCGTCGCGCAGCTTGCGGTACTGCTCGACGCGCTCCCGCGAGGGCACCGCCACCTGGACGAAGATCGCGTCCTCGACGTCGAGCTCGGTGTCGCGGAGCATCTCGCCGTAGGCGCGCAGCCTGGCGTAGATGCCCTTGGTGTAGTCGAGCCGGTCGACGCCGAGCAGGATCTTCTTCGGGTCGCCGAGCTGCTGGCGGATCTCCTTGGCGCGCTGGTTGACGCCCTCGTCGTGGGCCATCTCGTCGAAGCCGATGAAGTCGATCGAGATCGGGAAGGCTGCCGCGTGCACGGTGCGTCCGTCGGGGAGATAGACCAGGTCGCGGTGGGTCTTGTGGCCCACGCGCTGGCGCACCAGTCGGACGAAGTTCTGCGCCGCTTGGGGGAGCTGGAAGCCGACCAGGTCGGCCCCGAGGAGGCCCTCGAGGAGCTGGCGGCGCCACGGGACCTGCTGGAAGAGCTCGGCCGGCGGGAACGGGATGTGCAGGTAGAAGCCGATGCGCAGGTCGGGGCGGAGCTCGCGCAGCATCTGCGGGACCAGCTGGAGCTGGTAGTCCTGCACCCAGACGGTCGCGCCCTTCGCGGCGACCTCGGCGCACTTCTCGGCGAACCTCTGGTTGACGCGCTGGTAGCCGTCCCACCACTCGCGGTGGAACTCCGGCTTGGCCACGACGTCGTGGTAGAGCGGCCACAGGGTGCCGTTGGAGAAACCCTCGTAGTGCTCCTCGATGTCCTCGGCGGTCATCGTCATCGGCAGCAGGTGGAGCCCGTCGTCCTCGAACGGCTCGAGGTCCTCGTCGATGCCCCCGGGCCAGCCGATCCAGACGCCGTCGTTGGCCCGCAGGACCGGCTCGAGGGCGCTGACCAGGCCTCCTGGGGAGCGTCGCCACGCCTTCGTTCCGTCCGGCATCTCCACACGATCTACGGGGAGCCGATTGGCCACGATTACCAGGTCAGCCTGCACATCTCCGACTGTAATGGACCGGAGCCAGGTTCGGCGCCGAGTCGTTCCACACGTGACTTCCGGCCCCCTGGCCCGAATACCTGTCGAGTAACACGCCGAGAGGGTGAACCACAGCCGTGTAGTTCGGCGCGTTAGGGTGTGGTCAGATGCAGACGACACCGGGGGACGAGGAATGAGCGCTGTCAACGTGCAGGTCACAGGCCCAGGCGAGGACCCCGCGAGCCTCAGCGAGCGAGACAAGCAGATCCTCGACTTCGAGCGGCAGTGGTGGAAGTACGCCGGGGCCAAGGAGGCCGCCGTCCGCGAGGCGTTCAACATGTCCGCCACCCGTTACTACCAGGTGCTCAACGCCCTCATCGACAAGCCGGAGGCCCTCGAGGCCGACCCCCTGCTGGTACGCCGCCTGCGGCGGCTCCGCGCGGCCCGGCAGCGTCAGCGTTCGGCGAGACGGCTCGGCTTCGAGGTCTGAATGACCGGCTGCGTACGTCCTTCGAAGGGTGAGCGTGGCGTCGCGCTCCCCACACCCGTCATCGCGCTGAGCGTGGTGGCCGTGGTCGCCGCGGTGATCATCTTCTGGATCACCGGTGGCGACGGAGACGGAGGCAAGGAGATCGCTCAGGCCGGTGGCAGTCCCTCGGCCTCGCCGTCGGCCTCACCGAAGGCGGCCAAGGCCGAGGAGAAGAAGCCGCCGAAGGCCGAGCCTTCGCCCGTCGACCGCGCCAAGGTCAGCGTCGAGGTCTACAACCAGTCGAACATCGCCGGCCTGGCCGGCGACGTCGCGGCGAAGGCGACCACGGTCGGCTGGAACGTCGTCGGCGAGGACAACTGGATGGGTTCCGTCCCGGAGAGCACCGTCTACTACCCGCCCGAGATGAAGCGGGAGGGCCAGCAGCTCGCCGATGACCTCGGCATCAAACGCACCCATCTGCTGGTCGAGGGCTCGATGAAGGGCGACCGGCTGACGGTGGTTCTGACCGGGGCTCTCTGAGGCTTTCCGGCCGTTCTCGACGGTGTGTGATCTGCCACACGGCGACGCCCTCCCGGTCGGCTCCGAGGTGGTTGCCGTGTCACAGTTGAGGCATGGCCGAACCCCAGCCTGATGGCACCTCAGGAGAGCAGAAATACGCCGCGATCGCGGCCGCTGCCGCCGAAACCCTCGTCGGTCTCGACTTCGACGGCACGCTCTCCCCGATCGTCGAGGACCCGACTGCGGCTCGGATCCATCCGGACGCGGCCTCGGTCCTGATCGAGCTCGCTTCCCACGTCAAGGCGCTGGCCATCGTCACCGGCCGACCGGCCGGACAGGTCGTCGAGCTCGGCGGGCTGGCCGCGATCGCCGACGCGCTCGGGGAGCTGGGCAAGGAGCTGTACGTCTTCGGGCAGTACGGCAACGAGCGCTGGAGCGGCGCCGACCGGGTCGTCGTCGGCCCGCCGCCGCCCGAGGGGCTGGCAGCTTTCGAGGCGGCGCTGCCGGAGGTGCTCGCCGCCCACGGGGCGCAGGACGCCTACATCGAGGAGAAGGGGCTCGCCGTCGGTGTGCACACCCGCCGGTTCCCCGATCCCGACGGTCTCGCCGCGCGCCTGCTCCCGCCGCTGACCGAGCTGGCCGGCGAGCACGGGCTCGTGATCGAGCCGGGCAAGCAGGTCATCGAGGTGCGTGCCCCCGGCATGCACAAGGGTCACGCGATCGACACGCTGATCTCGGAGGTCTCGCCCGGCGCGATCCTGTTCGGCGGTGACGACCTGGGTGACATCGAGGCGTTCGAGGCCGTGAGGGCCTGGGGGAAGACCACCGGGTCGGCGACGCTGCTCGTCTACTCCCACGCCGGGCCTGACCGGGGTCCGCTTGCGGACCTTGCCGATCTCGAGGTGCAGGGGCCGGACGGTGTGCTGGAGCTTCTGCGTGGGCTGACTGACGACAGCGTCCGCTGACAGCGAACACACTAACCGGAGGGAACATCCGGTTGCTCCCAGAAGTTGAGCCAGTATCACTCAACTCTTCTAGGAGGGTCCGCAATGGACAAGCTTCCTGTGCTGTTCGTCTCGGATGCCGTGGTCCTGCCGGGGATGGTCGTGCCCATCGAGCTCGACGAGGCCGCGCAGGCTGCGATCGACGCCGCCCGAGCAGGCTCGGAGAGCCGGCTGCTGGTCGCGCCGCGGCTCGGGGACCGGTATGCGACGTACGGCGCTGTCGCCACGATCGAGCGCGTCGGCCGGTTCCGGGGCGGTGAGCCCGCGGCGGTGCTGCGGGCCGTCGGCCGCGCGAAGATCGGCTCCGGCGTGACCGGACCCGGTGCTGCGCTGTGGGTCGAGGTCGAGCCCGCCACCGAGACCACGACGGAGCACGCGAAGGAGCTGGCCGAGGAGTACAAGCGGCTGGTCGTCGCGGTGCTCCAGCGTCGCGAGGCGTGGCCGGTCATCGACCAGGTCAACCGGCTCACCGAGCCGTCGGAGATCGCCGACACCGCCGGCTACGCGCCCTATCTCGACGACGACGCCAAGCGTGAGCTGCTGGAGACGCCGGACGTCACCGAGCGTCTCGAGAAGGTGATCGCCTGGGCGAAGGAGTACATCGCGGAGTCCGAGGTCAGCGACAAGATCGCCGAGGACGTACGCGAGGGTATGGAGAAGACGCAGCGGGAGTTCCTGCTGCGCCAGCAGCTCGCCGCGATCCGCAAGGAGCTCGGCGAGGGCGAGCCCGAGGGGTCCGACGACTACCGGGCACGGGTCGAGGCCGCCGACCTCCCCGAGGCCGTACGTGAGGCCGCGCTGCGCGAGGTCGACAAGCTCGAGCGTGGTTCCGAGCAGAATCCCGAGACCGCCTGGATCCGCACCTGGCTGGACACGGTGCTGGAGCTGCCGTGGTCGGTCCGGACCGAGGACTCGACCGACGTGGTCGCGGCTCGCGAGGTGCTCGACGCCGACCACCACGGCCTCGACGAGGTCAAGGACCGGATCGTGGAGTACCTGGCGGTGCGGACCCGACGTGCCGAGCGTGGCCTGCAGGTCATCGGCGGCCGTGGGTCCGGTGCCGTGGTGCTGCTCGCCGGCCCGCCGGGAGTCGGCAAGACCTCGCTCGGTGAGTCGGTCGCGCGCTCGCTCGGACGGAAGTTCGTTCGGGTCGCGCTGGGTGGTGTCCGCGACGAGGCCGAGATCCGCGGTCACCGGCGCACCTATGTCGGCGCGCTGCCGGGCCGGATCGTGCGGGCCATCAAGGAGGCCGGCTCGATGAACCCGGTCGTGCTCCTCGACGAGGTCGACAAGGTCGGCTCGGACTATCGGGGTGACCCTGCGGCCGCGCTGCTGGAGGTGCTCGACCCGGCGCAGAACCACACCTTCCGCGACCACTACCTCGAGCTCGACCTGGACCTCTCCGACGTCCTGTTCATCGCCACCGCCAACGTGGTCGACCAGATCCCGTCGGCGCTGCTGGACCGCATGGAGCTTGTCACGATCGACGGCTACACCGAGGACGACAAGGTCGCCATCGCCCGCGACTTCCTGCTGCCCCGGCAGCTCGAGCGGGCCGCGGTGACCTCGGAGGAGGCCACGGTCACCGACGACGCCCTGCGTGAGCTGGCCGCGAACTACACCCGCGAGGCGGGCGTACGCCAGCTCGAGCGGCTCCTCGCCAAGGCGCTGCGCAAGGCGGCGACGCGGCTGGCGACCGGGGCGGAGCACGTCGAGATCGGCCTGGACAACCTCAAGGACCTGGTCGGACGGCCCCGGTTCACGCCGGAGTCGGCGGAGCGTACCTCTGTCCCGGGGGTCGCCACCGGACTTGCCGTCACCGGGCTGGGCGGGGACGTGCTCTTCATCGAGGCGTCCGCGGCCGACGGCTCTGCCGGATCTTCGGGGCACGGTCTCAACATCACCGGCCAGCTCGGCGAGGTGATGAAGGAGTCCGCGCAGATCGCGCTCTCGTTCGTCCGCTCGCACGCGGCCGAGCTGGGCGTCGACCCAGCGGTGCTCGACCGCTCGCTCCACGTCCACGTGCCTGCGGGCGCGGTCCCCAAGGACGGCCCGAGCGCCGGCATCACGATGGTCACCGCGCTCACCTCTCTCGCGACCGGTCGCCCGGTACGCAGCGAGGTCGGCATGACCGGTGAGGTCTCCCTCTCCGGCCGGGTGCTGCCCATCGGCGGCCTCAAGCAGAAGCTGCTCGCCGCCCAGCGAGCCGGTCTGACCGAGGTCTTCGTACCCCAGCGCAACGAGCCCGACCTGGACGAGGTGCCCGACGACGTGAAGCAGGCCCTGAAGATCAACCTGGTGAGCGATGTCAGGGATGTCGTACGCGGCGCCCTCGCGCCCGCCGAGGGAGAGGCCACCGCACAGAGCACGGTTGCCGCTGCCTGACCGGATCGTTCCGGATGCTGCCCGCTTGATGCCTCGTGCGTCGAGCGGGCAGCTCGCACACTGGGGGTATGAGCAATCGAGCCCTTCTCGTCATCGACATCCAGGAGTCCTTCCGGCAGCGGGAGTCCTGGCAGCAGACCCTCCACCCCGACATCGCCGAGCGCGCCGACCGGCTGGTGAGCCTCGCTCGCGCCGCGGGCGACCTGGTGGTCTGGGTGCTCCACACCGAGCCCGACAGTGGCGGCGTCTTCGACCCGGAGTCGGGTCACGTGCGCTATCTCGACGGGCTCAGCGGCCCGGAGCCGGACGACGTCGAGGTGCGCAAGACCGCCCACAACGCGTTCACCACGACCAACCTGCAGCAGGTCCTGACCGAGCGCGGGGTCACCGAGCTCGTGGTGTGCGGGATCCGCGCCGAGCAGTGCGTAGAGACCACTGCGCGAGTCGGCTCGGACCTCGGCTACCGGATCACCTACGTCGCCGACGCGGTCACCACCGAGCCGCTGGGCGGGTTGTCGGCTGAGGAGGTCGTGGAGCGTACGAAGCTCGTGCTCAGCGGCCGGTTCGCCGAGATCGCGACGATCGCCGATCTGGAGGCTGTGGCAGCATCTGCGGCATGAGCGCCGTCGTGTTCGTGCTGCTGCCCGGCGTACATCTGCTCGACCTCGCCGGGCCGGCACAGGCGTTCCACACGGCGCGCAGCCTGGGACATCCCTACGACCTCGTGTACGTCGCGGGCGCCGAGCCGGGGGAGGTGCTCTCCGCGCAGGGTCTGCCGCTGGCCGTCACCGGGGAGTGGCCCGATCTCGACCCCGGTGACCTGCTCGTCGTGCCGGGCTGGCGGGCGGCGTACGACCTCGTCGCCGGCCCCCGGCTCAGCCGCGAGACGGCAGAGCGGCTGCGTGTCCATCATGCGGCCGGGGGCGAGGTGGCCAGCGTCTGCGCCGGCGCCGATGCCCTCGGCCAGGCGGGCCTCCTTGACGGGCGTCTCTGCACCACCCATCACGATCTCCAAGATGCGCTGTCCAGGCGCTACCCGAAAGCCCGGGTGGTGCGCGACGTGCTCTTCACCAGTGATGACCGGATCGTGACGTCGGCAGGTATCGCCAGCGGCATCGACCTGAGCCTGCACCTTCTCGCTGTGCGCCACGGACCGGCGTTGGCGGCTCGTGTCGCCCGCGACATGGTCGTCTACGCGCGGCGCAACGGCGACCAGCCGCAGGAGAGCGTCCTGCTGCGCCACCGGAACCATCTCGACGACACCGTCCACCATGTGCAGGACGTCATCGACGCCCGGTTTGCCGAGCCGCTTCCGCTCTCCGCTCTGGCGGACGGTGCGGGGGTGAGCGAACGCACCCTGACCCGCGCCTTCGTAGGTGCGACCGGCCTCACCCCGCTCCGCTACCAACAGGCTCTTCGTCGCGAGCGGGCCGACCATCTGCTGGCCGCGGGCACCACGATGGAGTCGGCTGCTCGAGCCGTCGGTTTCGACGACGCCCGGATGCTGCGCCGCCTCCGCGCTCGCTGAACCCCGATTGTCCAGATGGTGGACGCCTGGTCCGCGGAGTGGAACCCGGGTGTGTTTGGCAGCGGATACCTGCCGTACGATCGCTAATGCTCATCGAGAGGGACTGAGGGAACGGCCCAGTGAAGTCCCGGCAACCGACCACGAGCCTCCTCCCGGCCATCGGGTAGGGCGTGGGACAAGGTGCTAATTCCGGCCCGGCGCGAGAGACGTGATCGGGGAAGATGAGGAGGAGGTTTCTCATGAGCGCTGCGACCACGGAGACGAAGGGCCTGCGCGAGGGCGCGTTCGGCAACGCCTCGGCGCTGTCGTGCCGAGAGTGTGGGCACCAGATCGAGCTCGGACCGCATTACGCCTGTCCGGAGTGTTTCGGGCCACTCGAGGTGGCCTATGACTTCCCGGCCGTGACCCGCGAGGAGATCGAGGCCGGACCCCGCAACATCTGGCGCTACAAGGCGCTGCTGCCGGTGCCCGACGACATCGAGCAGAGCCCCAACACCGAGCCCGGCTTCACCCGGCTCCTGGAGGCGAAGAACCTCGCCCGCGAGCTCGGCATCGAGAAGATCTGGGTGAAGGACGACTCGACCAACCCGACCAACTCCTTCAAGGACCGCGTGGTCGCCTGTGCTCTGAGCGCCGCCCGCGAGCTCGACGCCAAGGTCTTCGCCTGCCCGAGCACCGGCAACCTGGCCAACGCGGTGGCGGCGGCTGGAGCGCGGGCCGGGATTCCCACCGCGGTCTTCATCCCCAGCAACCTCGAGCAGCCCAAGCAGGTCAACTCCGCCGTCTTCACCGACAACCTGATCGCCGTCGACGGCAACTACGACGACGTCAACAAGCTGGCTCAGGAGATCGCCGCGGAGGAGGAGGGCTGGGCGTTCGTGAACGTCAACGTACGTCCCTTCTACGCCGAGGGCTCCAAGACGCTCGGCTTCGAGATCGCCGAGCAGCTCGGCTGGCGTCTGCCCGACCAGATCGTCATCCCGGTGGCCTCCGGGTCCCAGCTGACCAAGGTAGACAAGGCCTTCAAGGAGCTGATCAAGCTCGGTCTGGTCGAGGAGAAGCCCTACCGGATCTTCGGCGCCCAGGCCACCGGCTGCAACCCGGTCGCGACCGCGTTCAAGGCCGGCGTCGACGCCATCCGCCCGGTCAAGCCGGACACGATCGCCAAGTCGCTGGCCATCGGCAACCCGGCCGATGGCATCTACGTCCTCGACGCCACCCGCTCCTCCGGTGGTGCCGTCGAGGAGGTCACCGACGACGAGATCCGCGCCGCGATCGTGCTCCTGGCCCGCACCGAGGGCATCTTCACCGAGACCGCCGGCGGCACCACGCTCGCGGTCACCAAGAAGCTCGTCGACAACGGTCTGCTCGACCCGAGCCTCGAGACGGTGATCATCAACACCGGGCACGGTCTCAAGACGCTCGACGCGGTCAGCGGCATCGTCGGCCCCCGCGCCACCATCGCCCCCAACTACGACGCTTTCGAGGAAGCCGGGCTCTCCCAGGCGTAGGTTAATTTTGCGTTCACATCCGTGGGGTACACCTAAGGAATGTGAACACCACGAAGACGAGTGAAGAGGCCAAGTGGCTCGGCATGGTCGCCGCCACCGCCGGGGTCGCCGGTGCAGTCGGTGTGGTGGGGGCGGCGGCCGGTGCCGGATTCGTGACGCTGCTGAAGAGACAGGCGGCGCACGCGCGCGACGTGATCGGCAAGCCCCTCGGTGAGGAGGCGATCGACGCCGACAAGGTCTACAAGAAGACCTATGGAGGTACGCCGGTCGAGCTCCTCATCCTCGGCGACTCGATCGCCGCCGGGCTGGGCGCGGAGACCAGGAGCGGCACCCTCGGCGCCCGGCTGGCCAAGGGCACGGCCAAGGCTCTGCTGAGGCCGGTGCGGCTGCGTACGGCTGCCGTGGTCGGGGCCGAGACGTCGATGGTCCCGGCGCAGCTCGAGTCGCTGCCGGAGGGCTACCGGCCCGATGTCGCGGTGGTCATCGTCGGTGGCAACGACGTAACCCACCGGGTGCCGCAGAAGGACTCGACCCGGGTGCTCGGCGAGGTCATCGACGCGCTGCGCGAGCGTGGTGCCGAGGTCGTCGTGGGGACCTGCCCGGACGTGGGCGCGGTGCGCCCCCTGCCGCAGCCGCTGCGCTCGCTCGGGCGCAGGATCGCCAAGCAGCTGGCCGAGGGGCAGCGGGAGACCGCACTGGCCCGCGGCGCCCATGTCGTCTCGCTCTCCGAGGTCGTCGGCCCGTTCTTCATCACGAACCCCGACGAGATGTTCGCCATCGACCACTTCCACCCCAGCGCCATGGGCTACAAGCGCACCGCCAAGGCGATGCTGCCCTCCGTACTCGCTGCCCTCGGTCAGGTCCAGCAGGTCCCGTTCGGACACCACCTGCCCGAGCTCCCGCCCGAGGCGACCGAGCCGCCGGGCCCTGACACGAATTCCGGCCGAGTCGGCTCGTCATAACGCGCCGAGCACGTCGTCGTAGATCGAGATCGCCTGAGCACCCGGGCACGGTAGAGGTCGCGGCCGCCGCCGGTCTCCGGCGAGATCCCGACCTCCTCGGTGTACATCGCGACGCACGCCGGATAGAGGG
>NZ_JBEZZS010000053.1:0-27954 GCF_040639295.1 Nocardioides sp. NPDC023903 | reverse complement strand
GACGGGAGGCGTACGTACCTGCACCTCGAGCAGGATGCGCTCGAGAGCCTGGGCACCGCGTCCCCCGTGGCGGTGCCCAGGCGCGTCCTGTTCGTGTGCACCGGCAACACCGCACGCTCACATCTGGCCGCCGCGCTGTGGCGCCAGGTCAGCCCGATCCCCGCTGCCTCGGCGGGCACCCATCCTGCCGACCAGATCAATCCGGGAACGATCGACGTCGCGAGCCGCCGGGAGCTCGACCTCCCCATCGTCGAGCCACGGCGGGTCGAGGACGTGCTGGACCCCGATGATCTCGTGGTCACCGTGTGCGACCGCGCCCACGAGACACCGAAGGTCCCGGGTGAGCTGCACTGGTCGATCCCCGACCCGGTGGACAAGGGCCCCGAGGCCTTCGACACCGCCTACGCCGAGCTGGAGCGCCGCATCAAGGCGCTCGCGGCCCGCTTTCATCCTGATGAGCCACCCCCCACGCGCAAGGAGTAGCCCTATGGACACCGAGGTCACCGCTGAAGAGTTCAGTGGCCACGACAACGCTGCCGCGATCGGCCGCCCGAAGAGCCCGGACGCCGTCCCCGACGCGCCATCGCTCGCCGAGCAGTTCGCCGGCATCGTGTACTTCTCCGAGATGACCGCCAACAGCCAGGACGATCGACGGCCGACCCATCACCGCAACGTCGGGAGGATGTCTGGCGCGGAGTCAGCTCGCACCAAGCGCGGTCGCCGAACCCCGACTCGGCCCTGGCGTCTTCCCGCCGTCGACCGGAACCCCAAGATCTGACCGCACCGACGCCGTTTGCTTATGGAGCATGCGTCACCGAGCAGGTCGGCGGGCCACCAGGAGGCCGATGTCGCCCCGCTGCACGACGGTGTCGTCCTGCTTGGTCAGGACGAACTCGCGCTCGAGTACGCCGTGCTTGCCGTCGCTGGTGGCTCGTACGCCTCTGATGTGGACGGTGCACCGGACGGTGTCGCCGACGACGACCGGGTGCGTGAACTGCCATCGGTCGATGCCCAGGAGCGCGACCGAGCACCGCTCGAAGATGCCGAGACGAGATACCAGGCCCATCGCGACGGACAGGCCGAGGACGCCGTGAGCGATCGGCCGACCGAAGCGTCCCCCGGCGCTGAGCTCGGCATCGGTGTGTACGGGGTTGGTGTCCCAGCTCCAGCCGGCGAAGGACACGATGTCGGTCTCCGTGATCGTTCGTCCCTGGGAGCGGAAGATCTGGCCAACCGCGAAGTCCTCGAAGTACCAGTCAGATGGCGAACCCATTTCCGTGGTCATGGATCGATCATGACGGCTTCCGTGTCAGGCTCCGAACAGCAGGTAGAGGCCCATGTAGGTGTAGAGCACCATCGCGAGGAGTAGCGGCAGCTGACCGGCGACCTGGTGACGCCGTGGGAGGATCTCCAGGGCTCGGTCGTGAGCTGCGATGACGCCCAGGACGTGCCCGGTCACGATGGAGACCACCTTGGTTGTGGCCAGGAAGGTCGCATGCTGGGAGAACCAGTAGTTGACCTCCCAGTCCCCGGTCCGGAACAGATCTGCCCCGGTTCCGACGGGGTCGCTGATCTGGATCAGAGTCTGTGAGCCGACCTGTACGAAGAAGCTCAGGTAGTGCGCCACCATGTAGCCGACCACGATCGGGACGATGGAGTGAGCGAGCTGACGCGGTATCTGCCAGCGATCGACGCTCTCATCGATCCCTGTTGCCATCGACGCCGCCATGAAGACGACTCCGACGACGGTGACCGCGGTCAGGAGTCCGGCCGTTCCCAACACGGTCTGATCGATGCCGCTGGACTGGACGAACCGGATCCAGGTCACGCTCTCGCGCCAGCTGTCGTATGCGGTGCTTGCGAGGAGGACGGCGACCGTGGCCACCAGTCCTGCTTCGCTCGGCACACGGGCAAGGTGGCGTAGCGGACTGATCCAGACGAGGTCGCCTTCGTCGTTGCGTCCCCATGGTGAGAGGTGGGCCAACAGGGTGGAGTAGACCTCGAACGGGTCGGCCCGCTCGAGCCATCGTTCGCCGAAGATCGCGCCACCGAGCAACATCGCCGCCAGGTAGCACGCGAACCACGCACGAACCGAGCCCAGGTAAGTCGCTTGCGGCGAGACGAGCTCGAGCCAGACGAAGGCGAACAGACCGATTGCTGCGGGCCAGTACCCCAGGTCGGCCGGATATCGGCGTATGCCTTCGCCAGGTGGTCGCCCCGCGACCTTCGCGAGGATCAGGTGGAGGGTGCGGGCCGGGCTGACGGCGCGGTAGAAGCGGCCGAACAGCAGCGACGCCGGGACGATGCCGACCCAGAGCCAGACGTAGACGACGCCGAAGGTGGGGTTGTTGAGCAGGTCCGGCCCGAACAGCGCGGGCCAGAGCATGAAGCAGAAGAACGTCATCCCGAGCGCACGGATGCTCATGGTCCAGCCGCGACTGTCCAGGAATGCGGCGAGCCCGGCGGGGACGGCTCGTTCGCGGCCGGCGGTCGAGAACCGAGGCGTACGCCAGGCCAGGAGCAGCACGACGAAGGACAAGGCGAGGGCGGCGGTGCCGCCCGCGATCGCAAAGGAGGCGGGAATGGGCAGGTCGGCGCCCCCGCCCAAGCCGTGCATGGGCAGGATCAGGGGGAACAAAGTCAGTGCACCTCGATGAGGGCGACGACGGCGCTGGTGTCGTGGTCCTCGACCTCGACGGTGCCAGGAGTGTTCACGACGATCTCGCCGTCCGTGGTCCCCTCGGCGAACTGGACGATCTGTTCAGGGGCGGAGTGGATGTGCAGTTCGCCGGCCCGATCGGAGTCGATCTCCACGAGGAGCTTCTCTCCGGTGCTGAGGTGGATCGCCTCCGCATTGGGTGACACCTCCTCCCCGTCGATGGTGATCGTGAGCAGCGGACCGAGATCGGTTGACTCGGTGCTGGGGCTGACCGGCGCTGCCGGCGATGAGGCAGCCGAGGGGGTCACGGAGGACGTCGCGTCGGTCGGCTCGGTCGGTGGGGCGGTGTCCTCGGCGCCTCCGCACGCGGCGGGCGCGAGGACGAGTGTGAACGTCGCAGCGATGGTGGTGCTGAATCGCCAGAGAAGGCGGAGGTGCATAGACATGGGTATCTCTCGTGTGCGTCGCGGGCTTTAACCGGGGAGGGCCGAACCGGGTAGCGCTGCGAGCGCCACGACGGTGACCGAAGCTGACACCGCGGCCACCTTCCGCAGCCGCCGGCGAGCGGGCTTGTCTCGCCGGCCGTCGCTTTCCTCGGGGTCGGATCTACGCCGCCGCTCCCGGTACAGGAGGGCCACCCCCGTGCTGAAGACCACCACCGCCAGCGCGCCGAACGCGATCAGCCGCCAGCCGTCGGTTGTGGTCGCCGCGAGTAGCAGCACCGCACCGCCCACCGGCATGATCCGGGCCAGCAGACGCGTGGCGGGCGCCGCCTGTACACCGGCTCGACGCAGGACCGTCCACTGCATCACCGCGGCGCCGACGCCGACCGAAGCCGCGAGCAGGAGCGCGGTGTCCGCGGCCACGCTGAGCGGCCCTGGTCCCGCCGGTGCGTACGGGCGGGCGAAGACCCAGGTGGCCGCCAACGCCGAGGCGGCACCGAGCACCGTCGCCGCGGCCGTCAGGCGCTCGACCGAGGTCCGGGCGGGCTCGCTCCGCAGGAGCTGCCAGAAGCCGAGCGTGAGCGGCAGCAGGATGAGCAGCCTGGCCATGAGCGCCGCCCCGATGCCCGACTTGATCGTCCCAGCGAGGAGCGCCGGGTCGAACGCGTCACCGAGCGAGGTCCGGGCGGCGTAACCGCCGAAGGAGAGCAGGGACACGAGCGTCGCCAGCACCATGGTCGCCAGCGTGTACCGGAGCAGACGGCGCGATCCCGGGCGGCGGGTGCCCTCCGGCCAGGCGACTCCGAGCACGAACACGGTCCCGACACCGAGCACCAGGGCGGCTGTCGCGAGCGTTCCCGCCACCGTGTACACCGTGACGACCACCGGGTCGCGGTCGACGACCAGCCCCGGGACCGCGGTGAGCCTCGCCGAGGAGAACACCGAGAAGGTCGACGACCCGACCATCGGTTCGAGGGTGCTGGACGGCACCGACCAGACGACCGAGTAGATCCCCTCGTAGCGGGTCTTCGGCATCGGCACGGCAATCGCGTCGTCGGCCCCCGGCGGGTTGTACGGCCGAGTCGAAACGATGCGCTCGCCTGCGGGATCAGTCATCTGGACCGTCGCGAGCTCCGCGGGGACAGGCCGGTCGAACGTGATCCGGACCTCGTCGGGGGACTTGACCGTCTGGCCGTCCTTCGGGCTCAACGAGACCAGCTCCGGGTCACCGGATGGCGACGGCAGTACTGTGAGCAACACTCCCCAGCAGACTGCGACCAACACAACCAACCCGATCACGCGCCGACGGAACCTAGGGCGGGGTGGGGTTGTGACAGCCTGTGGGCGAATCTTCTGCGCCGTCATCGGCGAGCCTCCTGCATGATTGGGCATCTGTCTCGGGTAGCCGACGGACCCGAGCCCGTCGGTGGTGCTAACGGGCTCGGGTCCCGGCTTGACTTCGTCGGGATGCTGGGACCCGGAGACGGTCCGGGGCTGGGCTGCGCTGCCCAGCCCCGGACCTTCGGTGGTGTCAGATGGTGATCAGCAGGCCGACTCGTCGATCGGGTTGATCTGCTCGCAGGTCAGATCCTTTCGCCAGGCCGCCGGGATCTCCTGTGACCAGCCGTTGTAGACCAGCGGGAGGGCCACGACGCCCTGTCCACCCACACCGGGGTGGGCGACGAGCTCGTCGTCCATCTTGGTGTCCGGCGTCGGCCCCAGCGTCAGCTGGCCGGCGATGGCGGCATCCGAGATGTCGCCATCGTTGTTCGGGTCGACATCGATGACCTGCGTGGCGTTGGAGAACTTGTTGGAGACGTAGGCGTAGTAGCCGCCACCCTTCTTGGCGCCGAAGTTGGCGCCGTGGCAACCGGGGTTGCAAGGCAGATCCTTGATCAACTTGTGTGTCTTCGGGTCGATCACGTTGACCGTCGCAGACAGGGTGTTCACCGCCAGCAGCGCCTTACCGTCCGGGCTCACCGGGAGCTGGATCGTCAGACCGCCCCACGGCTTGCCCGCCTCGGGACCCGTCTGCGAGTCGTAGTTCTGCCACAGGTCGATCGTGGAGTTCTTGGCCACACCGCCGTCGGGGGTCGCACACGCGTCCTCCTTCAGCGACACGCACGACACGCTCATGCCCAGGAAGTTGGACAGGTACGCCTTCTTCGAGTCCGGCGTCATCGACGTGGCGATCGGGAACGCCCCGACGGGCTCGTGCCTGACGGTCCCCGAGTCCATGTCGGCGATGACGGCCTCCTCGGTCATCGTGTTCGGCGCGACGACCGTCTTGCCGTCATGGCTCGTCCAGTGCGCGTGCGGGTGCGGGGTCATGCCGCTCTCCGGGTCGGCGTGGATGCGCTTGATGATCTTCGTGGCGCCCGGTGCCGCCTCGACGATGTCCGTCCCGGCGTTGATGCCGATCGTGAGGTTGTCGTTGCCCGGACGGGTCATCACGTGCGCCGGGTTGGGCCCGACTTCGAGGCTCCGTACGAACTTGCCGGTCTCCCGGTCGAACACGTCGGTCTCGCTGTCGAACCACTCGTTCGCGTACAGGTACTTGTAGGTCTTGTCCGCCCACATGTTGTGGACGTTGTTCATGTTGATCTCGGGGGCTGCGATCTTCCGATCGATCGTCCAGTCCTCGGCGTTGATCTTCGTGATGGAGCCGTGCTTCTCCTTCCCTGCGAAGTCCTCCATCTGAGTGGCCATCCAGACCTCACCCACACCAGGGGTGGTCGGCTTCTTCAACGCGGGCAGCTTCCTCGGGTAGCCGAACTTCTGGTCGAAGTACGCGTCTAGGTTCGGGATCAGTACCGGCTTGCCGTCTGCGTCGTACTGCAGGATCGGGGCGGGCGGCTGGACCGGGTTCCAGGACACCTCCTTGGTGCTGCTGTGCTGCTGCCAGTTGTTCGGGTTGGTGGCCGTGAAGAAGGTGTTCACCAGCCGCTGGATGATGTCGGCGTTCGACGGGACGGCCTCGGGCTTGCCGTTGACCACCAGCTTCTCGCCGAAGTCGAGACCCAACGTGAGCGGGTCGTCGACCACGACAGCGCCGAGCATGTAGGGCGCGACCGAGTCGGTGAAGGCGTACAGCCCCGGCTCGGTGAGCTGGATCGTCTTCTCGCCGTAGAAGGCGCCTTTGGAATCCATGTACGGGAACTCGTCCGCCCCCTCCGGGGCGATCAGCCCGATCGGGTTGCGAATTCCCTGGGACTTGGCCGGGTCCACGTTGAACGTGACGGTGACCGGAGGCCCCTCGACCGCGAACTCCTGGAGGGAGTCCAGGACACCCGCCAGGTCCACGCCGACCGGCAGCGAGCTCAGGTCGACCGGCTCGTCCGCCGGCATGTCGGCGACGGTCGCCTCGAGCTGCCCGATCAGATCCTCGGCCTCGGCGGCCTTGGAAGCCGCCTCCGGCGAGGACTTCGCGATGCCCTGCACGGTGGCCAGGGTCGAGTCGAGGGCCAGCGGGTCGGTCGGGGCACCCGCCCCGCCGGCGGTGCCGAGTCCGCCGAGGAGGTTCTCCACCAACGACGCGTCAGTCGGCAGCACCGGGCCACCGATAGAGGGCAGTCCGCCAGCAGGCACGCCGACCCGGGGGAGCACGGCGACCGCGAGAGACTTGCTGCCGAAGAGGTTGAGACCGGAGTCGAACCATCCTCCGTTCTCGTCGGTGATGTCGAAGGTGATGGGGAGCGGGCCCACCCCGATCGGCTGCTGGCCTACTGCCGGCATCGTGGTCAGACTCGCCGCCGTGATCGCCGAGGCCGCCGCCACGGCCACTGCGCCGAGTCGGCGTCGTCGCTTCTTGGGCCCCAAGAAGCCTTGGGGAGTTAATTCAGACATGAAGAATGCCTTCCTTTTCGCGCATTGAGTTCGAGCTCCAAGGTGACAATTCGGGGAATCCGAGGAGTGAGAACCACTCAATACTGCGCTCATTAAGGTCCCTGAGCCCTAGGTGAAATCTAATCGTTAATGGGACCTCACAACCTCACGTGGGCATTAAAAACGGAAAAGAGATGAGGCAAAAAGCGGGCGGGTGTTGCCTCGATAATACCCCGGGCGGTTTCGCCTCGATAATACCCCCGGGTGTTTATACCGGGCCTCTAATGCGCGCCTGGAAACAGCCAACGAAAAGGCAAAGTTGGACACTGGCGGGCTCTTTTTACTGTCGCGTTACGTTACAGCGACGAATCAGACATACCTGGTCGGCCTACTGGCTATCCGGCCCGAAATGGCCTTTCTGCGAACCCCGAAACATCCAAAACAAACCTCTGAAACATCCAAAACCAATTGGGTATAAGGAGGGGAAGCGTAAAGAAGGAGAGGCCATGCCCAGTCTTACCTACGTTTACCGGGGTCGTGCGATCACCCCGCCGGTCTCCGCTGCTGTTGCGGCCGTCGTACCGATGGAGTTGGCATGACCACGATCCCCACCGAACCGTCACGGCCCCGGGCTGGTGTCGGCACGCCCGATCGAAAGCGTTCCAGCGCCCCGCTGTGGTTGCTCGCTCGACGCGTGCACTTCATGGCGGGTCTTCTGGTCGCGCCGTTCCTCGCGGTGTTGGCGTTGACCGGCCTGGTCTATGCCTTCACTCCCCAGATCAACGACGTGCTGTACGGCGACAAGCTGCACGTGGAGGCGCAAACAGGGAGCCCGCGACCGCTGTCGGAGCAGGTCGAGGCTGCACTCGCCGTCCATCCGGACGCACACGTCACCTCGGTCATTCCGGCGGAGGACCCCGACCGAACCGCCCAGGTCGTTCTCGGGGGCATCGAAGGCCTGAAACAGACCGGGAGCCACTTCTCCTCGGAGTCGCTGACCGTGTACGTCGATCCGTACACCGGTGGCGTCAACGGTGAACTGGTCACCACGGACAACCGGCCACCCGCGGAGGTGTGGCTGCGCGAGTTCCACGGCAACCTGCACATGGGCGACTTCGGTCGGCTCTATTCCGAGTTCGTTGCCAGCTGGCTGCCCTTCATCGTGCTCGGTGGCCTGGTGCTGTGGCTCGGCAGGCGCGCCCGTGGCCGATCCCTGCGGACCGTGCTGGTTCCGTCCTTCACCGCGAAGGGACGTACGCGCTATCGGTCCTGGCACGGGGTCCTGGGTCTCTGGCTGGCAGTCGGGCTGCTCGGCATCAGCATCACCGGCCTGACCTGGTCGAACTATGCCGGCGGCCGCGTCGACGCCGCGATCACCGCCCTGAACGGCAAGACCCCTCTGCTCTCCGCGCCGGAGGTGACGGTCGTGGACGGTGCTGAGCCGATCAGTTTCGACCGTGCTGTCGAGGTGGCCAGGTCGGAAGGCCTGCAAGGTGAACTCACCCTCGTCCCGCCGCACGCCGCCGCGGCGCCCTTCACCGTTGAGGAGTCGTCCGAGGGGCTGCCGATCCGCAAGACCTCCGTCGCCATCGATCCCTACACCGAGCAGGTCGCTGCCCGCCAGGACTGGGAGGACTACCCCCTGATGGCCAAGCTCACCAGCATCGGTGTCAGTGCCCACAGCGGCACCCTGTTCGGTCTGGCCAACCAGCTCGCGCTGGCCCTGCTGGCCTTGGGATCGCTCGCGCTCCTGGGCCTGGGGTATCGGATGTGGTGGCGGCGCCGGCCCACTCGGTCCGGGCCTTCCTCTCCGGCGCCGGTGTGGCGCAACCTGTCGGTGCCGATGCTGGTCGTGGTGCTTCTCGCGGCGGGCGCCCTGGGCTGGGCGATGCCGGTCTTCGGCGTGACCCTCGTCGCATTCGTCGTCCTCGACGGCACCGTGAACACACTGCGGCAGCGCCGTGCCCGAGTGAGCGCTGCCTGAGACCCATGGGCAGCAGAGGCGCCGCCGAGAGTCGTCAAAGCCTCGGCGGCGCGTCACCCTGCCCTTGGCAAGAGGCCGTTACATATCAGAGGGGACGCCCGAGCGCCGTGGCCAGCGAGACCGCGACCGCCATCACGGCGAGCTCGAGCCCGGCCCACGCGATAAGTGGCGTGGGCTGCTGGCGCGCCACGCGGTCGACGACGGCAGTACGGATGTACGCCCCCGAGCAGCCGAGCAGGACCATGCAGGCGAGCTTGCCCATGACCAGCCAGCCGGCACCGGTATGCGTCAATGCGTCGACTGCCTCTCCGAGGGACGGCGTCACGTCGCCGGTCAGCCGGGGAGCGGCCAACAACAGGCCGCTGACCGCCACCAGCGCGAAACTCGCCTCGGCGACCCGCGAGAACCGGGGAAGAACGACGGCCAGCGCCTGCCTGTCGGCGCTGATGATCAGAGTGGTGATTGCCAGTCCGCCCACCCAGAGTGACGCTCCGGCCACGTGGAGGGCGCTGGCCGTCATCAGCAGCAACGGCGGCTCAGCCTGCGAAGCGTGCCCGCTCATCGACACGGCCACCAGGCCCGACAGCGCGATCAGCAAGCCCACGTCCGGTGGCAGCGACGGCCGCCGCAAACGGGCAGCCGAATAGGCGGTCAACGCTCCCGCCGACCCGGCGCTGATCAGCAGTGCGACACCTAGGCTGACGTTTCCGCCGTAGCCGAGCACGCCGCCGACCGGCAGCCGTAGTTGGCGGAGAGAGATCTCCGCCGCGTTGAACCAGAGACCCAGCAGTGCTGCGACCGCCCACACTGCTGCGGCCCATACCGCCGCCGCTGAAGTACGTCGGGCCAGGGCAGGGGCACGGTCGCGACCAGCCTCACCCAGAAGAACCAGCACCAGCACGGAGCCCACAGCTCCGATCGCGCACACGTTGGCGATCCAGCGGAGCAGCGGGATCCCGGTGCGCACCACCACCGACGGCTCCGGAATGCCGACGACCGGCTTGGGCAGCGTGACCAGGATCCCGAAGGCAAGTACGACGAGGCTCGCGCCGACGAGCGCCGAGACCTGCAGGAGCCGGGTACGTTCGTTCATGTCGCATCCGTTCGGCGTACGGTCAGGCGACCGACAGCCCCGACGCACACCGCGATCGCGGCCAGCAGCGCGATCCACAGCCACGTGGGCATCGCTGCCAAACCACGCGGCCGATCTACGTCGAACGCCGTCATCGCGGTGGCAGCGGACGCGGTGGAAACGGTGGACGCGGTGGACGCGGTGGACGCGTTGGACGCCGACCGCCGGATGTTGATCGGCACTGACCCGGTGATCGGGTGACCGTCCGCTCCGAGCACCCGGTAGTGGATCTGGTAGCGGCCCGGAGGCCCCACCTCACCCATCGAGGCGGTCAGGGTGTTCCCGTTGATGCGGGCACGACCACACGCCCAGTGGCTGCTCTCTGGTCCGGTCACCACCATGCCGTTAGCGCCGGGAAACGCCTGGATCGGCTGGTCGAAGGTGAGCACCACCTCCGACGGGCCGGCGGCGAGCACGGCGCCGGCACTTGGCAGGCTCTTGACCAAGTGGGCGTGGGCGGACGCTGGCGCCGCTGCGAATAGTATGGGAATCAAGAACGAGAGCGCGAAGATCGTCGCTGCGAACGCCGTGGCGAGGCGCTGCGATCCGCGTGTTGAAGCATTCGACATTGCTTCCACCTAAGCGTGTTTCGAGAGTCATCGAACTAGGGGTGGTCCATGGCTCAGCCGGCACCAGGCCCCGCGCAGGAGAGCGCAGCACCACCGGTGGCGACGACGAATGGGATGGGGACGGCGGCGATGCTGCGGGCGATAACCTTCTGCATGGCGAATACCCATTCTGTGTTCGCGAAAACGCACGACGATGTGCATTTGGCTAGCTCCGAAAGTTGCCACTTATAGTTGAACTCAGGCCAATTGCGGAGCAGTTACGTATGCGCATGTCGCCTGTAACTAAGAAAAGTGTTAAGTGAAGTGCCCTTAACGCTGGTGTTCAGGGAATTGGGGTGGCTGCAACACCCCCGTAACGCCTGGTTGTCGTTCAGCCTTTTCCGTCGTTGGCGTGAAGTGATAATGCCCATACGGGCTGGGGTATCGACTTATCGAAGGAACACTTTTTCAATGCGCCTCGGGTGGTGGAGGAGCCTCTGACACCGTCGGCAAGGTGGAAATGGGTAACCTTTAGGCGTACGTCTTCAGAGTCGTTCGGGGCGTGCGATCGAAGTGCTCGTCGGCGAGATCCAAGCTCTCCGCGGTCCTGGTCGTGGTGACTGTCGCCGGCTGGAACCTGTTCGTGCTCCTGCCCCGGGTACGAGCGGCCAAACGGCGCCCTTGACCTTCCACATTCCCAGCCCCTGACCACCCGGGGCATTCAGCCTGATGGCCAGTGAGCGCTCGCGTGCGCGAGTGCGGGCTTCTCCAGGTCCGCCACCAGCTTCTCGAACAGAGCGACCGCGGTGGGCGCGCTCCAGTTCGGGGCGAGGACGTCGTGGGGCAGGCCCGGGTCGCGGAAGGGGAGCTTGCGCCACTGGCCGACGACGCCGAGGTAGGTCGCGAAGGCGTCCTGGCCCGAGGGGGTGGCGTCCTCCAGCCGGGCGGCGAGAGCGCTGTGGGCCGTGATGAAGTCGCGGTAGCTCTGGTCGATCGCCTCGAGGTCCCAGCTGCTGTAGAGCAGCTCGGTGAGGTCCTGGGTGCCGTGGTAGCCGCCGACGAAGATCGCGGCATAGGACTCGAGCCCGAGCTCGGTCACCGCTCGTTCGGCCGCGTCGCGCATCCGCGCGGGTGCGATCCACAGCGCGGTGCCGACGTTGCCGAAGCCCAGGTGGGAGAGGTGGGCACGCAGCTGGTGTCGTTTGGCGCGCATCGACTCGGGTACGCCGAAGTGCACGATGCACCAGCCGTCGGCCAGGTCCGCGGGCTTGCGCGCGTGCCAGATCACCTCGTCGCCGGCGGCGAGGGTGGTGAGGGCGGTCGCGGTGAGCCCGTAGCCGCGGGTGCCGTCGCGGGTCTCCGAGTCGAGCCAGCCGTTCCGCTTGAGGCGGTGTACGGCGGTGCGCACGCTCGGCGCGTCGAGCCCGACCTGGGCGAGCAGATCGATCGCGCCGGCGATCGGCATCCAGTCGCCGAGCGGTCGCACGACGGCGCCGAGGAACGTCACCACGGTGGTGCGCGATCGCCGGTTCTGCTGTGCTGTCGGGGCAGCCTCCGCCTTCGTCACCTGCGGCATTCTGCCGGATCCTCCGTCGGCTTCCCGGGTGCCCACCGCAGGTGGACCTGGTCGGTCTCGCCGGTCCTGAGTAGCTGCAGTCGAGGGGGGATCTTGTCGCTGCGCGATGTCGGTGGCTTGCGCCGCCCTGCTGCCCACTGGACCGGCCAGCCGGCCGCCTCACCGTCGTAGCCCTGCTCGGCAGCGGCGTGCAGCGTCCAGCTCGGATCGAACAGGTGGGTGCGGCCGAGCGCGCAAATGTCGGCACGGCCCGCGAGCAGGATCGAGTTGACGTCGTCGTACGAGGAGATGGCGCCTACCGCGATCACCTTCGCCCCGGCCGGCTCGGCGACGAGGTGTCGGATCTTGTCGGCGAACGGGGTCTGGTAGGAGCGCCCGAAGGCGGGCTTCTCATCCTTGCTCACCTGGCCGGAGGAGACGTCGATCGCGGCCGCGCCGTGCTCGACGAACGCCCGGGCGATCTCGACCGCGTCGTCATCGGTGTTGCCGTCGGGCATCCAGTCGGTTGCCGAGATCCGTACGGTCACCGGGATCGGAGCCGGCACCGTGGAACGGACCGCGTCGAAGACCTCCAGGGTGAAGCGGAGCCGGTTGGCCAGCGGCCCGCCGTACTCGTCGTCACGACGGTTGGCGATGGGGGAGAGGAAGGAGCTGAGCAGGTAGCCGTGGGCGGCGTGGACCTCGATCAGGTCGAAGCCGGCCTCGACCGCGCGCCGCGCCGCCGCCACGAAGTCCGCGACCACCTTGTCCAGGTCAGCGCGGTTCGCCTCGCGCGGGACGTGGCAGCCCTCGCCGTAGGGGAGCGGGGACGGGCCGATGACCTCCCAGTTGCCGTCGTCGAGCGGCTCGTCCATGCCGTCCCACATGAGCTTCGTCGAGCCCTTGCGGCCGGAGTGGCCCAGCTGCATGCCGATCTTGGCGGTGGAGTGGCCGTGCGCGAAGTCGGTCACCCGGCGCCAGTGGTCACGCTGCTCGTCGGTCCAGATGCCCGGACAACCGAGCGTGATCCGGGCCTCGGGGGAGACACAGGTCATCTCGGTCATCACCAGCCCGGCGCCGCCGAGCGCCTTGGAGCCGAGGTGGACCAGGTGGAACTCGTCCGGGACGCCGTCGGTCGCGGAGTACATGTCCATCGGCGAGAGCATGACCCGGTTCTTCAGCTCCAGCTCGCCGATCCGTACAGGCTGGAACATCGCCGGCGCCACCTCCCGGGCGCCTTGGTGGCGAGCGAACTCCGCCTCCATCAGGCGCGCGAAGTCGGCGTCGCGTTCCCTGAGGTTCTCGAAGGTGATCCGGCGCGAGCGGGTCAGCAGGTTGAAGACGAACTGCGCGGGGTCCTGGTCGGCGTACATCTCGATGTTCTCGAACCACTCCAAGGACGCCTGGGCCGCCCGCTGGGTCGACTCCACCACCGGCTTCCGCTCGCTCTGGTACGCCGCGAGCGCCTCATCGAGGGAGGTGTGCTCGTGGAGGCAGGCGGCGAGGGCGAGGGCGTCCTCCATCGCCAGCTTGGTGCCCGAGCCGATCGAGAAGTGAGCGGTGTGGGCGGCATCGCCGAGGAGCACGACGTTGCCGTCGTACCAGCGCTCGTTGCGGACGGTCTGGAAGCTGATCCATCTGGAGTTGTTGGTCAGGATCGCGTGCCCGCGGAGCTCGTCGGCGAAGATCTCGGCGATCCGGGCGACGGCGTGCTCGTCGGAGGCGCCGGGGGCGAGGACCTCGTGCTCGGTGCTGTCCAGGCCGGCGCGGCGCCACACGTCCTCGTGCATCTCCACGATGAACGTCGAGCCACGGTCGGAGAAGGGGTAGCCGTGGATCTGCATCGTGCCCCACTCCGTCTGCTTGACGAAGAACTGGAACGCCTCGAAGACCAGGTCGGTGCCGAACCAGATGTACTTGTTCCGGCGGCGGTCAAGGCTGGGGCCGAACCGGTCGGCGTACTTGGTCCGGACGGCTGAGTTGACGCCGTCCGCGGCCAGCACCAGGTCGTACGAAGCGCGCAGCTCGTCGGGGTCGGGAGCCGCGGTTCGGAAGTGGACGGTCACGCCCAGCTCGGCGACGCGTTTCTGCAGGATCTGCAGCAGGTCCTTGCGTGACATCGCGGCGAAGCCCTGCCCGCCGACGGTGAACGCGTGGCGCTGACCCTTCCGGTCGGTCATCGCCACATCGATGTCGGTCCAGCGCGCGAACAGCTCCTCCATCCGGTCGTGCACGACCTGGTCGGCGCCCTCGATGCTGCCGAGGGTCTCGTCGGAGAAGACGACGCCGAAGCCGAACGTGTCGTCGGGGGCGTTGCGCTCCCAGACGGTGATCTCGTGGCTCGGGTCGAGGGTCTTCATCAGCGTGGCGAAGTAGAGCCCGCCGGGTCCACCTCCGACGATCGCGATCCTCATGTCCCGCTCTCCGACTCGACGATCTGGCGCAGCTTGAAGTGCTGGAGCTTGCCGCTGGTGTTGCGAGGCAGGGAGGCGACGAAGCGGACGTCGCGCGGGTACTTGTACGGCGCCAGCCGGCCCTTGACGTACTGCTGGATCTCCGAGGCTTTCGCGGCGTCGCCGTCGACGCCCTCGCGGAGCACGACGAACGCGCAGACGATGGCACCTCGGTCAGGATCGGGTCCGCCGACCACGCCTGCCTCGACGACATCCGGGTGGGTGCCCAGCGCCTCCTCGACCTCGGGTCCGGCGATGTTGTAGCCCGAGGACACGATCATGTTGTCGGTGCGCGAGCGGTACCAGTAGTAGCCGTCCTCGTCGCGGACGAAGGTGTCACCGGTGACGTTCCAGCCGTTAACGATGTAGCCGCGCTGGCGCTCGTCATCGAGGTAGCGGCAGCCGACCGGGCCGATCACCGCGAGCCGCCCCTCGATGCCCGGTCCGACCTCGTTGCCCTCGGCGTCCAGGATGGCGGCGCGGTAGCCAGGCACGGGCTTGCCGGTCGCTCCGGGCCGGATCTCATCACCGGCCGCGGAGATGAAGATGTGCAGCATCTCGGTCGCGCCGATGCCATCGATGACCCGCAGCTCCAGCTCGCGCTCGAGCTCGTCCCAGGTCGCCCGAGGCATGTGCTCGCCCGCGGTGACGGCGACGCGCAGTCCCTTGAGCTGCTCGATCACGCCGGACTTGAGGATCTGCTTGTACGCCGTCGGCGCGGTCGCGAGCGCGGTGACGCCGTGCTCCGCGATCAGGTCGGCGAGCTCCACCGGCGTCGCCTTCTCGGTGAGCAGGGCACAGGCTCCGGCCCGCAGCGTGAAGACGACCAGCATGCCGAGCCCGAAGGTGAACGCGAACGGTGCCGTGCACGCTACGACGTCGCTGGGCTCCAGCCGCAGGGTGGCCCGGCCGAAGGTGTTGTCGATCGAGAGGATGTCGCGGTGGAAGTGGGTGGTGATCTTCGGGACTCCGGTCGTCCCCGAAGTCGGCCCGAACAGCGCGACGTCGTCGGCCGCGGTGTCGACCGCGGCGAAGTCGCTGGGCTTGGCGAGGATCCGGCGGGCCAGGTCGTCCTCGGCGTCGCCGCCGTAGGCGACCACGGTGAGGTCCGGGGCCACAGCGTCCCGGACTGCGTGGACGTCCTCGACGAACCGGTGGTCGACGAGCGCGACCGCGGGCCGGGTCTTCGCGACGATCGGCCCGAGCTCGGTCGCCCGGAGCGCGGCCATGGTCGTCACCACGATGCCCCCGGCCTTGAGTACGCCGAGCCAGGCCGCGACCGTCCAAGGGTTGTTCGGTGAGCGCAGCAGCACCCGGTTGCCGCTGACGAGACCGAGGTCGTCGACCAGCACGTGAGCGATCTGGTTCGCGCGCGTGAGCAGCTCGCCGTACGTCCACACCGTGCCGTCGGGGGTGCGGAGGGCGGGGCGGTCCGGGCCGTGCGCCGCGACGGTCGCGTCGATCAGGTCGGTCGCGGCGTTGAGGCGCTCTGGGTAGTCCAGGAGCGGCGTGGTGAACTCGAGCGTCGGCCACTGCTCCGCCGGTGGCAGGTGGTCGCGGGCGAACGTGTCGGCGTAGCCGGACGTGCTCGACGTGCTCATGACGAGGCCCCGGCGGCTCGGATCATGCCTTCTTGGACGACGGTCGCGACCAGCACGCCGTCGGTGGTGAAGAAGCGGCCGAGGCCGGTGCCGCGGCCGTCCTCGACGGACACGGCCTCCTGCGCGTAGAGCAGCCAGTCGTCCATCGCGACCGGCCGGTGGAACCACATCGCGTGGTCGAGGCTGGCGGTGACGAGACCCTCGTCGGCCCACGCCAGGCCGAGCACCCGCAGAGCGGGCTCCAGGATCGTGTAGTCGCAGACGTAGGCGAGGGCCGCGGCGTCGCGCTGCCGGTCGGTCAGTCCTTCGACCGGGCGGAGGGTGTCGTACGGCTTGACCCAGATGGCCTGATGCGGCGTCCGGTCACCCTCGACGGTCAGGTAGACCGGCCCCGGCACGTGTCGCATGTCGAAGCTGCGCCCGCCGGACCAGTACGCCTTGGAGGTCTCGGTCATGGTGCCGCCGGTGCGGTCCGCGAGGTAGGCCGCGGAGGTCGGCAACGTCTCGGGACCGGGGATGCCGGCCGGCATCGTGGCCTGGAAGCTGCCGCTCGACTCACCGGCGGCGAAGCTCGCCATGCACACGTACACGGGCTTGCCGTTCTGGAATCCGCGGACCTGACGGGTGCTGTAGCCGCGGCCGTCGCGCAGCACCTCGACCTCGTAGCGGACCTCGGCCCCGATGTCGACGGGGCGCATGAAGTAGGAGTGCATCGAGTGCATCGCCTTCCCGTCGGTCACCGAGCGGGACGCGGCGACGAGCGCCTGGGCCACCATGTCGCCGCCGTACGCCTTCGGCCACGGGCACGGCTGGGTGGTGGCGGTGAAGGCGAGGTCGAAGACCTCCGGCTCGCACTCCTTGAGGGTGACGGCGTCCGTGAACGTCTGGGAGCCGGCGGTCATGGCCGGTCCGCCCAGTCGCGTAGGTCGGCGTCGTCGACCTGGGGGAGGTTGACCACGATGTTGTCCGGGGTGCGGGTGGTCATCCAGGTCAGCGGGTCGTTGCGGTCGAGGTTGCACTCGACGTGCGGCATGAACGGGGGCACGAAGACCCAGTCGCCCTCGGCCATGTCGAGGTAGTCCTCGAACTTCTCGCCGAAGTAGATCCGGGCCCGGCCCGACAGCACGTAGCCGCCGGTCTCGGCCTCGCCGTGGTGGTGGGGGACGGAGCGGAAGCCGGCGAGGTTGTGCACCTTGCCGAACCAGAGCTTGGTCGCGGGCGTGTGTTGGATGCTGACGCCGCTGATCCGGGTCGCGCCCTCGCTCTGCCCGGTCAGGTCGGGCTCGAAGCCGGCGCGGGTTACGACCGGGACGACGAGACCGGAGGTGTCGGAGGTGGGGTCCATGTGAGGTCCTGTCCGTTCGTTTCAGGATGTGTTTCATTTTCTGCACGAACGTTGTAGGCATGTCAATAGATGCCCTACCGTCGAATCATGAACACGGACCTCACGCCCGTACCGGTGAACCCCGCGGCGCTGCCCGCGCCGCGCGGCTACTCGCACGGCACGCTCAGCGGCAACACGCTCCATCTCGGCGGCCAGACCGCGCTGGACGCGAACATGCAGATCGTCCCCGGAGGCATCGTCGAGCAGTTCCGGCAGGCCCTCGGCAACGTACTGACCACGCTGCGGGAGGCGGGCGGCGTCGCCGAGGATCTGGTGTCGATCACGATCTACCTGACCGACATCCCCGACTACCAGGCGCACGGCAAGGAGATCGGGGCGGTCTGGCGCGAGCTGGCCGGACCGGTCTACCCGGCGATGGCGGGGATCGGCACCACCGAGCTGTGGCAGCCGGAGGCGATGATCGAGATCCTCGGCGTCGCCGTCATCCCTGACGATCGGCTGGTGCGTCCACCTTCTGCGGAGTGACCTCGTCGCCTTCGATGGGACGCCGCGACCAGTAGCTCGCGAGGATCGAGCCGGACACGTTGTGCCACACCGAGAAGATCGCGGCAGGCAGTGCCGCGGCCGGTGAGAAGTGGACGGTGGCGAGCGCGGCGGCGAGCCCCGAGTTCTGCATGCCCACCTCGATGCTGATGGCGCGCCGGCTCGAGATCGGCATGCCGCAGAGTCGTCCGACTGCGTACCCCAGGGCCAGGCCGGCGACGTTGTGCAGGACCACGGCGAGCACGACCAGGAGGCCGACCGAGAGCAGGGTGTCGGCGCTTCCGGCCACGACGGCGATCACGACTCCGGTGATGCCGGCGACCGAGATCAGCGGAAGCACATCGATGACCTTCTCGATGAGACGCGGCAGCAGCAGCCGGAGCACCAGTCCGAGCAGGACCGGTACGAGCACGATCTCCACGATCGAGACGAACAGGTCGCTCGCGGAGACGGGCAGGTCCTCGCCGATCAGGAAGAGGACGAGAAGGGGCGTCAGTAGGGGCGCGAGCAGTGTCGAGACGGAGGTCATCGCCACCGACAGTGCGGTGTCGCCGCGGGCCAGGAACACCATGACGTTGGAGGCGGTGCCGCCGGGCGCGCAGCCGACGAGGATCATGCCCGCGGTGAGCACGGCGGAGAGGCTGAGCGCGTTCGCGATGCCCCAGCCGAGCAACGGCATCACGGTGAACTGGGTGGCGACACCCAGCAGCAGAGCCCACGGTCGGCGGCCGATGATCGCGAAGTCGACGGGCCTGAGGGTCATGCCCATCCCGAGCATGATGATCTGGAGCAGCAGCGGCACCTGGGCCGCCCACCCGTCGAAGGTGCTGGGGGTGGCCAGTGCGATGGCGCCGGCGATCAGGACGATCAGGGCGAACCAACGCCCCACGAATGCGCTGACCTGTCGGACTGTGTTCATGCTCTTCCTTCCGAGACGATGCGTACGTCGACCTGATGACCCGCCCGCCGCGAGATCCTCGCAAAAGGCGCGCGGCGGGCGGGGTGGGGACCGGTTCAGGAGAGCCAGTCGAGCTCGCCGTCGACGTACTGGTCGCCGAACCGGACGTTGTCGAAGCGCAGGTCCTCGACGTTCTCCAGGACCATCGGCGTCTCGACCTTCTCGACCGTGACATCACGCAGGGTGACGTCGCTCAGCGGTGCGTCGGCCGGACCGTGGATGTCGAGCCCGGTCTTGGCGGAGGCGACGGTGATGTCGGAGAAGACGATGTCGCGGTAGACCGGCGGGTAGTTGCCGCCGAGCTCGCCGGGGTAGTCGAGCTGGAACCAGATGAAGGTCTCGAAGTTGCCGATCTCCATGTTGCTCACCCGGATGTTCTCGACCGTGCCGCCGCGGTCGAGGTTGCCCTTGAACCGGATCGCCGAGGCGCCGTCGCGCAGCACGTTGTCGGTGAAGTAGACGCCCTTGATGCCACCGGACATCTCGCTGCCCAGCGCGATGCCGTCCTCGCCGCCCATGTCGTTGCGGCGGATCACGACGTTCTCGCTGGGGCGGGCGATGGTACGTCCGTCGAGGTCACGTCCCGACTTCACGACCACGGAGTCGTCGCCGGTCCGAAAGCGGTTCTCCTCGATCAGGACGTTGGTGCTGGAGTCGACGTCGATGCCGTCGTTGTTGGCCCGGTGGCTGTCGACGTCGAGTCCTCGCACGGTCGCCTGGTCGGTGTAGACGAGGTGGTTGATCCAGAACGGCGAGTTGGTGACCTTGTAGTCCTCCAGCAGCACCCGCTCGGCGTGGAAGAACTGGATGGCGCTGGGCCGCAGGAACGTACCCTTCCCGAAGACGCGCTCCTCGACGGGTACGCCGTCAAAGCCCATCTGGCGCAGCCGCAGCTGGTCGGGCTTCTCGTCGGCCTTCCAGGCGTGGAACTCCGAGTCCTCGTTGCCGTCGATCGTGCCCGACCCGGTGATGGCGACGTCGTGCACGTTGTTGGCGTAGATCAGCGGCGAGTAGCCGTTGAGCTCGGTGCCCTCCCAGCGCGTACGCACCACGGGCAGGTAGTCGTCCGTGTCGGTCCCGAACAGCAGCGTCGCTCCGTCGGAGACATGGAGATCGATGTTGCTCGCCAGATGCACCGGACCCTCGGAGAGCCAGGTGCCCTCAGGGAGTACGACGCGGCCGCCGCCGTCGGCCGACGCCTTCTCGATCGCGGCCTTGATCGCCGGCAGGGCGTCGGTCGTGCCGTCTCCGACGGCACCGAAGTCGGTGATCTCGTAGTCGCGATCGGGGATCGAGGGCTCCTCGATGCGGTCGACGATCCGCGCGATCGCGGCAGCATCCGGGCCGCGTACGGCCTGGGCTGTCTTCTGGTCTGCGAGGGCGGGTGTGGTCGCGGTCAGCGAGCCGACCAGACCGAGGACGAGCAGGAGTGGTGTCGCGCGCTTTCGGATGTGACGCATGGATGCTCCTCGAGAGCTCCGACGGCGGCCCAGGGCCGCCGCGAGGGGGACGGTGACACTTGTCACACTAGTGACGTACTTGTCATACGTCTAGGTTCGTCAGTCGACGACGATGTCCTTGGCGGGTGCGTCGCCGCCGTACTGGCTCAGGTCGGTGAGGCGGGATGCGCGGAGGACGTCGGCATCGATGAACGCACGGCCGTTCTTGTGCTCGGGCAGCAGGTCGAGGACGGCCATGGCCGCGTCGGCCATGATCTGAGGTGATCGGGCCTGGTCCGCGCCACCGACGACGTTGCGGACCGCTGCGGTGTCGATGAGCGTCTCGGGCCAGAGGCAGTAGGACGAGATCCCGTCGGCAGCGAACTCAGCGGCCCAACCGAGGGTCAGCAGGGTCATGCCGTACTTCGACGTCGTGTAGGCGGGGTGGATGCCGAGCCAGTGCGGCGCGAGGTTCAGGGGCGGCGAAAGGGTCATGATCGACCCGCGCGACTCGCGCAGCCGGGGGAGGGCGGCGCTGGTCAGCAGCCAGGTGCCTCGGATGTTCACCTCGTGCATGAGGGCGAACTTCTTCGTCGGCGTGTCGAGAGTGCCCGCGGTGTGGATCGCGCTGGCGTTGTTGACGACGATGTCGATGCCGCCGAACTCCGTGACAGCGGTCTTGACCAGCCGGGCCACGTCCTCCTCGGAACGTACGTCACCGAGCACCCCGATCGCGTTGCCGCCGGCTTCGCGGGTCGCATCGACGGCGGTGTGGATCGTGCCGGGAAGCTGCGGATGGGGCTGGTCGGTCTTCGCCAGGAGGGCCACGTTGCCGCCCCTCCGGGCGAAGGCCAGCGCGGTCTCGAGCCCGATTCCACGGCTTCCGCCGGACATCACCATCGTCCGTCCGTTGAGGTCACCCATTGTTGTTTCCTTCCGGGGGAGCGGTTCGGTCACTGCGCCGTCTGATCGCGGAGGAGACCCTTGACGAGCTTGCCGACGGAGTTCTTCGGCAGCTCGGTGCGGACGTGGATCTGGGTGGGCACCTTGTAGCGGGCCAGGGCGGCGGAGCAGTGTGCGAGCAGGTCGGCCGAGGCGACGGCGAGGCCGGGCTTGGTCGCGACGAACGCGACGGGGACCTCACCGAAGACGTCGTCGGGCTTGCCGACCACGGCGGCCTCGAGGACGGCCGGATGACCGTAGAGGCACTCCTCGATCTCCTTGGGGTAGATGTTCTCGCCGCCTCGGATGATCATGTCCTTGAGTCGGTCGACGATGCGCAGGAAGCCGTCCTCGTCGATGATTCCCACATCGCCGGTGTGCAGCCAGCCGTCGCGGACGACCTTCGCGGTCTCCTCGGGTCGGCCGAGATAGCCGCGCATCACGTTGGCGCCGCGGATGACCACCTCGCCGCGCTGGCCGCGGGGCTGGGGCTCCCCGTCGACCGAAACGATCGCGACCTCTTGGCCCGGGAGCGCGACGCCGACGGTGCCGGGCTTGCGGGGGCCGTCGACAGGGTTGATGGTGGACACCACGGTGCCCTCGGAGAGCCCGTATCCCTCGATGACGGGGACCTGGAAGCGCTCCTCGAAACGGGTGATGAGGTCCCCCGGCATGGGTGCTGCGCCACAGATCACGAACCGCAGCGACGAGGTGTCGACCGTACGGTGGGTGCGAGCGTCGAGGATGGCGTAGATCGTCGGTACGGCAGAGAAGTACGTCGGTCGGTGGGTCTCGACCACGTCCCAGAATGTGTCCGGCGAGAACCGTGGTCCCACCACGACGTTGCCGCCGGCGCGGAGGACGGAGAGCACGCTGGCCACCAGTCCGTTGACGTGGAAGAGAGGTAGCACGAGGAGGCTGGTGTCGGCGCCGGTGAGGGAGAAGTGCGCGATGATCGAGGTGCTCATGGCCGCCAGATTGGCGTGATCGAGCAGCACGCCCTTCGGCTTGCCGGTGGTGCCACTGGTGTAGATCACCAGGGCGAAATCCGAGGCAACTGATGCAGGTTCTCGTATGGATACGGGAGTCTGCGTCGGCTCATGGATCGTCTGCACGTCCACCCACGCGACGCCGACCGCCTCGGCCACGTCGCCGGCGTGCTCGTCGCCCACGATCACCGCCGACGTGGAGTCCTGCACCTGGTAGTGGATCTCCTCGTCGGTCAGCGCGGGGTTCACCGGTGACATCGCGGCGCCTCGGAGCCACGCCGCGAACATGGTGGTGACGATCTCGACCCGGTTGTGGAGCAGGACCGCGACCGTGTCGCCGGAGGACACCCCGAGCGACGCGAACCGATCCGCGAGGCGCCTCACCGCCTGGGCGAAAGTGGCGTTGTCGAGGACACGGTCGCCGTCTTGGATGCAGGGCCCGTCGGGATCGCTCGCCGCGCGGAGAAAGGGGATTTGCGTCAGCTCGCTGGGAAGGGTCGAAACGCTCATGTCCGGGACGCTAGATCCGCCACTCGGGGTGCGGCACTGGTGCACGGCGCCAGACCTTCACGGCTCGTTCGTCCCCCGGGAACAGTGAGTGGCGTCACATCGTGCTGCGAGACTACGGATATGGAGGACGAGGAGCTGCGCGGGCAGGTGGCGACGGTCGCGTCGGCGTTGAACGACCGCCTAGGGGAGCTCACGTGCCTGATCCGTGACGTGCTTGCCAGCAGGATCGTCGAGCTCCAGGGCGACGCGGCGATCATCGACCTGCTGGAGTCGAGCGTGGCCGGCAACGTCGAGAACATCCTGCACTCGCTCCGACACTGGATCCCGGTCGAGAAAATCGAGCCGCCGTCCGCAGCGTTCGAGTACGCCCGGCGCCTCGCTCAACGTGGCGTCCCGGTCAACGCCCTGGTGCGCGCGTACCGCTTGGGTCAACAGCATCTGTTGAAGGAGGCGTACGCCGAGTGCGTGCGTCAGCATTCCGCGCCCGAGGTGCAGGCCAGGGTGTATCAACGGATCGTCACGGTCACCTTCGACTACATCGACTGGATCTCTCAGCGTGTGGTCACGGTGTACGAGACCGAGCACGAGCGCTGGCTGACCGAGCGCAACACCGCCAGGTTCGGCCGGATCCAGGACCTGATCAGCGGCGCGACCGACGACGTCGACGCTTCCGAGTCGATCATCGGTCATCGGCTGCGAGTCCGACATCTGGGTGTGGTCCTGTGGGTGCACGAGACCGGCGCGCAGCAGGACCAGCTGACCCGGTTCAACCGGGCCGTGTCGGCGGTGGCTGAGGAGTTCGGCTCGGGCAGTCCCTTGGTCGTCTCGCGCGATCGGGCGAGCGCATGGGCTTGGATCCCGGTTCCGGACGGATTCAGCCCGGACCCGGTCGTCATACGGCCGCTGCTGGATCATGCGGCCGGTCCGCCGTTGCCGATGATTGCGTTCGGTCGGCCGCATGCCGGGCTCGCAGGCTTTCGGCAGACCCATCTCGAGGCTGTCCAGGCTCAGCGCGTCGCCATGATCCGGGAGGACCCGAGCCACCCGGTGACCGCGTTCAACGAGCCCGGTCTCAACGTGGCCGCGCTCCTTGCGCAGGACGTGGAGCAGACCCGGTGGTGGGTTCAGGAGACGCTGGGCGACCTCGCCCGCGATGACGAGCAGCACGTTCGCCTGCGGGAGACGCTGCTGCTCTTCTTCCGGCACGACAGCAGCTACACCGCGACGGCCGAAGCGATGGTCATGCACAAGAACTCGGTGAAGTATCGGGTGACGAGTGCCGAGAAGATCCTCGGCCGTCCGATCGGCGACGACCGTCAGGCACTCGAGCTCGCGCTGACGGCCTGCCACTGGCTGGGGCAGGCCGTCCTGTCGCGGGACTAGTTCACCGCAGCTCCGCGAGCGCCTTCCGGGCGGCGTTGTAGCCGCACATCCCGTGAGCGCCCGGCCCCGGAGGCGTGGCCGCCGAACACTGGTACAGGCCGGGCTTCCCGAGGCTGTAGGGGGAGGTGGTGAGGCGTGGCCCGAAGACGAGCTGGCGGATGTCCTTCGCCCCGGTGATGATGTCGCCGCCGACGAAGTTGGGGTTGTAGACGGCCATCTCGGTCGTCGAACGGACCGCCACGCCGACCACCCGCTCGCGGAAGCCGGGGGCGAACCGCTCGAACTGGCCCATGATCGCGTCGGTGGCGTCGCCGGTATAGCCATACGGCACGTGCGCGTAGCTGTAGACGGGGTGTACGTCACCCACCGAGCGCTGCGGGTCGGCGAGATACTGCTGCCCGACCAGCACGAAAGGTCGCTCCGGCATCTGTCCGGCCGCGATCTGCTTCTCGGCCGCGACCGTCTCGGCGAAGGTGCCGCTCAGATGCAGGCTGCCCGCACGCCGGGCCTCCACGCTGGTCCAGGGGACGCCGCCCTCGACGGCGAAGTCGACCTTGAAGGTCCCGGGGCTGCGGCGGAACCGGCTGAAGGCACGTGCGACCCGCGGAGGCAGGTGGTCCCCGAGGATCCGTGCGATCGACTCGGGGGTGAGGTCGAACATCGTGATGTCGGTGTGCGGCAGCTGGCTGGCCGTCTCGATGCGTACGCCCGTCTCGATCTTGCCGCCGAGGTCGGTCAGGAGTGCCGCCATCGCGTCGGTGATCGCCCGGGATCCGCCCTCGGCGACTACCCAGCCGTTGTGGTGGCCGGCCGTGATGATCCCGACCCCGATCGCCGAGCTGAGGGGCCGGTCGAGCGGCTGGAAAGCGTGCGCGGCGACCCCGCCGAACAGCGCCCGGCCCTGCTCGGTGCGGAAGACCTTGGCCAGCACCGTGGCCGGCAGTGTCGTGGGCAGTCCGAAACGGGCCATGCCCAGCGGGTGCCGGGGCACCCGCGCCAGCGGCTGCATGATGTCCTCGGCCAGCCGGTCGAAGTGCTCGGCGTTCCGCTCGAACAGCCGGCTCCAGGCCTTGCCATCGAGGCCGAGACCCGCCGCGGTCTCGGCCACCGACCGGCGCAGCACGCCGACCGAACCATCGTCGAGCGGGTGCGCACAGTCGATCTCGGCGGTCCGCCAGCGTAGGCCGTACCGCTCCAGATCGTGCTGCCGTCCGAAGGCGGACGTCGGGCCCATCGGGTGGAAGGCAGCGCAGTGGTCGTGCAACAGACCGGGCAGGATTCCCTCACTGCTCCGGGTGCCGCCGCCGATCTCTTCATGGCCTTCGAGCACAGTGACGTCCACGCCCGCAGCCGCGAGCTCGACGGCGGCCGCGAGACCGTTGGGTCCGCTGCCGACCACCACCGCGGTGGTCACGACGCCACCTCCCGACCGGACTGCAGGCGAGGGGGCTGGGTGAAGCTCCGCGAGGTGACGTTGAGAGGGATCGGGCCGTTGGGCAGCCAGGGCTGTTCGGCGACCGCGTCGGCGACATTCCAGGTGCCCCGCTCGACCACTCCCAGAGCAGCGTCCATCACGTAGTACTCCTGGGTCTTCTTGTGGATCGGCTGCGACTCGACCCAGACAACCACGAACTCGCCCGGCTCGAAACCGATCCGCCTCTGGATCGCCTCGATGAGCTGGTCGTCATGGAGGTGGCCGTCGCCGAAGTTCCAGCCGATCACGACGTTGCAGCAGAACTCCGCCTCACGCAGGTTGTACGTCTCGTAGTCCTCGCCGAGATAGTTCTGCAGCACCGAGAAGAGGCCGCGGCCCTGGCTGTGCATCGACCGCCACGCCATCGTCATCTGCATGGTCATCTCGGCCGCATCCGGGTCGTAGCCCATCCCCTCGACCAACTGGTCGATCTGGTTCTTCGCCGGCTTCTTGAGCTGGTTGAGCTTCTCCTCCGCACCCGGAGCGAACGCCCAGGTGGCCGAGGCCCAGTTGCCGGCGTACTGCCGCATCGAGGGCAGGAAGGAGACCAGGTCGGGCCGCAGGTTGCCGAGCACCGGAAAGAACATCAGGGCGGCCACGAGGACCGGCAGCATCCAGCCGGCGCTGAAGTCGAGGACGCCGTAGCCGTCGCCGACCGGGTGTCCGGCGAACAGGAAGACCGTGATGTAGGCGAACAGGAGGTTCCACTCCAGCGGCACGGCCAGCGGGAACGTCGAGGTGATGAACAGGTGGAAGAGCACCATGCAGCCAACGGCCAGCAGAGTCAGCGGCCAGTACGGGCTGAACAGCAGCACCAGCGGCACGACGAGCTCGGCGGTCGTACCCATCACATGGGCCATGAACCAGGCGAGCTTCGACGGCTTGAGGTCGTGGGGGAGCGCCCGGTAGTGCATTTTCTTGATGAAGCGCGGGACGAACGGTGCGTTCGACACCATCGGAGGTACGACGTTCTCGAAGTGTGGGTTCAGCTTGGAGGTCGCGGCGCCGATCCAGACGATGACGATGAGGAGCTTGGCGGCAATGATCACGTCGGTATAGGTCAGGACCGTTCCGGCCAGGCTGAAGAAGACCAGCGCCGGCCAGTACTGCTCACCGCGAGCCGCGAGGAAGAGGATCTTGTCCCGCAGGCCGCACAGGACCAGCAGTACGGCAGGGATCAGCGTGAGCGTGGGATCCACGAGGCCGCCGGTGATCTCGGGGCGGACCGCCGTCAGCGAGTCCATCTGCACCCCGCTTGATGCGGCTGCGACCAGCAGGCTCACGAGGCACGCGACGTACAGCACGACATCGAAGACGGTGCGGTTGTCACCCTTGGTGAAAGGCACGATCTTCGACCAGGGTGGCAGCCGGATCGTGCCCGGGCGTGCCCAGTACGTCACGCCGCCTGTCATCGGCTTGAAGTGTGCCGCCAGCGGACCCCAGGTGCCGCCGATACCGAACAGCTCGAGGAACACCGTCCATAGGAGGAGCTTCTGGTAGACGATCGGCTCGTCCCACCACTGAGTGACAGCCAGCGGACCGCCCACGTCGGAGGTCAGCGTCGCCAGGAGCACGCCGCTGGTGATGTAGAGCACCAGTAGCTTCACGATGTAGATGGTGTGCACCATCTTCGGGGTGCCGAAGCCGTACTCGGCCCAGAAGTCGGCCAGGAAGTGCAGCCGCTCCTGACGCGGTCTGGTGAGGAACTCCGCGGGATCGACCTGCGGGACGTTGGGCGTGAGGAAAGGCATGATCTGCTCCTTGGTCGGGGCGGGCTTGGTGACGACCCGCCTCGACCGTAGGTACGCGCCCACCTCCACTGGCACGGCTCCGCCGACCAAAGATCCGGACAGTCTTCGTCGCCCGTCGACAAGCACCCCAGACGTCGAAAGAACTCCCGGACCTACGACTCGTGGTCCGGGAGTTCTCGACTCCCCGCGGAGCTCGGTGCGGGGATCAGGCCTGCTTGCTCACGCGGCCTTCTTGGTCGCCCAGAAGATCTCGGCGATCTCGTCGATCTTGGCGAGGAGCTTGTCGGCGACCTCGAGGTCGAGGGTGCCCTTGGTGCCGGAGGCGCCGGCCAGCTTGGTGGCCTCGTTGACGAGGGTGTGGAGCTGGGGGTAGGCCTCGAAGTGCGGGGGCTTGAAGTAGTCGGTCCACAGCACCCAGAG
>NZ_JBEZZS010000052.1:0-27969 GCF_040639295.1 Nocardioides sp. NPDC023903 | reverse complement strand
CGTCGCCGCCACGATCATCAGCGCCAGCCCGAGGATCGCGTAGGCGACCGGCTTGATGTAGGAGACCCAGTGATGGGTGACCTCGTCGACGACGACCTCACCTTCGTCTCGCAGAAGGTGCTTGGAGATGTCGACACCGAAGAGGTTCACACAGGCCACGATAGTGACTCCGCAGAACCCGTGGCGAGAGAACAGGCCGTACGCCGGGACAACTCCTGCCGAAAGCCCGGCGGCCGACCTAGTCGTCGAGGAGCGTGTCGGCGGCGGCGTACGGGTCTCGTACGCCCTTGACCACCTCGGCCGCGAGGGCGTCGAGGTCGCCGGCCGAGCCCACGGTCGACCATCGTGCCCGCAGGGTCTCGACGGCGATGGCCTCGACCTCGGCACGGGCCCGTCGCGTACGCCGCAGCTCCAGCGTCCCGCTGGAGCGCAGCCAGTCGCGGTGCTCGTCGAGCGCGCCGACGACCTCGGCCAGGCCCTTGCCGGACTGTGCGACGGCGGTGAGGACGGACGGGGTCCAGGCCCCCTCGGTGCGGTCGGTCAGGCGCAGCATCCCGCGCAGATCGCGCTGGACCTTGGTCGCGCCGTCGCGATCGGCCTTGTTGACGACGTAGAGGTCGCCGATCTCCAGGATCCCGGCCTTCGCGGCCTGGATGCCGTCACCCATGCCGGGCGCGACCAGCACCACGGTGGTGTCGGCGAGCCCGGCGATCTCGACCTCCGACTGGCCGACACCAACGGTCTCGACCAGCACGACGTCGAACCCGGCCGCGTCCAGCACCCGGATCGCCTGCGGCGCCGACCAGGCCAGCCCGCCGAGATGACCTCGGGAGGCCATCGAGCGGATGAAGACACCCGGATCGGTGGCGTGGTCGGTCATCCGGATCCGGTCGCCCAGCAGCGCGCCACCGGAGAACGGCGAGGACGGGTCGACGGCCAGCACCGCCACGGTGCGCCCCTCGGAGCGCAGCTCGCGGACCAGCGCGGAGGTGGTGGTCGACTTCCCCACCCCGGGTGCTCCGGTGAGCCCCACGATGTGGGCGTGCCCGCCGTGAGGCGCGAGCGCGGCCATCACCTCGCGGAGCCGCTCTCCCCCGCCGACCGGGGCGTTCTCGACGTACGACACCAGCCGCGCGACCGCCCGGGGCTCACCGCCCCGGGCACGCGCGACCAGGTCGCTCACATCAGCGATGGCTCAGGCCTTGGGGACACGCACGATCAGGGCGTCGCCCTGACCGCCACCACCACACAGCGCGGCGGCACCGGTGCCACCGCCACGACGCTTGAGCTCGTGCGCCAGGTGGAGCACGACTCGGGTCCCGGACATGCCGACCGGGTGGCCGAGGGCGATCGCACCGCCGTTGACGTTGACCTTCTCGGGGTCGAGGCCGAGCTTCTTGGTGGACTCGATGCCGACGGCAGCGAACGCCTCGTTGAACTCGACGAGGTCGAGGTCGGCGGCGGTGATGCCCTCCTTCTCGAGGGCCTTGGCCGTGGCGTTGGCCGGCTGCAGCTGCAGCGAGGAGTCGGGGCCGGCGACCATGCCGTGGGCGCCGATCTCGGCCAGCCACTCCAGACCCAGCGACTCGGCCTTCTCCTTCGACATGACCACGACGGCGGCAGCGCCGTCGGAGATCTGCGAGGCGGAGCCGGCGGTGATGGTGCCCTCCTTGGAGAACGCCGGGCGGAGCTTGCCGAGCGACTCGGCAGTGGTGTCGCCGCGTACGCCCTCGTCGGCGCTGATCACGATCGGGTCGCCCTTGCGCTGCGGGATGGAGACCGGGACGATCTCGTCGTCGAAGAGGCCGTTCTTCTGGGCCGCGGCGGCGCGCTGGTGCGAGGTGGCGGCGAACGCGTCCTGCTCCTCGCGGGTGAGCTTCACGCCCTCGGCGTTGATCTGCTCGGTCAGCCCACCCATCGCCTGCTTGGTGGCCTGGTCGTAGAGCGCGTCGTAGGCCATCGAGTCGACCAGCGTGGTGTCGCCGTACTTGAAGCCCTCGCGGGACTTCGGCAGCAGGTGCGGCGCGTTGGTCATCGACTCCATGCCACCCGCGACGATGACCTCGGCCTCGCCGGCCCGGATGAGCTGGTCGGCCGTGGCGATGGCGTTGAGGCCGGAGAGGCAGACCTTGTTGATGGTGATCGAGGGCACGTTCATCGGCAGCCCGCCGGCGATGCCCGCGGCGCGCGCCGGGTTCTGGCCGGCACCGGCCTGGATGACCTGGCCCATGATCAGGTAGTCGACCTGATCCGGCGAGACGCCCGCCTTCTCGAGGGCGCCCTTGATGGCGATGCCGCCCAGATCGGCCGCGGACAGGCCCTTGAACCCGCCGAGCAGGCGGCCGATCGGCGTACGTGCCCCGGCGACGATGACGTTGGACATGGGTCCTCCAAGAATGTTGGGTGGTGCTGATCTGCCTTGAGGTTACTAATTAGTAACCTCAGTGGGAAGAGTGTTGAGCGCAGCCTGGTGTGGCTGTCATCACACATTGTGCCCGTTGAGCCCGACCTCAAGGAGAGTAGGCCCATGACATCCGTGGAAATCCCATCGCACCTGTTCACCCAGATCGACCACGTCGGTCTCGCCGTCGCCGATCTGGACGCGGCGATCGACTTCTACGAGAAGACCTTCGGCATGAAGCTCGCCCACCGCGAGACCAACGAGGAACAGGGCGTCGAGGAGGCGATGATCGCGATCGGCGACTCCGACAACAAGCTCCAGCTGCTCGCCCCGCTCAACGAGAACAGCACCATCGCCAAGTTCCTCGACCGCAACGGCCCCGGCATGCAGCAGCTCGCCTACCGGGTCACCGACGTCGAGCAGGTCTCCGCGATCCTCAAGGAGCGCGGCGTACGTCTTCTGTACGACGCACCGCGACGCGGCACCGCCGACTCCCGGATCAACTTCATCCACCCCAAGGATGCCGGCGGCGTCCTGGTCGAGCTCGTCGAGCCGGCCGCCAACGCCGCCCACTGAGACCGAGAGCCCGTCACGGCACGTGAACGATCCAAGAGTCATGTGTCACATCAGGCTGGCCATTGCGGTTACTCACCAGTAATGTCCAGCGAACTAGAGTCAACCGCGACCCCTACGACGACGCAGGAGCCGACCATGCAACACATCCTCGACGCGATTCTCGCCGGCGATACGCCCGGCGAGGAGTTTGCGAACCTCGAGATCCCCGACCACTACCGCGCCGCAACCGTCCACAAGGACGAGGTCGACATGTTCGAGGGCGTCGCGACCAAGGAGAAGGACCCGCGCAAGTCCATCCACGTCGAGGATGTCGCCCTCCCCGAGCTCGGTCCGGGTGAGGCCTTCGTCGCGGTGATGGCCTCGGCGATCAACTACAACACCGTGTGGACCTCGATCTTCGAGCCGGTCTCCACCTTCGGGTTCCTGGAGCGCTACGGCAAGGAGTCCGAGCTCGGCGCCCGCCACAACCTCGACTACCACGTCGTCGGCTCCGACCTGTCCGGCGTCGTGCTGGCCGTGGGTGCCGGCGTGACCAAGTGGAAGCCCGGCGACCGCGTCGTGGCCCACTGCCTCTCGGTCGAGCTCGAGGCCCCCGACGGCCACAACGACACGATGATGGACCCCTCGCAGCGCATCTGGGGCTTCGAGACCAACTTCGGCGGCCTCGCCGACGTGGCGATGGTCAAGGCCAACCAGCTCATGCCGAAGCCCGAGCACCTGACCTGGGAGGAGGCCGCCTCCCCCGGTCTGGTCAACTGCACCGCCTACCGCCAGCTCGTCTCCGCCAACGGCGGCAACATGAAGCAGGGCGACAACGTCCTGATCTGGGGCGCCTCCGGCGGCCTCGGCGGCTTCGCGACGCAGTACGCCCTCAACGGCGGCGCCAACCCGGTCTGCGTGGTCTCCAACGAGGAGAAGGCCAAGATCGTGCGCAACATGGGCGCCGAGATGGTCATCAACCGCTCCGAGATGGACTTCAAGTTCTGGAACGAGGACGGCACCAAGCAGAACCCGAAGGAGTGGCTGCGCCTGGGCAAGGCCATCCGCGAGCTCACCGGCGGCGAGGACATCGACATCGTCTTCGAGCACCCGGGCCGCGAGACCTTCGGCGCCTCGGTCTTCGTCACCCGCAAGGGCGGCACCATCACCACGTGCGCGTCGACCTCGGGCTACATGCACGAGTACGACAACCGCTACCTGTGGATGAACCTCAAGAAGATCATCTCCAGCCACTTCGCGAACTACCGCGAGTCGTGGGAGGCCAACCGCCTCATCGCCCAGGGCAAGATCCACCCGACGCTGTCGCGGACCTACACCCTCGAAGAGGTCGGCCAGGCCTCTCTCGACGTCCACCACAACAAGCACCAGGGCAAGGTCGGCGTGCTCTGCCTGGCTCCCGAGGAGGGCCTCGGCGTCCTCGACGAGGAGAAGCGCGCGGCTCACATCGACAAGATCAACCTGTTCCGCGGAATCTGAGACGTCGAACCCGGGTAAATAGCCCATTTGAGACTGGATTCACGGCCGGTCTCCCCTTGCGCGAGGGGTGACCGGCCGTAGTCTTGCCCTTTGGGAGCAGAGGGCAAGACACAAACCCCCCTAAAGTGTGAGGAATCCGCCACAAATGACGAATGAGGGACTATCCATCTTCAACGAGGCTTCAGAGCCTCGGAAGAAGCCCGACCAGGACTCGACGGAGACGCAGGTTCTCCCGCGAGTTCCTGGCGCTTCCGGATCGCCCAGCTCCGGCCACAACTCGGCTCCACCGGCTCCAGGCTCACTCCCAGCCTTCCCGGTCGTGCGGCGTGGCGGATACGACCCCGGCACGGTGAACGCGCGGGTGCAGCAGCTGCTCCAGGCCAACGGCCAGGGTCAGTCGGCGCTGCGCAACGCCCAGCGCCGCATCGCCGAGCTCGAGCGCAAGGTCACCGACCTCAAGGCCGCTGCCACCCAGGGCACCGAAGCCCCCTCCTACGCCTCCCTGGGTGGTCGCGCGAGCGCGATGCTCCGGCTGGCCGAGGAAGAGGCCGCCGCGGTCAAGGAGTCCGCTGAGAAGGAGGCCGCGGTCATCCGCGAGGCCGCCCAGCGCGAGGCCGCCGCGACCAAGGCGTCCGCCCAGCGTGACATCGAGGCGCTGCGTACGACGCACTACAAGGAGATCGACGATCACCGCGAGAAGGTGACCTCGGAGGTCCAGCAGGCCCGCAAGATGGTGCAGGCCGAGAGCGACGAGCTGCTCGCCGCCGCCAAGCGCGAGGCCGACCAGATCCGGCTCGCCGTGCAGCAGGAGGTCACCCAGCTGCGTACGTCGACCCAGCGCGAGGTCGAGAAGGCACGCGCCGGCGCGGACCGCGAGGTCCAGGAGGCCCGGCGGATGCTCGCCGTCGAGCGTGAGCGTCTCGCCCGCGAGGCAGCCGATCACCACGACCAGGCGATGGCCGAGACCGCTCGCATCGTGACCGAGGGCGAGACCCGCGCCGCGGACGCCGAGGAGCGGGCCCGGATCGCTGCCCAGCACGTCGCCGACCAGCGCGCCGAGCTGGCCAAGGAGTCCGAGGGGATCGTCGCTCGCGCCCGCCGCGACGCAGAGGCCATCCTGTCCAAGGCTCGCGCCGAGGCCGACCACCTCGCCTCCACCGCGACCGTCGAGGCCGAGAAGGGCCACGCGATCATCAAGGCCGAGGTCGACCGTCTCACCAAGCGTCGCGACGCCATCGCCGCTCAGCTCTCCTCGCTCACCGACCTGGTCTCCGGGTTCGGCAAGACCGAGGACCCGGCCGAGCTGGAGGCGCCGAAGCCGATCACCGAGGACGAGGACATCGTCGACGGTGAGCTGGTGGTCGACGAGAGCGTCACCCTGGTCGACTCGGAAGACGACCTCGCCGACGACTACGACGACTACGACGAGCCCTCCGAGAAGACCGCCATCCGCGAGCCCGAGACTGCGACCGAGAGCCGGTGAGCGGGGCCGCTGCCGACCGTCCTTCGGACGGTCCGGAGACGACGTCTGCCCAGACCGACTCCACCGACGAAGCGTCGGCCGACAGCGAGGCCGCGATCGACGTCGAGGAGCCTGAGGAGGAGAGCGAGCGCGACAAGCGGTTCGGCAAGCCCGGACCGCCTTTCGACCGGCGTTCGCCCTACCTGTTCGGGCTTCTCCTCGGCCTCGGTCTGCTGACTGCCTACGCAGCGGGCAACCTCCTCACCACGATGGGGAGCGTGATCCTCCAGGTGGTGGTCTCGCTCTTCATCGCCGCGGGGATCAACCCGATGGTGGTGTTCCTGCAGAGGCGTGGCTTCCCGCGGCCGTGGGCGGTCCTAAGCGTCATCCTCGGTGTGCTGGGCGCCCTCGTCCTCTTCTTCGTGGCACTCGTGCCGGTGATCAGCGACCAGATCGCCAAGATCTCGGCCAACGTCCCGGACTGGATCGAGGAGCTCCAGCGCAACCAGCGCATCCAGCAGTTCAACGAGGAATACCAGATCCTCGACAAGGTGCAGGACTACGTCGCCAGCGGCGACTTCGTCAGCAGCGCCTTCGGCGGAGCGCTCGGCGTGGGCCTGGCGGTGATCAACGTGCTCGTCACGGGCTTCATCGTCATCGTCCTGACGCTCTATTTCATCGCCGCCTACGACCAGACGAAGAACGCCATCTACCGCCTCGCCCCGGCCTCGCGCCGCGAGCGGGTCAGCAAGCTCGGTGACCGGGTCTTCGACGGCATCGGGGGCTATGTCTCGGGGGCGTTCATCGTCGCACTTTGCGCCGGTCTGTCCACCCTGGTGCTGCTCTTCGTCATCGGGATGGGCGAGTACGCGATCGCCCTGGCCTTCGTCGTCATGATCACCGACGTGATCCCGATGATCGGGGCCACCATCGGCGCGGTCATCGTCTGCGCGATCACCTTCGCGACGACCGATCTGAAGACCGGCCTCATCGCGGTGATCTTCTACATCGCCTACCAGCAGTTCGAGAACTATGTCGTCTATCCGCGGGTCATGTCCCGCTCGGTCGACATCCCCGGCGTCATCACGGTGATCGCGGCCCTCATCGGTGCCTCGCTCCTTGGTGTGATCGGTGCGCTGCTGGCGATCCCGACCGCGGCCGCCGTGCTGATGCTGATCCGCGAGGTCTACGTCAGGGCTCAAGACGAGCGCTAGTCATCACCCGTGGAGCGCTGTACGTACCTGGTACGTACGGCGCTCCACTGCATTTGGCTATGAGGAGAGCAGCTTCCAGTGCCCTTCGCTGACGACCTCGACCGTGTCGTCGGCAACCTTGATGGCGGTCTGGTCGTCGATGGCGTACGACCGATGACCGATGTCTGCCGCCCAGCGCACCGCCTCGTCCAGGGTGTTCGACGGGAAGACATCGAGGTGCGGAAAGATCGAGAAGTCCACGACCCCGAGGGTGCGGTCGTCCGGCGCCGCCGGCCACTCGACGAACGCTTCGCCGATCCGCGGAGTCATCACCATGCTGCCGGCGCTGACCCCGACCCAGACCGTGTCGGGCAGCGATGGCAGCAGGTCGGCCAACCCGGACTCACGCATCCAGTGGCACAGGTACGTGGCCTCGCCGCCGTGGACCAGCAGCACATCGGCCTCCCGGACCCAGGGGACCCAACGCTCCGCGCCGATCGTGGGCAGCGCGGTCAGCTCGAGGACGCCCAGCGATCCCCACTCCATGGAGGTCATGCCACCCCACGGAGGCAGGCCGCTGACGGTGCCCCGCACCGACTCCGGTCCGAGCATCGGGTGGCCCCACTGCGCCGTCGGGATGCAGAGGGCGGTGGAGTCGGCGATGGGTTTACCCAGCAGGTCGACCAGCGCATCACGGATGCTCGCGTTCGTGACGCCCCCGGACGTGAGGAGAAGCTTCACGGTGCCTCCAGAATCGGGTTTCACCCGCTCGTCGTCGACTGCTCTCCCTGCTGGACCGCGATGATACCGGCCAGCACGACCAGCCCGCCGATGAGCTGAATGAGCCCGGGGGCCTCTCCGAGCAGCAGCCAGGCGACGACGACGGCCGAGACGACCTCGAGGAGCCCCACGAAGGACGAGAGCCGCGAACCGAGGGTGCGGGTGGCGGCGATGCCGGTGGCGTACGCGACCGAGCAGGTGAGAACGCCGAGGCCGATGAGCGGCCCCCACCACGGCATCTCCAGGCCCGCCAGGACCACCGGCGAGGTCTCCATCGTGAACGGGATCGCCCCGACCAGGCAGAGCACCGCGAGCAGGAGCGTGGCGCCGGTGAGGCCGAGCCAGGCCAGCGCGAGCGGTGGCAGCGTGGTGCTGGAGTGGGCGTTGAGCACGTAGTAGCCGGCCAGTCCGACGGCGGCCGCGGAGCCCCACATGATGCCGAGCGGGTGCACGTTCGCCCCGCTGACCAGGTCGAGGACGAGCACGAGCCCGGCGATCGCGACCAGGGCGCCGATCATCGTCAGCCGGGACGGCCGCTCGCCGTGTCGCAGCCACATCCAGGCGACGACGAGCACAACCCCCATGTACTCCAGCAGCAGCGCCGGCCCGACCGCCATCCATTGCACCGCCGAGAAGAAGGCGAACTGCGGCACCACGATGGCCAGCAGTGCGTACGCCACCACGACCCGCCAGCTCGCAGCGACACCCCGCCACCGGCCGGCGAGCGCGCGCAGCGCGAAGGGGGCCAGCACCACCGCGCCGATGCCGACGCGGAAGACCAGCACGCCGCCCGTCGACCAGCCGGTGTCGAAGAGGCCGCGTCCCAGCGGGCCCGAGAGGCTGAACGTGACCGCCGAGACGACCGCCATCAGCAGTCCGGCAGCCACCAGCGGCGTCTTCTGCGTGCTCTGCGGCACCGCCTCGTCATTGGTCAAAGTCGTCATGACACATGACGATCCCAGCGACGCGGTAATGTGTCAACATGGTTTTCACCCATGACACCGACGTAGGCCTCCAGGCAGCCGCGGCGCTGGCGAACACCCTCGCCCTCTCCCCCGGCTCGGTCGACGAACTGGATACCGTGGCGGCCCTCGACGAGTTCTTCGTGACGTACGACTACACCGGGCGGCACGACGGCAACCGCGCGGAGCTCGATGAGGTCCGGGCCCTCCGCGTCCGGCTGCGCGATCTGCTCACCGCCGAGCGCGACGAGGCCGTGCGGCTGACCAACGAGATGCTCGCCGAGCACCGCGCGACGCCCCAGCTCGTCCGCCACACGAACTACGACTGGCACATCCACGCCACCGAGCCCGACGCCCCGCTGGCCACCAGGATCGCCGTCGAGACCGCGATGGCCATGGTCGACGTCATCCGCGCCGGCGAGCTGTCCCGCCTCTCGATCTGCGCCGACGACAACTGTGCCGGCGTGGTCGTCGACCTCTCCCGCAACCGCTCCAAGCGCTACTGCTCGCCGACCTGCACCAATCGCAACGCGGTTGCCGCCTATCGGGAACGTCAGGCGAGCACGAAGTAGCGGAGGGCTACGTAGACCCAGGCGACGGCCAGGGTCACGATCGTCACCACGATGCCGTACCTGGTGAACTTCCAGAAGCTGATCGGGTGGCCGGCCTTGGCGGCGAGGCCGAGCACCACCACGTTGGCGCCGGCGGCGACGGCGGTCGTGTTGCCACCGAGGTCGGCACCGAAGACGAGGGCCCACCACAGCGGGCTGTCGGCACCCGAGGACGGCGTCGCGGCGACCATCTCCTCCACGATCGGCACCATCGCCGCCGTGTAGGGGATGTTGTCGACGAACCCGCCCACGACGGCCGAGCCGATCATCAGCCCGGTCACCCCAGCGAGCTCGTTGTCGCCCATCAGCTCGGCGGCGTACGTCCCGAGGGACCCGATCACGCCGACCTCCACCAGCCCGCCGACCAGCACGAAGAGCGCCATGAAGAAGGCCAGGGTCGACCACTCGACCTCCTCCAGGAACGCCTCCGTCTGCGTCTGGGAGACGACCACCATCGCGCCGGCGCCGAGCATGGCGACCATCGACGGATCCAGGTGGAGCTCGGTGTGCAGGCTGAAGGCGAGCATCACCAGGGCCAGGACGGCGAGACAGCGATAGAGCAGCCCGCGGTCATGGATCGCCGAGGCGGGCGGCTCGATCAGTCCGTCCAGGTCGACCCGACCACGGAAGTCGCGCCGGAAGAGCACCCGGACCAACCCGATCAGGACGACCAACAGGATCAGGCACAGCGGCAGCGAGTGGATCAGGAAGTCGTCGAAGGTCAGGTTGGCCCGGCTGGCCACGATGATGTTGGGCGGGTCGGCGATCAGGGTCGAGGTGCCGCCGACGTTGGCGGCCAGGATGAGCGAGATCAGGTAGGGCATCGGGCGCAGGCCCAGCCGCTCGCAGACCGACAGCGTCACCGGCGTGACGAGCAGCACCGTGGTCACGTTGTCGAGGATCGGCGAGAGCGCCGCGGTGACCAGGATCAGCAGTGTCGCCAGGCGCGCCGGGCGGCCGCCGGAGTGTTTGACCGCCCAGAGTGCGAGGAACTCGAACAGGCCCGTCTGCTTGAGGACTCCGACGATCACCATCATCCCGAAGAGCAGGAAGATGACGTCCCAGTCGACCCCGGTCTCATGGCTGAAGAAGGCCGACTCGGCGTTGATGATCCCGAGCGCGACCATCGCGGCGACGCCACCCAGGGCGGCGGCGACGCGGTGGACGCGCTCGGTGGCGATGAGGCCGTAGGTGACGATGAAGACGGCCACCGCTGCGTACACGATCATGCGTTGAGCTCCATGCCATCGACCCTCCGTTACCGGAGACTCGATCCGAATGGGTGCTGCCACCCATAAGTCCTGACCAGAGGACATGTCAGGGTTGGTGGCATGAGTCATCTACCGCTCTACTGGCGGGTCTGCCTGACCAACGGCACGCTCTTCTGCGTCGGCACCCTGGTCTTGGCACTGTCCCCGGCCCGGGTCTCCGAGCGCGTCCTGGCCTCGGAAGCCGTGGTGCTGGCCGTCGGGCTGGTCGTGATGGCGACGCTCAACGCGCTCCTGCTGCTGCGCAGCCTGGCGCCGATCGACCGGGTGATCCGCACCATGGACTCGGTCGACCACCTCTCCCCCGACCAGCGCCTGCCGACCCCCGGCAAGGGCGCCGGCGCCCGGCTGGTGGCCAGCTACAACGCGATGCTCGACCGGCTGGAGACCGAGCGGAGCACCAGCAACGCCAAGGCGCTCGCCGCACAGGAGGCGGAGCGACACCGGATCGCCCAGGAGCTCCACGATGAGGTGGGACAGTCGCTCACCGTCGTACTCCTGGGGCTCAAGGGGCTGGAGCGACAGGTGCCGGAGGACGTACGCCCCGAGCTCGCCGCCGTCCGCGAGTCTGCGCGCACCGGCATCGACGACGTACGCCGCGTGGCCCGCCAGCTGCGGCCGGGTGTGCTCGAGGACCTCGGCCTGCACGCCGCCCTGGCCTCGCTGGCCACCGACGTCGGCGCCCTGGGCCGCACGACCGTACGTCGCACCATCGGCCGCGGGCTTCCCGAGCTGCCCCAGGACCGGGAGCTGGTGATCTACCGGGTCGCTCAAGAGGCGCTCACCAACGTCGTACGTCACGCCCACGCCGCCACCGCCGAGCTCTCGCTCTGCAAGGTCGGCGACATGGTCGTCCTCACCGTCTCCGACGACGGCCGCGGCAGCGCCGACCTCGTGGCCGGCGCCGGGATCAGCGGGATGCGCGAGCGGGCCCTGCTCGTCGGTGCCGACCTGAGCGTGACCAGCACCCCCGGCCGCGGCACCACCGTCTGCCTGGAGGTGCCGCTGTGACTCCCACGCCCGCGAAGATCCGGATCCTGCTGGCCGACGACCACACCCTCGTACGCCGCGGAGTCCGCCTCATCCTCGACGCCGAACCGGACCTCGAGGTGGTCGCCGAGGCCGCCGATGGAGCGGAGGCCGTCGCGGCGCTGCGCGATACCGAGGTCGACCTGGTGATCCTCGACGTCGCCATGCCCCGCATGACCGGGCTGCAGGCCGCGCGCACGATCGCCCGGATGCGTACGCCTCCGAAGATGCTGATGCTCTCGATGCACGACAACGAGCAGTATTTCTTCGAGGCGCTCAAGGTCGGCGCCAGCGGGTACGTCCTCAAGTCGGTCGCGGACGAGGACCTGGTCAAGGCGTGCCGCACCGCCATTCGGGGCCAAGCGTTCGTCTATCCCGGCGCGATGAGTGCCCTGGTCCGCGACTACCTCGACCGCCTCAACCGTGGCGAGAGCCTGCCGCGCACGGTGCTGACCGAGCGCGAGGACGAGGTGCTCAAGCTCATCGCCGAGGGCCATTCGACCCGCGAGATCGCCCGCGAGCTGACGATCTCCTACAAGACCGTCGAGCGGCACCGCGAGAACATCCTCGCCAAGCTCGGCCTCCGTGATCGCACCCAGGTCACGCGATATGCCATCAGAGCAGGTCTCATCGAGCCCTGAGAAGGCCTACCGTCGAAGGATGGACCCACGGCTCGACGCAGACCTCGCCGGGATGACCGATCTCCTCGGCGCGATCCAGGACTATGCACAGGAGATCATCGCCAGTCTCGACGACAGGCCAGTGACGTCTCCGTTCCGGCCGCCCTCAGCCGAGCGGCTTCCGGCACAGGGCGCTGGCGGCCAAGCCGCTCTGCGCCACTTCGAGAACCGCTGGGCGCCAGGCTTCTCGGCGAGCGCCGGCCCCCGCTACCTGGGCTTCGTCACCGGCGGGGCGACCCCGGCCGCGGTCGCCGGGGACTGGCTGACCTCGGTCTTCGACCAGAACACCATCACGGTCCAGGACTCCGCCGCCAGCGACCTGGAGCGCGAGACGGTGCGCTGGTTCCTCGACCTGCTGGATCTTCCCAGCGACTTCAGCGGAGCGTTCGTCACCGGTGCGACGATGTCCAATCTCACCGGGCTGGCGCTGGCGCGCGAGTGGGTCGGTGACCGGCTCGGGGTGTCGGTCTCGGCCCAAGGCGTCGCGGCGCTCGGTGGGGTCGTCGTGCTGTCCGGCGCCGCCCACTCCACGGTCTCCAAGGCGCTGTCCGTGCTCGGGCTGGGCCGCGACAGCCTTCATCCGGTCGCCCTCCTCCCCGGCCGGGATGCGGTCGACATCGACGCGTTGCGCGCTGCCCTCCGTGAACAGGACGGCCGGCCCGTGATCGTCGTGGCCAACGCCGGCACCGTGAACACCGGCGACTTCGACGACCTGGACGCCATCGCCGACCTCCGCGACGAGTTCCCGTTCTGGCTGCACGTCGACGGCGCCTTCGGTGCCTTCGCGGCCCTCTCTCCCGCCCACGCCCACCTCGTCGCAGGTCTCTCGCGCGCGGACTCGATCTGCGTCGATCTACACAAGTGGCTCAACGTCCCCTACGACTCCGCGATCCAGCTCAGCCGTCACCCGGAACTGCAGGCTCGCGTCTTCAGCAACGCCTCGGCCTATATCGGCCTCCCCGGCACGTCCCCCGACTTCGTACACCTCACCCCCGAGAGCTCACGCCGCCTGCGCGCCCTGCCTGCCTGGTTCACCTTGTACGCCTACGGGCGCGACGGGCACCGCGAGATCGTCGAGCGCACCATCACTCTTGCGCACCGGGCTGGGACGTTGCTTGCCGAGATCGATGGGGTCGAGCTGCTCGCGCCGGTCTGGCTCAACATCGTCTGTATAAAGGTTCCTGGCGATCCTGCTGAGCTTGCTCGCCGCGTTGCCGACACTGGCGTGACCTTCTTGACTCCTACGGTTCATCACGGCACTCCCGCCTTGCGGTTGGCGTTCAGCAACTGGCGTACGTCTGAGGCGGATGTGGATCGGATCGTCGAGGTTTTCCGGCGGCTCTTGTCGGGCAGTTAGCCCACGACGCGACCGAGGGCCGGAACGTCGCTCTGACCACCGTCCCAGGGGCTCAGGCGCCGAACTCCCGGGCGCGCAGCTTCGCCAGGTGGGCGTGCACCAGCGGAAGCACCGACGCACCCTCGCCGCTCGCGGAGGCGACTCGCTTCATCGACCCGGCACGCACGTCCCCGACGGCGAACACACCCGGCACCGTCGTCTCCAGACTCGCGGGCGGGCTCCCGTCGACCCACGCCTCGCGGGGTACGTCGCGACCGGTCAGGACGAACCCGTGCTCGTCGAGCGCGACCCCGTCCGCCAGCCACAAGCAGTCAGGTTCTGCTCCGAGCAGGCAGAAGAGGCCGTCGGCGGACGTCTTGGTGTCCTCGCCGGTGTCCAGGTTCTCCAACCGCAGCCAATCGAGCCGACCGTCGCCACCGCCGTCGCCGACGATTGTGCGCGGCCGGACCTGGATGTTCGACGTCGCGTCGATCTCACGTACGAGATAGGCCGACATGGTCCCCGCGAGGTCGTTTCGCCGGACCAGGATCGTCACGGTGCTCGCGAACTTGGCGAGGTGTATGGCTGCCTGTCCGGCCGAGTTGCCCCCACCGACCACGAAGACGTCCCGGCCCTGCATCTCGCGCGCCATCGACGTCGCGGCGCCGTAGTACACGCCCGCGCCCACCAGGTCGTCCACCGCGGGCACCCCGAGCCGGCGATACGTCACACCCATCGCGAGCACGACCGTACGGGCGCAGAACTGCGCGCCACGCACGTGCACGTGCTGGTGCTCGGGCTCGTCGACCGGACCGGGCTCGATCCCGGTCACCGGACGCCCGGTGAAGAATCGGGCGCCGAACCTGCTGGCCTGGATGCGGGATCGCTGGGCGAGGCGCATGCCCGAGATGCCACGTGGGAAGCCGAGGTAGTTGCGGATCATCGAGCTCGACCCTGCCTGGCCGCCGATCGCGTCGCGCTCCACGACGACCGTCGCCAAGCCCTCCGACGCGGCATAGACGGCCGCCGCGAGGCCCGCCGGCCCGCCGCCCACGATGGCGACGTCGGCGATCACTCCCTCAGGGATCTCGTCGAACCCGCCGTAGATGGCCTCGGCGGCCGTCGCCGCCGTCGCGCCGGATACCACGCGACCCGTGAAGGTGCGGACCAGAGGCAGCCGTGCGCCCGAGCCGGCGGCCTCGATGAGCTCCTGAGCCTCGTCGTCGTCCGGCCCGAGCAGGCGATGCGGGAAACCCATGCGTTCGAGCAGGTCGCGGATCGCCGCCGCGTCACGGTCGCCCGGATCGGCCACGACGTCGGTCACGGTCACCAGCGGTTTGCCCACCGACCATCCCCACTCCGAGAGCAGCTCGATCAGCGCGGTGTGGAACTCCTCGTCCCGCGGGCCGCGCGGGATGAGCACGAAGGTGTCCATCTCGCGCTGGAGCGCCGCGGCCCTCAGGTCATCGAGAGCATCGGCGAAGTCGTCCCACGATACGAGCGCGACCCGGCGCGCCGTCGCCACGATGCCCGGCAGTTGGTGCAGGAACTCGATCGAGGTGCCTTCGTCGAGAACGTGCTCGACAGCGACCATGGCGATCTGCGCACCGTCGGCCACGAGCCCGCGGGTCCGGTCGAGGCCCGCGGCGAAGCCCACCACCGGCTCGATCCGGTAGTCACGGTCGTACCGCGCCCGGAACTCCCGCTCGAGGACGTCGGCATGCTCGCCGCCGACCAGCACGATGACTGGCCTGTCGCGTTCCATGCCGCACAGCGTAGACGCCGCCTGGCCGGCGCCCGGGCCGTTTCCAGTGTCTCAGTCGCCGAGGAACTGACGCAGGGCCGCGAGGAAGGTCTCCGGCTTCTCGGAGTGGACCCAGTGGCCGGCGCCCTTGATCGTCACCTTGCGGTAGCGCGGGAACCATTCCTTCATCGCCGGCGCGTACTCGTCGGTGACGTAGTTGGACAGCTCGCCTGCCACCCACATCACGGGCCCGTCGTACGGGTCGTACGCCTTCAGCTCCTCGGTTGGCCAGTCGCCGATGCGGTCGAGGTCGCGGCCCAGGACGGGGAGGTTCATGGACCAGCGCCAGCTGTCGCCGTCGCGGCGCAGGTTCTGCAGCAGGAAGCCGCGGATCGTCGGATCGGGGACCGCCTCCTGCATCCCGGCGTCGGCCTCCTCCCGGCGAGTGATGCGGGCCAGGTCGAGGCTCTGCATGGCGTCGACGTACGTCTTGAAGCCGCCGACGCGGTCGTAGACGACGGGGGACATGTCGGCCACGACGAGCTTCGCGACCAGCTCGGGGCGGGTGATCGCGAGCAGCATCGCCACCTTGCCGCCCATCGAGTGGCCGACCACGGTCGCGGGGTCGTCTGCTGAGAGCAGCTCGGCTACGGCCGCGGTCACCTCGAGGTAGTCGAAAGTGTCAGGCTGCGGGGAGCGACCGTGGTGCGGCAGGTCGACGAGCGTGACCCGATGCTTGTCGGCCAGCTGCTTGCCGAGCGTGTTCCAGTTGCGTCCCTGTCCGAAGAGTCCGTGCAGGAAGACGACACGACTTCCGGCGTCGCCGAGCTCGAGCGTATGAAGTGGTGGCACTGGGGAAGCGTACGCGGCTAGAAATCGAAGCCGTCGAACATGTCACCGATGCCGTCGCCGATCCCGCCGAACATGTCGCCCATACCCTCGCCGATGCCGCCGATCGCGTCACCCATGCCCTCGCCGATCTCACCGAAGGCGTCGAAGCCGCCGAACGCGCTGAACATCAGCCCGGCGAACATCCAGTCCATCGGCGAGAAGGCGCCGAAGTAACCGGCGGCGTAGGGCCGGTAGGCCGGGCCACCCTGCCAGTAGGGAACGCGCTCGTTGCCGACCATCACCTTGCGGGTGTCGGGCTCCGCGCCGACCTTGACGCGCTCAGCGTCGAGCGCGCAGGCGGGTACGTCACGGGTGGTGCCACCCGGCGGCGCCCAGGCCACGTCCTCGACGGAGAGGCCGTGGCGGGGGTCGAAGAAGCACGGCGGGCGGCGCTTCGGCAGCGGCTCGCCGGCGACTCGCGCCTCGACGCAGGCGATCGCGTAGCGGCCGTCCTCGACGATCGTCGTGATCTTCTTGACGTCGTCGGGCACGGTCATCTTGTCGACGGTGCGCTTGGCCGTCTCGTATTCGTCCAGCGCGCGCTGGTAGTCGGCGTTGGCGCCCTCGTCGAGCTCCTTGCCGGCCATGTCCAGGTCGAGCCGCTGCAGCTCTTCACCGAAGGCGGTCACGTCCTCGAAGGCGAGCTGCTTGACCGGCTCGAGGTCAGCGCGCTGCTTTTCCAGCGCTCGCGCCTGCGAGCGCCTGTTGGTCACTACCACGGTCCCGATCACCGCGACGACGATGAGAAGTGCGATCAGAAGTCCCACGTCTTTCAGCGTACTGCCACGGTGGTCGGGCCGGGAGTGACCTCAAATCTTCAGCTGTGCATATTGCTTCGGGCTCCGCTTCAGCTGTAGTCGCGGAAGCCCTTGCCGGTCTTGCGGCCCAGGTAGCCCGCGGTGACCAGGTGCTCCAGCAACGGCGCAGGTGCGAAGCCCGGCTCGCGGAACTCCAGGTAGAGCTCGCGCTCGATGGCCAGCGAGACGTCGTTGCCGACGACGTCGAGCAGCTCGAACGGACCCATCGGCAGCGCACAGCCGAGCTTCATCGCGGTGTCGATGTCGTCGGCGGTCGCGTAGTGCCCCTCGAGCATCTTGACGGCGTCGTTGAGGTAGGGGAAGAGCAGCGCGTTGACGATGAAGCCGGCCCGGTCCCCGCACGAGACCGGCGACTTGCCGACGTTCTTGCAGAGGGCGCGGACGGTCTCGGAGACGTCCTCGTCCGTGGTGACGGTGGAGACGACCTCGACCAGCTTCATCACCGGCGCCGGGTTGAAGAAGTGCATCCCGACGACGTCGGACGGCCGCTTCGTCACCTTCGCCAGCTCGATGACCGGCAGGCTCGAGGTCGTGGTCGCCAGAATCGCGCCCGGCTTGCAGATGTCGTCGAGGTTCTCGAAGAGCGTGGTCTTGATGGCCAGGTCCTCGGCGATCGCCTCCACGACGATGTCGACGTCGGCCAGGTCGTCGAGCGAGGTCGTGCCGGTGAGCCGGCCGAGGATCTCCGGCTTCGCCGACTCCTCCAGCTTGCCTCGTCCGATCGCCTTGTCGAGGCTCTTGGTGATCCGCGCGGCGACACCGTCGACCTTGTCGGGGCTGCGCCCGACGTACGTCACGTCGTAGCCGCCCTTGGCGAAGACCTCGACGATTCCGGAGGCCATCGTGCCGGTGCCGACGACGCCGACCTTCGAGATCGGGCGGCGCAGCTCGTGGGCGGCGTCGGCGCTCGGGGTCAGCGCGTCCGGGACGACGACGGGCGAGTCGGCAGCCTCGTAGGTGTAGAAGCCGCGGCCCGACTTCCGCCCGAGCATCCCGGCGGTGACCATCTGCTTGAGGATCGGCGCGGGGGCGTGCAGCCGGTCGCGACCCTGGCGGAACATCTTGTCGAGGATCTCGTAGGAGGTGTCCAGCCCGATCAGGTCCAGCAGGGCCAGCGGCCCCATCGGGTAGCCGCAGCCCAGCCGCATCGCGGTGTCGATGTCCTCGCGGGTGGCGTAGTGGCCCTCGAACATCGCAACCGCGTGGTTCAGGTAGCCGAAGAGCAGCGCGTTGGCGATGAACCCGGCCCGGTCGCCGCAGACCACCGGCGACTTGCCGACCTTGCCGACGACCTCGCGCACGTCCTCGAGCACGTCGGGCTCGGTCACCACGGTGCGTACGATCTCGACGAACTTCTGCACCGGGGCCGGGTTGAAGAAGTGCACGCCGACGACCCGCCCCGGGTGGTTGGAGGCGGTCGAGATCTCGGTCACCGACAGCGACGAGGTGTTGGTCGCCAGGATCGTCTCGGGAGCCACGATCTCGTCGAGGGTGGCGAGGATCGACTTCTTCAGCTCCAGCGACTCCACGACCGCCTCGACGACCATGTCGACGTCCTTGAGCGCCGTCGCGTCGGTGGCGAAGGAGATCCGGCCGAGCAGTGCCTCCTGCTCCTCCTCGCTGAGCTTGCCGCGCTTGACCGCGCGACCCGTCGAGTGCGCCAGGTGGGCCTTGCCACGCTCGAGGCCCTCCTCGTCCCGCTCCACCCCGACAACGGTGAACCCGTTGCGGGCGAACACCTCCGCGATACCGGCACCCATGGTGCCCAGGCCGACGACTCCGACTGTCTCGATCGTGCGCTCACTCATGCCCCGCATCCTGCCACGGTGTGATGCCCGGCACGCCAGGACGCCGCTAGATTCGGGCACTGTGACCGACCAGACTCAGGCCGCCGAGCGCATCGAGGCCGAACGCATCGACGCCGAGCGGATCATCCCCGCCTCCCCCACCGACATCTTCGCCGTTCTGATCGACCCCGACGGCCATGTCGCCATCGACGCCGCCGGCATGCTCCAGTCCGCGGAGGGATCGCCGGTGAGTGCGGTCGGCGACCGGTTCGTCGTCCACATGGACCGCGAGGCCCTCGGCGACTACCCGCTCGGCAAGTACGACGTCACCGTGATCGTCACCGGCTTCGAACCCGACCGGGCCATCGAATGGACCATCGAAGGCACCGTCAAGCCGCCCATCGGCCACCGCTTCGGCTACGAGCTCGAGCAGCTCGAATCCGGTGACACCCGCGTCACCTCGTACTGCGACTGGTCCACCGCCCTCCCCGAGTGGAAGGCGATCTTCCCGGTGATCGACCAGAAGTCGATCCGGGCCACCCTGGGAATCCTGGAACGAGCCGTACGCCGCGGCTACCCCAGCCCCTGACCGAAGCGTCACCCCCGCAGGCCGAGGCGTCACTCGCGCGAATCGAGCCGGCACCGAAGTGCCGACTCGATTCGCGTAGGTGACGCCTCGGCCGACGTACGTGACTTCTCGGCCGGGCTGGGATCAGTAGGTGTGGAAGCCCTCGCCGGTCTTGCGGCCGAGCTTGCCCTCCTCGACCTTCTGGACAAGGAGGGGGGCGGGGTCGAAGCCGGGCTCGCCGAACTCGTTGCGGAGCTCGGACTGGATGGCCAGCGAGACGTCGTTGCCGACCACGTCGAGGAGCTCGAAGGGGCCCATCGGGAAGCCGGCGGTCTCCTTGATCGCGGCGTCGATCTCGGCAATGGCGACGCCGGACTCGTGCAGCTTGACCGCGTCGTTGAGGTAGGGGAACAGCAGCGCGTTGACGATGAAGCCGGATCGGTCGCCGCAGGAGACCGGGACCTTCTTGACCGCGGCGGACAGCGCGCGCACTGTCTCGTCGACCTCGGGCGAGGTGAGGTCGGTGGTGACCACCTCGACGAGCTTCATGACCGGCGCGGGGTTGAAGAAGTGCATCCCGATGACATCCCCGGGGCGCGCGGTGACCTTGGCGAGCTCGGTGATCGGCATCGAGCTGGTGGTCGTGGCCAGGATGGCACCGGTCTTGGCGATCCGGTCGAGGTCCTTGAAGAGCTCGGTCTTGACGTCGAGGTCCTCGGCGATGCCCTCGACGATCAGGTCGGCCTCGCCGAGGTCCTCGCGCGAGGTGCTGCCGGTGAGGCGGCCGAGCACGGCGGCCTTGGTCTCCTCGTCCGAGCGGCCCTTCGCGATGGCCTTGTCGAGCGACTTGGTGATGCCGGCGACGACCCCGTCGAGCTTCTCCTGCGAGCGGCCGACGAAGACGACGTCGTACCCGGCCTGGGCGAAGACTTGGACGATGCCCGAGGCCATCGTGCCGGTGCCGACCACGCCGATCTTCTCGATCGTGTGGCGCAGCTCGGGAGCCTTTGCGTGGTCCCCGGCCACCGAGGCGAACGTCCCGGACTCGCCGGCGACCTTGGTGAGCAGGTCGGCGGGCTTGTGCAGGTTGTCGCCGGTCTCCTCGAAGCGGGCGAGCAGCGCGTCGCGTACGCCGGAGGCGCCGATCTCGTCGGCCGTGGCCAGCGGCCCCTGGGGGTAGCCGCAGCCGAAGCACATGGCGTTGTCGATGTCGGTGGCGGTGGCGTAGCCCGACTCGAGCATGCGAATGGCGTGGTTGAGGTAGGGCAGCACGAGCACGTCGTGGATGGAACCCTGGGTCGAAACCGTCATGCGACGGAAGACTGCCAAATTTATTACCCATGAGTAACCCCTAGTGGCGTGACGCTGCTCACATGGGGCCATGCGATACGTTCTCCCGGTGAGACTCGTCGTTGCCACCTGCCAGGTCGACTACGCGGGGCGGCTCACCGCCCACCTCCCGATGGCCACCAGGGTGTTGATGCTCAAGGCCGACGGATCGGTGCTGGTCCACTCCGACGGGGGCTCCTACAAGCCCCTCAACTGGATGTCGCCGCCCTGCACCCTCTCGGAGGGCAAGTCCGACGACGGCCGCGTCGAGTGGACCGTCACCTCCAAGACGGATGACACCCTGCGCATCCTGATCGACGAGATCCACCACGAGACGTCGCACGACCTCGGCATCGACCCCGGCCTGCAGAAGGACGGCGTCGAGAAGCACCTCCAGGAGCTCCTCGCCGACCACCCGGCGACCCTGGGCGAGGGGTTGACCCTCGTACGCCGCGAGTACCCGACCGCGATCGGGCCGGTCGACCTGATGTGCCGCGACGCCGACGGGAAGTCGGTCGCGGTCGAGATCAAGCGGCGCGGTGAGATCGACGGCGTCGAGCAGCTGACCCGCTATCTCGAGCTGCTCAACCGCGACCCGCTGCTGGCCCCGGTGAGGGGCATCTTCGCTGCTCAGGCGATCAAGCCGCAGGCCCGGGTGCTGGCCGAAGATCGGGGCATCACCTGCGCGATCGTCGACTACGACGCACTGCGCGGCCTCGATGATCCGACCGAGAGACTCTTCTGACCAACAGTTGGTGCACGGTCAGGCAAGTTCACACAGGGGAAACGCCTTTCCTTACCTTTGAGTAGGAACAGCGTGACAAGATTCACGCCATGTCCATGAACTACTCGGGGCATGGCGTTGGGGGCCGCCTGTCCGTGAGCGACGTCGAGGCGATCATGATCGATCTCCTGACGATGCAGCAGATGCACACGGCGGAGTTCCACGCGATCAAGAGCCGGATGGAGCGCACCGACGCCGCGATCGACAGCGTCAACGCGCGCTTGGACAGCGTCGAGCGGCGGCTGGACGACCTGCTGATCTCGATGAGCCAGCTGCTCAACTGGGCCAACCCCCGCTGACCCGTCGCCCAACCGCCGTGGCGGCTACTCCACGGTGATCGGCTCACCACCGGAGACGAGGCGCCAGTCGACCGAGGCGAACGCGGCCGGGTCGATGACCTGGTGCTCGGTGACCCAGTCGATGAGCAGCTGCCGGATCTCGACCTGCTGGTTGTAGACCACGGTGGCCTCGGTGACGTGCGGGAAGCCGCCGCCACCCGACTGGCGGTAGTTGTTGACCGCGAGCACGAACTCCTGCGCGTCGGTCACCGCGACGCCGCCGTAGGCGAGGTTGGTGATCCGCGAGCCCACCGCGACCGAGATGTCGATGTCGTAGGTCAGCGGTGCGTCCAGCCCGGCGATCGTGTCGAAGTTGTAGTCGGGCGTGCCGTTGGGCGCGGTGTCGGTCGGCGCGTTGGTCACGGCATCGATCGGGAACGGGCCGGTGCCGCTGACCTGCTTGAAGTAGCGGGCCGAGAACTCGAGGTAGTCCTTGAGCTGGGCGCCGGTGATGCGCACGGCCATCAGGGTGTTGTCGTAGATGTAGAGACCGGCGACGTCGCGTACGGTCACCTCGCCCGCGGGGAAGGCGGCGGCGCGGCTGAACGGCGCCGCGATCGAGATGACCGGCAGCTCGGCGTCGGAACCGGTGAGCGCCGCCTTGACCGCGTCGGCCTGGACATAGTTGACGAAGTCGATGATGGGTACGTCCTCGACGACCGCACGCGCGGCCAGCATCTCCACCGCCGAGGTGCCGACGACGGAGTTGACGTAGGAGACCACGATGTCGTGCTGCTCCTGCACGGCGGCCGAGACCTCCGGGTCGGGGTCGACGGTGTTGGAGTTGAGCGTCTGCGAGGTCGCCGACTGCAGGACCCAGCGGGGCCGGCCGTGACGCTTCTCGCGGCGTACGACCAGGTCCATCACCGAGACGCGCATGCCCCAGTAGAGCGGCTCGGTCAGGAGCACCTGCTTGCCGGTCTCGGTGTTGGTGACGTAGCGCTGGGTGATCTCGCGGTGGGCGTGGCCGACGAGGATCGCGTCGACGTCCGCCACCTGCTCGGCCACCAGGGTCGAGGCGTTCTCCGGGGGCAGCTCGTCGCCGTAGGAGCTGGAGGTGTCGGCGCCGGAGTGGGCGCTGATGATGACCAGGTCGCAGCCGGCCTTCTTGAGCTCGGGTACGAAGATCTTCGCCTGCTCGACCAGCCCCGGGAACTCCATCTTCCCCTCGACGTTGGCCTTGTCCCAGATCGCGATGCCGGGGTTGGTCAGACCGAGCACACCGACGCGGAGACGGCGACCGCGGCCCAGGTCGTAGTCCTTGATGATGTAGGGCGGGAAGACCGGCAGCTTGGTCGACGGGTCGACCGCGTTGGCGCCGAGCATCGGGAAGTTCACCTGCTCCTCGAACTTCCGGATCGTGTCGATGCCGTAGTTGAACTCGTGGTTGCCGAGCGCCGCGGCGTCGTAGCCGACCAGGTTCATCGCCCGCGCCATCGGGTGGATCGCGCCCTCGGTGATCGGGTCGATCCGGGCGTAGTAGTAGGCCAGCGGGGTGCCCTGGATGGTGTCACCGGCGTCGATGGTGAGGATCGGCTCGCCGCGACGCTCCTCACGTACGGCGTCGATCAGCGTCTTGACCTTGGCGACGCCGATCTCGTTGCCGGCGCTGTTCGAGAACTCGGCGTTCTTGTAGTAGTCCCAGTTGAAGACGTTGCCGTGCAGGTCGGTCGTCCCGAGCACGGTCAGCCGGACGGTGTCGGGCTTGCCCGCGTGCGCCGGGGCGGCGTAACCGGCAGCGCTCAGCGCCGCGGCGCCCGTGACAGCAGCACCGGACAGGACAGAGCGGCGGGTGGCGTGAGGCATCGGTAACGTCCTTGCGCGAGTGGGTAATGGAATGCAAGGCAATTCCTACCACCTCGGACGCAACTTGGCGGCGCCTTCCGTCAAGCAGCCAGATGCTTCTTCTTGACCGGCTTGCCGTCGAGGGTCACCAGACGGCGCTTCTTGACCGTCATCCCCTCGGGCAGGGTGCCCTCTTTGAGCATGCGGATCGGGCACCGCTTGCAGCGCGACTTCGACACGCAGCACTCCGTCTTGGGAGGCTTCCTCTTCTTGCCCACGCTCGAAGGGTAACAGCAGAGTTAGGCGTGCCTTACTTCCACGAGCGACGCCACCTCGGTGGCACAGCCCCAGCTCAGCGTCACTCCGGCGCCGCCGTGGCCGTAGCAGTGCACCACTCGCCCCTCGCGCTCCAGCCGGACCGAGGGGCGGGCCGGGCGGAGGCCGACCAAGTGAGCCCTGACCTCGGCGTTCGCGATCCCCGGCACCGCTGCGGTGGCATCGGCCAGGATCCGTTCAGCCGTACGCGGGTCCGGGCTCTGGTCCCAGGCGTGCGGCACCGACGTGCCTCCGACCACGGTGTCGCCGCCACGCGGGAAGACGTAGGAGGGGGCGTCGCCCTCGGCCTCCAGCCACTCCTCGGTGGCGCCCGGCCCGAGGACGACGACCTGGCCCTGCACCGGGTAGAGACTGCTGTCGCCGACCAGCTCCCGCGAGCCGAGGCCGGTCGCGTTGACCACGACGTCGGCGTCCAGATTCGCCAGGTCGTCGACGGTCCCGGTCTCGATGCTTCCGCCCGCCTCGGTGACCTGCCGCTCGAGCCAGGGCAGGTAGACCGGCATCTCGGCGATCGGGGCGGTGAACTCGGCGCGACCCTCGGTGACGGTCAGATCGGTGAGCGGCGCGGCCCACCACAGGTCGGCCTCGGGGTTGTGCTGGGTGCCGTGCACCATGCGTACGCCGGCATCCGGCTCCTCCTCGGCCAGCCGGGCGAGCTCGCGGAAGGTCTCGGCGGCCCAGGCCGTCACCCGGTCGCGCGGCTCGGCGAGGTAGGGGAACCAGAACCCGCCGGCCACCGCCGAGGTGGTCCCGCTCGTCCGCTCCCGGCCGATCACGCTGACCTCGTGACCGGCTTCCAGCAGCCGTACCGCGCACGAGAGCCCGATGACTCCGGCTCCGACCACCGTTACTCGCATGCGCGGCAGGCTACTAGGCCGGTCACTCGGCGAGCCGACGAGCCAACACCGGGATGACGATGACGGCGGCGACGACGTGCAGGAGCATCAGGACGACCGCGCTGGCGGCGTCGAAGCCGAAGGTCACGTCGGGGACGAGCGAGGCGACGGTCAGCACGACAGTGGTGACCACGAACGTACGTCGTGGGTGGCGGGCCACACGGGCCATCACCGCGGCCATCGCGACCCCGATGAGCGAGAAGAGGGCGGTCAGCTGGGCGTAGCCGGCGAGCGGGATCGTCCCGCTGGCGGTCTCGAAGCTCACCCCGGCCGCCGAGGCAGCGACGGCCAGGACGGTGACGACCGCGCTGGCGACGACCGTGGCAGCGAGGCCATGGAGCCAGACGGGCTTGCGCACGGCGGCGCGGGTCGAGCGGGTGGTCTGCTGGGCGGTGGTGATCGTGGACATCTCGTACTCCCGTGAAGTGGCGGGAGGCGCTGTCCGCCTCCCTCTGCCCCTTTCACGAATGGCCACGCACCCGGATCGACACGGCTCCCGAAGTTTTTTCGGGAGCCGTGTCGATCCTCGACTCAGGACAGGTCGTTGGCCTTGCGGATGACCTCGACGATGTCGGCCATGATCTCGGTGAGGCTGAAGTCCTTGGGCGTGTAGACCGCCGCGACCCCCGACGCGATCAGCGTCTTCGCGTCGGACTCGGGCACGATGCCACCGACGATGACGGGTACGTCGCCCAAGCCCGCCTCGCGCAGCCCGTCGACCACGGACGGCACGAGCGACATGTGCGAGCCGGAGAGGATGGAGAGCCCGACGACGTGTACGTCCTCGGCGACCGCCGCGGCGACGATCTGCTCAGGGGTGAGCCGGATGCCCTGGTAGATGACCTCGAAGCCGGCGTCACGGGCCCGGACCGCGACCTGCTCGGCGCCGTTGGAGTGACCGTCCAGGCCGGGCTTGCCGACGAGCATGCGCAGCTTGACGCCGAGCTCCTCGCCGGTGACCTTGACCCGGTCGCGTACGGCCGAGAGCTCGGCACCGGCCTCCGCGGCACCGACGGCGCCGGAGACCCCGGTGGGCGCCCGGAACTCGCCGAAGACCTCGCGCAGGGTGCCGGCCCACTCCCCCGTGGTCGCGCCCGCCCGGGCCGCAGCCAGGGTGGCCTCCATCAGGTTGGCGTCGGTCTTCGCGGCGGCGGCCAGAGCGGCGAGCGCCTCGGAGACGGCCGTCTCGTCACGCTCGGCCTTCCACGCCTCGAGAGAGGCCTTAGCGGCCTCCTCGGCACGGGGATCGGCGACCATGATCGCGGCGTCCAGATCCGCGGTCAGCGGGCTCGGCTCGGTGGTGGTGAACTTGTTGACCCCGACGATGATCTCGTCACCCGACTCGATCGCGGCGCGACGGCGCGCGTGCGAGGAGACCAGCTCGGACTTCATGTAACCGGTGTCGACCGCGGCGATCGCGCCGCCCATGGCCTGGACCCGGTCGATCTCCTCCTTGGCGCCCGCGACGAGCTCAGCCACCTTGGCCTCGACGACCGGCGAGCCGTCGAAGAGGTCGCCGTACTCCAGCAGGTCGGACTCGTAGGCGAGGACCTGCTGCAGGCGCAGCGACCACTGCTGGTCCCACGGACGCGGGAGGCCGAGCGCCTCGTTCCAGGCGGGCAGCTGCACCGCGCGCGCCCGCGCGTTCTTGGACAGCGTCACCGCGAGCATCTCCAGCACGATGCGCTGGACGTTGTTCTCCGGCTGCGCCTCGGTCAGGCCGAGGGAGTTGACCTGTACGCCGTAGCGGAACCGGCGCATCTTCGGGTCCTCGACGCCGTAGCGCTCACGGGTGATCTCGTCCCACAGCTCGACGAAGGCGCGCATCTTGCACATCTCCTCGACGAACCGCACGCCCGCGTTGACGAAGAAGGAGATCCGGCCGACGACCTTGCCGAAGTCCTCCTCGGAGACCTGGCCGGAGGCCTTGACCTGGTCGAGGACCGAGATGGCGGTGCACATCGCGTAGGCGATCTCCTGCACCGGCGTCGCCCCGGCCTCCTGCAGGTGGTAGCTGCAGATGTTGATCGGGTTCCACTTCGGGATCTGGTGGACCGTGTAGGCGATCATGTCGCTGATCAGCCGCAGGGAGTGCTCCGGCGGGAAGACGTACGTCCCCCGGGAGAGATACTCCTTGATGATGTCGTTCTGGGTGGTGCCGGCCAGCTTGGCGGCCACCTCAACAGGGTCCATCCCGGGGTTCTGCTCCTCGGCGGCCACCTGATACATCGCGAGCAGCCACATGGCGGTCGCGTTGATCGTCATCGAGGTGTTCATCTCGGTGAGCGGGATCTGGTCGAAGAGCTTGCGCATCTCGCCCATGTGCATGATCGGCACGCCCACCTTGCCGACCTCGCCGCGGGCGAGGACGCTGTCGGGGTCGTAGCCGGTCTGCGTGGGCAGGTCGAAGGCGACCGAGAGACCGGTCTGGCCCTTGGCGAGGTTGTTGCGATAGAGCTCGTTGGACGCCTCGGCGGTCGAGTGGCCGGCGTACGTCCGCATCAGCCAGGAGCGATCCTTCGCCGGGCGGCTCTGCTCGGAAGGCGTGGTGTCCGTCATAAGAGGCATGCTAGCCCCTCGGTTACCGATCAGTAACCGGGTCCGGTGTGGAAGATGTCACTCACCGGCCCAGTCTTTTACCCACTGCCCGCTAGGCGATGAGCGGTGAGTTCTCGACCTCGAGAACACGATAGAGCCTGGAGAGGTGGAGCATCCGGCGCACCGCGGGCGTGCAGCCCTGCAGAGTGAGGCGGCGGCCCTCGGCATGGGCCTGCCGGGTGGCGACGGCGAGCAGCTTCAGCGCCGTCACATCGGCACTGTCCACACCGGAGACGTCGAGGACGACATCACCCTCCACCGAGTCGAGATGGTCATAGATCACGCTGCGTGCCATCCAGGTGCTGCGTACGTCGAAATCTC
>NZ_JBEZZS010000051.1:0-28634 GCF_040639295.1 Nocardioides sp. NPDC023903 | reverse complement strand
GGGTTTTTTTTTGTCCCCCAACGCGTCCGCGCCTTTCCCCGTTTCACCGTCGTCCCCCCCCCGCTGCCGGTCCAGCCAGCTACTTGATCTCGGCGATGACTGCCCCGTTGGCGACGGTCTCGCCCACGGTGGCGTTCAGGCCGGTGATGGTGCCGCTCTTGTGGGCCTTGAGGGGTTGTTCCATCTTCATGGCCTCGATGACCACCACGACGTCGCCCTCGGTGACCTCTTGGCCTTCTTCGACGGCGATCTTGACGATGGTGCCCTGCATCGGGGAGGTGACCGAGTCACCAGACGCCGCTGCGCCGGCCTTCTTCGCGGACCGCTTGGGCTTCTTCGCGGCACCTGCGCCGCCGCCGACGGCGAGGCCGCCGAGCCCGGCGGGCAGGGAGACGTTGAGGCGTTTGCCGCCGACCTCGACCACCACGGTCTGCCGCTCGCCGTCCTCGGCCGCCTCACCAGGAGCACCGGCATACGGGGTGATCTGGTTGTCGAAGTCGGTCTCGATCCAGGTCGTGTAGACCTCAAACGACCCGTTCTCAGCGGTGTAAGCCGGGTCGGAGACCACGGCCTGGTGGAACGGGATCACGGTCGGCATCCCGTCGACCTTGAACTCATCCAGCGCCCGACGCGAACGCTCCAACGCTTGGGTGCGGTCACGCCCGGAGACGATCAGCTTGGCGATCAACGAGTCGAAGGAGCCCGGGATGGTCTCCCCCTTCTCATAACCCCCATCCAGGCGTACGCCCGGTCCGGCGGGGGGTGCCCATTCGGTCAGGGTGCCCGGCGCTGGCATGAAGTTGTTGCCGCCGTCCTCGGCGTTGATCCGGAACTCGATGGAGTGGCCGCGGACCTCAGGGTCCTCATAGCCGAGTTCTTCGCCGGCGGCGATCCGGAACATCTCACGCACCAGGTCGATGCCGGTGACCTCTTCGGAGACGCAGTGTTCGACCTGGAGGCGGGTGTTGACCTCGAGGAAGGAGATGGTGCCATCGGCAGCGACCAGGAACTCACAGGTCCCGGCGCCGACGTAGCCGGCCTCGCGCAGGATGGCCTTGGAGGACTCATAGAGCCGCTTGTTCTGCTCCTCGGACAGGAACGGCGCCGGCGCCTCCTCGACCAGCTTTTGGTGGCGGCGCTGCAGCGAGCAGTCACGCGTGGAGACCACCACCACGTTGCCATGCTTGTCCGCGAGGCACTGGGTCTCAACGTGACGCGGGCGGTCGAGGAACTTCTCCACCAGACACTCACCCCGCCCGAACGCCCCCACCGCTTCACGGACGGCGGATTCGTAGAGGTCGGGGATCTCCTCCAGGGTGCGGGCGACCTTCAGACCGCGGCCGCCGCCACCGAAGACGGCCTTGATCGCGACCGGGAGGCCGTACTCCTGGGCGAAGGAGACGATCTCGGTAGCGTCCTTGACCGGGTCCTTGAGACCCGGCGCCAACGGGGCACCGGCCTTGAGCGCGATCTGCTTGGCCTTGGCCTTGTCACCCAGGGCATCGATCGCCTCCGGCGAGGGCCCGATCCAGGTGAACCCGGCCTCGATCACCGCCTTCGCGAAGTCGGCGTTCTCGGCCAAGAACCCGTAGCCGGGGTGGACCGAGTCCGCACCCGAGCGGCGGGCCACGTCGATGATCTTCTCGATGGACAGATACGACTCCGCCGGGGTTGCTCCACCCAGGGAGTAGGACTCATCGGCCAGCCGCACGAAGAGCGCGTCACGGTCGGGGTCCGCATAGATCGCGACCGAGCCGATCCCGGCGTCCTTGCACGCACGGATCACTCGAACGGCGATCTCACCACGATTGGCGATCAGGACCTTGGTCAGTGGCTTGCTCAACGAGAACTCCTCCATCGTGAATGCATGGACATGCTAGGGGAGGCCATCTCGCCCTGCCGCCAGCCGCCCGTAGTAACGATTGTCACACCTCGGTGAGCTGCGCAAGGGACGAGGTTACTCGGCGGTACACGGCGTCGTCGACGAGCACGCCCGCATGCCGCAGCGCCAGCACGGCCGCTCCGGCCAAGCCGTCGGTGGCCACCACCGCCCCGGGAGCGACCCGGGCGGCGAAGTCGGGCTGCCGGGCCAGGACGCTCCCGGCCGCGACCAGTGGCCCCTCGACCTCAGGCGTACGCACCGCCGCCAGCGTCTCCCGCAGCCCCTCGGCCGCCTGGTCGAGGATGCCCGCGGCGACCTCGTCGCCGGCACCCGCCGCGGTGAAGACGAGCGAGGCGAAGTCGGCCAGTCGCAGCGGCGGCATCGCGTAGAGCGCCGCCGTCGCCGCGACCAGAGTCCCGGTCCGTCCGCCTTGTGGCGTTTCATCCGGGGTGATGCCGAGCCGGTCCAGCAGCAGGCCGGTCAGCAGGGTTGCGGCGCCCCGCCCGTCGAGCGGCGCCAGCCCGGCACGTGCGACCTCCCGGCCCAGCCAGAAGCCCGAGCCGACGTCCCCGAGCAGCCAGCCCAGTCCGTCCGAGATCCCGACCAGCTGGCCGTCCTCGACACGCACCGCCGACGCGCCCGTGCCAGAGAGCAGCACATAACCGTCGGGAGCCGCCGTCCCCGAGAAGTACGCAGCCAGCACATCGAAGTCGAAGACCGGCTCGACCGCCACCAGGTCGGAGAGAGCGGCCACGATCGCGGCCCGGTGGCCGGGGTCGCCCGCCCCGGCCACCGCCAGGGCAGCGCCGGCGAGCGTACCGGCTTTAGAGGAGGTCACGGCCTGTGTGACGGCGAACCTGATCGCCCTCGTGGCAGCGTCGATTCCGGCGGAGGTCGGGTTGCCGCTGCCGGCCTTTCCGATGCCTCGGCACCGTCCGTCGGAGGAGACCACGACGGCGCGAGTGCTGGTGCCTCCAGCGTCGAGTCCCAGATAGTCGTTATTCATTGACACCGTTTCGTAACAGAAAACCATTGCCAGGCGTACTCTCTCCAAATAGTTTTCGAGCGCAGGCCTCGACATACGGTCGCGGCCGGAGTTTGCTAGGTGGGTGGACTAATTGACCAGAGACGTGTTCGGAGCCTTCGATGAGCAGGTTCGCACACGCCTGTCCGAGCTGCAGTCGATGGCGCAATCCGGTGGCCTCGACGCGGCGGTCGAGGCGATGGTCGGCAGCATCCGCAACGGCGGTGTGCTGCAGGCGTTCGGCACCGGCCATTCGCAGGCGTTCGCGATGGAGATCGCCGGGCGGGCCGGTGGTCTGATCCCCACCCACGCCATCGCTCTGCGCGACACGGTCCTCAAGGGCGACCGGCCGGCGAGCGATCTCAAGGGTGGTCTCCTCGAGCGTGACACCAACATCGCCAACGAGCTCTGGGAGCTCCACGAGTTCCACCCCGAGGACGTCTTCCTCATCGCGTCCAACTCCGGTGTCAACGGCTCGATCGTCGGCATCGCGCAGCGCGCGAAGGAGGAGGGCCACACGGTGATCGCGGTGACCAGCCTCGAGCACACCAACGCAGTCACCCCCAAGCACCCCAGCGGCAAGCGCCTGGCCGAGATCGCCGACGTGGTGATCGACAACCTGGCTCCGTTCGGCGACGCAACCGTCCCGGTCGGTGACGGCGGCGTTCTCGCCGGTGCCGTCTCCTCCATCACGGCGGCCTACATCGCCCAGCTCCTGACCCTCGCCACCGCCGCGAGGATCGAGGAGGCAGGCGAGACCCCGCCCCTCTATCTCTCCGCCAATATCCCGGGTGGCGATGAGCACAACGATGCGTTGAAGGCTCGCTACGGCGAGCGCATCGGAAGCATGGCCTGAACACCCGTAAAGAAGAAGTAACGAGGAACCCACCCGAAAGAAGGCAGCACGATGTCCCAGCAGCTTCACCGGCTCGATCGCCGGACTCTTCTGCGCGGCACCCTCGCCGGCGCGGCGCTCGTGTCGTTCTCCGGAGCGCTCGCCGCGTGTGGCGCGCCCGGTAGCGACACCGACAACTCCGGCGGTGGCACCAAGTCCGCGTCCAACCCGTTCGGTATGCCCAAGGACGGCACCGTCGACGCAGTGATCTTCGACGGTGGCTACGGCTACGACTACGTCGAGTTCGCCGCAGGCGTGGTCGGCAAGGAGTTCGCGGACGCCGACCTCAAGATCAGCGCGACCACCAAGATCGCCACGGAGCTGCAGCCGCGCTTCGTCGGCGGCACGCCCCCGGACCTGATCGACAACTCGGGTGCGGACCTGATCGGCTTCAGCTCGATCGCCGCCCAGCTCGAGGAGCTCGACGACGTCTTCGAGGCCGAGAGCTACGAGGGCGTCAAGATCGAGGAGACCCTCTACCCGAACGTGAAGGTGCCCGGCACCTACAGCGACCGGTTCGTGGCGATCAACTACGTCATGACCCTCTACGGCGTGTGGTACTCCGCCTCGCTCTTCGAGGAGAACGGCTGGACCGCGCCGAAGACCTGGGACGAGGCGCTCGACCTCGGTGCCAAGGCCAAGGCCAAGAAGAAGTACCTCTGGACGTGGGGCAAGGAGGCGGCGACCTACTACCGCACCCTGGTCATCGACTCGGCGGCCAAGGAGGGTGGCGACGAGGTGCGCCTCGGGCTCGAGAACCTCGAGAAGGGCATCTGGTCCCACAAGGTCATCCAGGACATCCTGGGCAAGCTCGGCGAGATGGTCAGCCAGGACATGTTCATCCCGGGCGGTGCCGGCACCCAGTTCACCGCCGCGCAGGCCAAGTGGTCCAACGACCAGCAGGCGCTCCTCTACCCGAGCGGCGGCTGGATCGAGAACGAGATGAAGGACGCCACCAAGGAGGGCTTCGAGATGACCGGCATCCCGGAGTTCGTCCTCAGCGACAGCCCGTCGCTGCCGTACGAGGCCGTCCGTGCCGCGGCCGGCGAGGCGTTCATCGTGCCGAGCAAGGCGAAGAACCCGGCAGGTGGCAAGGAGATCCTCCGCGCGATGCTGTCGAAGGAGGCCGCGACCAACTTCGCCAAGACGAAGCTCGCGCCGACCATCGTCAAGGACACCATCCCTGAGGACGGGTTCGGCTCCGCGGCGCTGAAGTCGCAGAGCGCGATGCTCGACGCCGCCGGTGAGAACACCTTCAACTACCAGTTCTACGACTACTACGGCACCAACGCCGACGAGCTCGTCGTGTGGAACTCGTTCCTCTCCGGTGACCTCGACGTCAAGGGCCTGACCAAGGCAGTCCAGGGCATCTTCGACAAGGTCGCCGACGACTCATCGATCGAGAAGCTCAAGGTTTCCTGACACCATGCCGGACCCATCCACCACGATGGCCCAGACGGCCGGCGGCCCCTCCGAGGAGAATCCTTGGGGGGCCGCCCCCGGCCGGCGCCGCCGCAAGCTAACCCTCGACCGGGCGTTGTTCATGACGGTCTTCCTCGGCCTCCCGGTCGCGGTCTTTGTCATCTTCGTCGTGGTCCCGATCGGGCAGGCCCTCTTCTACTCGCTGACCGACTGGACCGGCTTCTCGCCGGTCATGAACTTCGTCGGCCTGGACAACTACGCCAAGCTCCTCGACGACGAGACCTTCGTCAAGGCACTGCGCAACAACGTACTGCTCACGATCGTGGTGCCGTTCGTGACTCTGGTCGCGGCGCTGGCGATCGCGGTGGTCGTGACCACCGCCGGTCCCAGCACCGGTCAGGTCCGCGGTCTGAACGGGTCCGGCTTCTACCGGGTCGTCTCGTTCTTCCCCTACGCCGTCCCGGCCGTCGTCATCGGTCTGCTCTGGGCTCAGGTCTACGATCCGGCCGCCGGCCTGCTCAACGGCATGCTCACCGGCATCGGCCTCGACGGGTTCAAGGACTATGCCTGGCTCGGGGAGGTGCGTGCGGCGATGCCTGCTTCGATGTTCGTGATCATCTGGGCGAGCATCGGCTTCTACACGGTGCTCTTCGTGGCCGCCATCAAGGGCGTACCCGCAGAGATCTACGAGGCCGCCCGCATCGATGGTGCCGGCCGTTTCCGCACCGCCATCTCGATCACGCTCCCCTCGATCCGTGACAACGTGCAGACGGCCTACATCTATCTGGGGATCCTCACCCTGGATGCGTACGTCTTCATGGCGGCGCTCGCCCCTGGCGGCGGCCCTGCCAACAGCACGCTGACGATGAGCCAGCACCTGATGAACACCGCCTTCAAGAAGAGCCAGTTCGGCTACGCTACCTCGATGGGCGTGGTGCTCGCCCTGGTCACGCTGCTCTTCGCCGCCCTGGTCTTCGTCGTCTTCCACTTCGCTGGCGGACGGGACAAGAAGGGAGACGTACGCCGATGAGCGCCGTCACTCTGGACAAGCCTGTCGCTGCCCGCTCCGAGGGCGGGCGACGTACGCCCGGCGACGCACTGGTCGCCGGCACCTCGCACACGATGCTGATCATCTGGTCGGTCATCGTCATCGTGCCCTTCTGCTGGGTGGTGCTCTCCTCGTTCAAGACGTCGAAGGAGATCCTGTCCTCGCCGTTCTCTCTGCCCGCGGAGTGGAACTTCGACAACTACGTCAGCGCCTGGACCAAGGCCGGCATCGGGACGTACTTCTTCAACACCGTCATCGTCGTCGGCACCGCGTTGGTGCTGGTGATGCTGCTGGGGGCGATGTGCGCCTACGTGCTGGCGCGGTTCGAGTTCTTCGGCCGCAGGGTCATCTACTACACGATGCTCGCTGGGCTGACCTTCCCGGTCTTCCTGGTCATCGTGCCGCTGTTCTTCGTGCTCCAGGGCTTCGGGCTGCTCAACACGCTGCCCGGGCTGACCCTGACCTACGTCGCCTACGCGCTGCCGTTCACCGTCTTCTTCCTCTACGCCTTCTTCAAGACGCTGCCCGACGACGTCTACGAGGCCGCGATGATGGACGGTGCGGGCGAGTGGCGCACGTTCTTCCAGATCATGCTGCCGATGGCCGCACCTGGCATGGCCGGCGTGGCGATCTTCAACTTCCTCGGGCTGTGGAACCAGTTCCTGCTCCCGGTGGCGCTCAACACCAACCGGGACAACTACGTGCTCACCCAGGGCATGGCGTCGTTCTCCTCGCAGGCGGGTTACAACGTCGACTTCGGTGCGCTCTTCGCCGGGGTGGTGCTGACCGTGCTTCCGGTGCTGGTCGTCTACCTGATCTTCCAGCGGAGGATCGCTGGGACGGTCTCGACGGGAACATTCCGGTAGAGATGTGACGCGGATCTCGCGCCCCAGGTTAATAAGCGCTAACCTGGGGCGCGTGACCTCCTTTCTCCAGCCCGAGCACGAAGAGTTGCGTGCTGTCGTCCGTGACTTCGCCCAGAAGGAGATCGCGCCCCATGCCTCGCAGTGGGACCGCGACCATCACTTCCCCGTCGACGTGGTCCACAAGATGGGTGAGCTGGGCCTCTTCGGCCTGACCGCGCCCGAGGCGTACGGCGGGGGCGAGGGTGACCTGGTCGCGCTCTGCGTCGCGATCGAGGAGCTCGGCCGCGTCGACCAGTCGATCGGGATCACGCTCGAGGCCGCCGTCGGCCTGGGCATCAACCCGATCCTCACCTACGGCACCGACGAGCAGAAGGAGCGCTGGCTCCCTGACCTCGTCGCGGGCAAGAAGCTGGCCGGGTTCGGGCTGACCGAGCCGGGTGCCGGCTCCGACGCCGGCGCGACCGCCACCAAGGCCGTCCTCGACGGCGAGGAGTGGGTCGTCGACGGCGCCAAGCAGTTCATCACCAACTCCGGTTCCTCGATCACCTCGGTCGTCACCGTCACGGCGCGCACCGGCACCCGCGACAACGGCAAGCCCGAGATCAGCACCATCATGATCCCCTCGGGCACGCCCGGGTTCACCGCCGAGAAGGCGTACGACAAGCTCGGCTGGCACGCCTCCGACACCCACCCGCTCTCCTTCGACGGCGCCCGGGTGCCGGCCGACCACCTCCTCGGTGAGCGCGGCCGTGGCTACGCCCAGTTCCTCGCCACCCTCGACGACGGCCGCGTCGCGATTGCCGCGCTCGCTGTCGGCTGTATTCAGGCCTGCCTCGACATGGCGCTCGAGTACGCGGGGGAGCGGCAGACCTTCGGCGGCCCGATCGGCCGCAAGCAGGGCGTCGCCTTCCAGATCGCCGACCTCGAGGTCATGCTGCGGGCCTCGCGCCTGCTGACGTACGAGGCCGCGGCCATGAAGTCCGGACTCGACTCGGGTGCCGTGACGATGAAGGAGTTCAAGCAGGCGGCTGCCGCCGCCAAGCTGTACGCCACCGAGTCGGCCGTCACCGCGACCCGCATCGCCACCCAGGTCTTCGGCGGCTACGGGTTCATGGAGGAGTATCCGGTGGCCCGCTTCTACCGCGACGCGAAGATCCTCGAGATCGGCGAAGGCACCTCCGAGGTGCAGCGCATGCTGATCGCCAGGGGTCTCGGCCTTCCTGTGGAGTAGAGCCCGTCGAATAGGCGCGAATCTTACGGCACGCTGAACGAAACCCGCGAAGTAATCAAGAGCCATCTCACCATTGACCGTTTACTGTGGCCACATGGTGTTCGGGGGACAGCTGCTAGGACGGCTGCGTCGCACCCGCCTCTTCGGAGAGGTGGTCCGCTTCATGATGGTCGGCGGAATCGCGACAGCAGTCGCTTTCGTGCTGTTCAACGGACTGGTCCACGGCTTCTTCATGGGCGCCGGGCCGATGAACGGTCAGCCGATCCCGGCCTACGTCATCGCCAACACGGTCGGCATGCTGATCAGCTACGACCTGAGCCGTCGCTGGACGTTCCGTCACCGCGTCTCCGGCCACCCCGACGGCGGGTTCACGGCCTACGTCGTGATCAACGCGGTGACGATGCTGCTGCCGATCGCCTGCCTGTACGTCACCCGTAGCGTGATCGGCTGGGACAGCGCGATCGCCGACAACCTCTCCGCCAACGTGGTCGGCGTGCTGCTGGGCCAGATCGCCCGGTTCTTCCTCTTCCGGAAGTTCGTCTTCGGCCAGCCCATCCGCTACACGCAGGTCTACGGCAGCGTCGAGGAGGAGGCCGAAGCGCTGAAGGCCGCGGCAGGCCCGACGGTGCTGCTGGCCTCGGAGCGCCGCGAGCCGGTCAACGGTTCCACAGAGCCGGCCACGCGTGACCGAGCCGGCTGAGCAGGTCGCGTAGCAGCGGCAGGCTCAACCCGACCACGTTGTGGTGGTCGCCCTCGATCCCGGTGATGAACGCCCCGCCGAGCCCGTCGATCGTGAACGCCCCGGCGACGTGCAGCGGCTCGCCAGTCGCGACGTACGCAGCGATCTCCTCGTCGCTCACGTCGGCGAAGTGCACCGTGGTGGCAGCGGTCTGCGACACCTGCTGACCGGTCGCGGTGTCGATCAGCGCATGCCCGGAGACGAGTACGCCGCTGCGCCCCCGCATCTCCCGCCAGCGCTGGGTCGCCTCCTCGGGATCGTGCGGCTTCCCCAGGGGCTTTCCGTCGAGCTCGAGGACGCTGTCGCACCCCAGCACGAGCGCCCCTTCGGGCACCTCGGGTCGGCCGGCGACCGCGTCCCGCTTGAGCTCGGCGAGCCCGAGCGCCAGCTCTGTCGGCGGCAGCCCATCGAGCTTGCTCTCGTCGACGCCGGAGACGATCACCACAGGCTCGACACCTGCGCTGCGCAGCGTCTGCAGCCGGGCGGGGGACTTGGAGGCAAGGACCAGCGTGGTCATGGCTCAACCCTAGGGGTAACGGTCCTTTACCCCGGAGTCCGTCCCGACTAGGTTTCGCACATCCAACCCATCTCAACGAGGAGAAATCCGAAGTGACGGATTACCCGCCGCCCCCGCCCCCGCAGCAGCCGTACGGCGCTGGTCCCGTGGGCGAAGTTCCGCTGAGCCAGCCGCTCCGCGGCGCGTCGCCTCGCGACGCCATCGTTCGCTTCTTCAAGAAGTACGCCTCCTTCGAGGGGCGCTCCAGCCGGTCCGAGTTCTGGTGGCCCTGGCTGTTCGCCGTGGTCGTCAACATGGCGATCAACCTGATCCTCGGTGCCGACTCGACCGCCGGCTCCATCGTCGGTGGCATCTTCGGGCTCGCCGTCCTGGTCCCGTCCCTCGCCGTCGGCGCTCGTCGCCTGCACGACACCGGCCGCTCCGGCTGGTGGCAGCTGCTCTACCTGACCTGCGTCGGCATCATCGTGCTGATCGTCTTCTGGGCGCTGCCCGAGAAGGCCGAGGGCGACAAGTACAACGTCGCCTGACCGGCGGCTAACCACGAACGGCGATCAGTCTCTAGACTGATCGCCGCTCGGCCGAAGTGGTGGAATTGGCAGACACGCAGGATTTAGGTTCCTGTGCTCCAGGGCGTGCGGGTTCAAGTCCCGCCTTCGGCACCAGAACGTTATTACTCGAACCAACCCAGCACAGTGCCGCAGATCACCAAGATCTTTCCAGGCCGCTCGTCAGAAGTCGCAGGACTTCATCTCGATGCCGAGGTCGCCGCCGTCATCGAACTTGCCGACCACGGTGACTTCTTGGCCAGGTTCGAGGGTGTCGAGGTACTTGTCGGCAACACCGCGGCAGTTGACGCTCAGAATTTCGAACTCTCCACCTGAGTCGAACGAGACGTCGTACTTATCGTCATCGAAGACCTGGGCGTCGATGGAGGAGACCACACCGCCGGTGATCTTCAGGGTCTTGCCCTTGTATTTCTTGTCCGCGGTGAACTCGCTGTCCTGGAACTCCTTGATCAGGTCCTCAGTGCTGACCACCATCGGCTTCGCCTTGGGCTTCGGCTTGGCCTTCTCCTCGTCCTTGGCCGCGGCCTCCTCGACGGGTGCCTCCTGGGCGGCCGAGTCGCCGCCGTCGGTAGCGGTGGTGTCGTCACCACCGCCGCCCGTCAGCGCAGCGATGATCGCGAGGACGACGAAGAGTCCGGCCACACCGGCGAGGTAGGGCGTACGGGACTTCGGCCCCTGCTGGGTGACGTGGCCATTAGCGTCCATCGACAGCGTCATCATCTGCTTCGCGCCGAGGATGGCGACGATGGCCCAGCCCCACAGCCAGACGCCGCAGGTGAGCAGGGAGATGATGCCGTGCATCACGTGGCGGACCTTGCCGCCCTTGTTGAGGACGGCGTTGTGGGAGTCGCGGTTGACGACGGTCCAGCCGTCGGTGGCGGCCTTGTGGATCGCCTGATCGAGAGGCGTGACACCCGTAGCGGCTGGAGGGGGCGGGTAGGAGGTACTCATGGGTTGGTGCTTCTTTCAATGCGTTGTTGTGGTCCGTACCTGTGATGGGCAGGCAGGGCTGAATTACCCGAGACCAGGCGGGCGGACAGGGATGACAGTCGCGGTCGGCCTGGGCCGGTCTCGGGTGAATCGTGGGGATCTCTTGAAACCGAGGAGCAAGTGCGGCCCGTGGGCCGCCTCGGCGAGGTCTGAGAGGAGGGTCTCCCGGCGCGGTCTCAGCGGGCTGCGGGATTTCTCTTTGCCTACCCAATATTGGGGTGCGCCATTTGCCCACCTTGGAGTCATCGACGGTCAGATGCTCACGATCACCCTTGTTGATGGCACTTTGCATCTCGACAGGTCAGCGCGCGTAGCGGACCAGAGGCGACGTAGTCACGGCTCGTAGTTCGGGCAATGACTACGCATCTAATGCTCGCTGAACGTTAGCGATGGTTGGCTCGGTGACCGGGGTGCTGGACGCTCGCGGTGGCTGTGAAACGAGCGCGAGACAAGGACCTAGGAGGTCGAGGGCGTCATCTCTGCGATTCGAGTACCGTCCCGAGACCGCACGCCGAGTCCGGGTCTGACCCGGGGCGTCCCAGGGTCGATCCCCATGGACATTGGTCACCGGACCCTCAAGGATGGAAGAACAACACCCCATCCAGGGAGAGGGATGAAGTCATGTCGTTCAAGGACAACGCGTCCAACTGGCGCGATGGCGTCCAGAAGGGCGTCGAAGGCGCCAAGCCTGCTGTTGCGGACGCCAAGGTGAAGTCGGCACCTCACCTTGTCACCGGCGGCGAGAAGGCCGTCGAGAAGGCCGGCGAGTTCAAGGCTCAGATCGAGGCCAAGCGGGCCGCGGTGGCGTCCGCACCGGATGCGGACACGCCGCGCAACCAGGCCCTGTCGGGTCTGCTCCAGGTCGGCGCTGCCGCCACCGACGTCGCCGCCCAGGCGGGCGAGTGGCTGATGGAGACCGGTGCCAAGTGGAGTGCCGGCACCGGCCCGGTGGTCGTCGAGCCGCCCAAGGAGATCCCGGGGGAGGACGCACCTCCTCCGCCTGACTTCAAGAAGCCCGACGACCAGCAGTAGACCTACGAGGCGAGGCCGAGGTCGCGACGGAGCTTGGCGACGTGACCGGTCGCCTTGACGTTGTACTGCGCGACCTCGATCTTGCCCTCCTCGTCGACCACGAACGTCGAGCGGATGACCCCTTCGACGACCTTGCCGTAGAGCTTCTTCTCGCCGTAGGCGTCGTACGCCTTGTGCACCGAGAGGTCCTCGTCGGAGGCCAGGGTGATGGTGAGCCCGTCACGCTCGCGGAACTTCGCGAGCTTGGCGGGCTTGTCCTTTGACACGCCGATGACTTCGTAGCCGGCGGCCTTCAGCGAGTCGATCGAGTCGGTGAAGTCGCAGGCCTGCTTGGTGCAACCGGGGGTCATCGCGGCGGGGTAGAAGTAGACGATCACCTTGCGGCCGCGGAGGCTGCTGAGCGAGACCTCCGCGCCGGTGTCGTCGGGAAGAGTGAAGTCGGGGGCCACATCGCCCGGCTCGAGACGCGTCATGGAGCCAACCTAGCGAACATTCCCAGGCGAACCGCAGCGGTGGAGCGCGCAGTGGACGTACGCCGGTTGCTAAGGTCTGCGCATGTCCAAGGACCAGACTTCCTCGCTCGAGTCCGAGATCGAAGAGATCCGCGACCGGCTCGCAGGCACCATCGACGAGCTGATCTACCGGGGTAGCCCGAAGACGATCGTCCAGCGCCAGGTGGCGGCCTTCAAGGCGGTCTATGTCGACCCGGTCTCCGGCGAGCCGAAGATGGGCAACATCGCGAAGACCGTCGGCGGGGTGGTGGGCACCGTCGTGCTCATGGCCACGCTGCGTAAGATCACCAAGGCCAACTGACCACTCCCCACCGGCAAGGCAACACGGACGTGACCGACAAGACCCCCATCAAGATGCTCCACGACCGGGTGCTGGTCGAGGTCGGGTCCGACGCCGGTGAGCGTCGCTCCTCCGGCGGCATCGTCATCCCGGCGACCGCTGCCATGGGCGCGGCCCGGCGGCTCACCTGGTCACGGGTGGTCGCGGTCGGCCCGCACGCGCGGGCCGTCGAGATCGGTGACCGAGTGCTCTTCGACGCCGACGACAAGCCGGAGGTCGAGGTCGCCGGAGAGGTGTACGTCCTGATGCGCGAGCGCGACGTGCACGCCGTCGCCGCCGAGCGGATCGGCGACGAATCGACGGGCCTCTACCTCTAGCTCTTCTTCTGAGCCTTTGGCAACGCGTTGAAACGATGTGCGAGCACGACGACGTTGCTGTCGTAGCTCGAGCCGTTCCAGTCAGTGCAGGTGATGATCACCAGCCGGCCGTCGCCGTGGTCCTGCCCGAAGAGCCGCTGGGCCTGCTCGGCGAGCTCCTTGCGGCTGAGCACCTCGACGGAGTCGACCTGGTGCTGGAAGGTCCCGTCCTTGGTGACGATGTCGACCTCCTGCCCCTCCTCGATGTGGTCGAGCTTGTTGAGGCTGCCGCCGCCGGTGTGCACGGTGTGGCCGGTGACCACGGTCTGACCCTGCGCTGAGCCGGGCTTGGCGCTGCCGACCCACCAGCCGATCTCGCGCGGGTTGCGCGGCGGGTCGAGTACCTCGCCGTCGAGCCGGATCGGGACGACCTTCGCCTTAGTGTTCAGCCCGGGCAGCTCGAGGCGTTGCGGAGCGCCGGGTGGCACCTCCACCGCCGCGCTGCCGCTGGGCCACAACAGCCCGGCCAGCACCATCGCGACGGCGAGCACGACCAACGCGGTCCAGAGGCCACCCGCCGCCGCGGCAAGCCGCGGCGGCGAGTCAACAGAGGTGTCAGCCACGCCGCAACATGCGGACGTACGTCGCCACACCGGCGCCCGCGGCCGCGAGGAGCAGCAGGGTGACGAGAGCGATGCGTCCGGCGCTGCCGTCGTCGTAGCTTTCCATGCCGGCGGTCACGACGGTCGGGACCGAAGCCGGCGGGTTGGCTGCCTTGGGCGGCTTGTTGACGACCGTCTTCGTGGCCGGGCTGTTCGGGCCACAGCTGCTGGTGCCGATGGTCAGGTGCGCCAGGCTGCTGCCGACGAACGCCTCGGCTGCCGGAAGGACCTTCACGTCGAGCGCGGTCACCGTGATCGCGCCCGGGGAGGTGTTCTGGGCGTTGAGGGTGATGTCGAGAACGTTGTCCTCGAGCGGCGCGAGCTGCGACTGGATCTGACCGAGAGCCGTATCGAGCACCTGCGTCTGAAGCTGGTTGAGCGCTTCGTTGGCCGGCGCCAGCGCGCCCTGCAGGGCGTTGGTGAACTGGGTGCGCAGAGCGTCCAGGATCGCGTCGGTCACGCCGGTCAGGTCGGTGACGACCTTCTGGTTGACGTCAGGGTCGACCGGAAGGTCGACCAAGGTGACGTCGCCCATCGTCGGGACGGTGACGTACGCCCTGCTGTTCGCCAGGCTGCTGTCGCCGGAGGCCTTGTCCTTGTCGGCGATGCAGCTGCTCTGCACGGCGCCGAGGTCGAGGTGCAGGCCGGGGTCGCCCAGCGCCGCGAGGACCTGCTTGAGCGCTGCCGACAGCGGGTCGGTGACCGCGGTCTGGCTCAGTCCCGCATCCTTCAGCGCGGTGATCAGCTGCTTGTCGACGCCCTGGAAGAGACCGGACGAGACGAGCTCGACGTCGGAGAAGTCGAGGCTGCCCGCGTCGAGTGAGATGTTGTCGCCGCCGCTGAGGCAGTCGCCGGAACCGGCCGCGACCAAGGTCGCTCCGTCGCCGGCGAGACCCGAGCATGCTGCCGAAGTGGCGTTCTTCTTGGCCACCGCGTCCTGGGCCAGAGTGCCCGCCTGGATCGCGTCCTGGCCTGCGAGCGCGGTGATGAGCGGCTCGTTGGTGCCCTTGGCAGACTCGCTGGAGCCGTCGTTGGTGACGGCGTAGGTGCCTGAGTCGGTCGCTCCGGTGCCGGCGAGCTCGAGGCTCAGCGCGGTTGCGGACGCCTGCGACACCGTGGCGGCATTCGCAGGTGCGGCTGACAAGGCAACCATGGCGGCTGCAGCCGCCACGGCGGCTCCCCGCGCGATGAGTGTTGTGCGCACGTAAATTCCCTCTCCCTTTGACCTTCGTCACACTCAACGGCAGAGGAGCCTCGTACGTTACGGGCTGGGGTATCGCTTCTGACCTGCGGAATCCGGGTGTCGGTCAGCTGTCGCAGACCGTGCCGTCCTTGTCGCCGTCGCGGTACCACGCGTACTCGGCGTCGCGGCCCTTCCGGTAGGGCCCGTAGCCCTTCGCGATCGCCTTGGCGCAGGTGTCGAAACGGGGGTCGTCACCCGAGCCGCCCGCGGGAACGGTGCTCTGCTCCGGGTCACCCGGGGACGGGTCGCTCGGGCTCGGATCGTTCTGGGCCGGCCCGGCCAGCCGTACGGTGATCTCGGGGTTGTCGCAGCCGGCGGCGATGTCCTCGATCGCGGCCTTCTCCGCGCGGTCGACGAAGAGGCTCCAGCGGATCTTCACGGCGACCCAGTCGGCGACGTATGTGCAGTGGTAGCTCGTGGCGTCGGGCATCCAGTCGGCCGGGTCCTGGTCGCCCTTGCTGCGGTTGGTCGCGGCGGTGACGGCGATGAGTGCGCGCGGGTCGCCGAGGTCGTTGGCGTACGCCTCTCGCTGCTCGTCGGTCCAGGCGTCGGCGCCGGACTCCCAGCCCTCCTTGAGCGCGATCATGTGGTCGATGTCGAGGCCGCCAGGGCGCTTGACGGTGACCCCGTCATACGTGGAGAGCCATTCGCCCCTGGTGACGTCGCACCTGCCGCGCGCCTTCTTCTTCGACTCCTCGAGGAGCACCTCGGTGCGGGCGTCCTGGCAGTCGCCGTCCGCATCGACCCAGTGGTTGAACTTCTCGCGCTCGTAGCCGGAGGTGACCTCCTTGGCGACGGGGAGCTTCGCGATGGCCTCGGTCAGCGGAAGGCTGACCTCCTCGCCGCTGTCGGCGCCGTATCCGGCTTGGACGGCGGTGTCGGGCTCGGCGACCTCGACGCAGCCGGAGCAGAGGAGTACGACGGCGAGCAGGGTCGCCAGCGGGCGCAGCATGGGGTGACTCCGAAGAGTTGGGGGAAGAGCTCTGGGGAGCATCGGGGGCGGCCCAACTTTGTCGGATCTCGCGGCGGGCGGCACGCAGGCGCGCCGCCCAGAATCTGCCCCCTTCCGACAAAACGAGCGCATCCCGGGCCAAGGCTGGAGCCTTGGCCCGGGATGCGGGTGTTGCAGGTTTTACAACGGTCTACAGGGGAGTCCTGATCAGGGGATCAGGCGTGCGCGCGGCGCAGCAGGAACCACCGGGTGGCGGCAGCAGCGGCGACGAGCAGCACGAGCGCGCCGGCGGCGAACCCGCCCTTGGCGGCCGGGGACGAGAGCAGGTTGAGCTCGGCGTTGGCCGGGGCGTTGTCCGGCTTCACCGCGACGCTCGAGTCCGGGTCGGACTTGTCGCCGGAGACGACGACGTCGACGTTCTTCTTGTCACCCGTGGCCGCGGCCTTCTCCTCGGAGGCGGTGAGGCCGTTGGTGCCGCAGGTGCTGGTGCCGATGGCGACCTTGGCAGCGGTCGGGGCGCCGACCTTCTTCACCGCGTCGAGGACGTTGATGTCCAGGGCGGACACCTCGAGCGACTTGGCGGTCTTGTCCTGCTTGTTCATGGTGAGCTTGACCAGGTCGGTCTCGAGGCCCTTGAGCAGTACGGCGAGCTGCTCCTTGATGTGCTCGATCAGGTCGATGCGGATCGAGACGCTCATGTCGCCCAGCCCGACGTCGTTCTTGAGGCCCGACTGGAGCAGCGTGTCGACGCGGCCGAGGACGGCGTCGGTCACCGGCGAGAGGTCCGGGACGACCGTCGTGTTCTTCTTGGGGTTCGCCGGCAGGTCGGCGACCTTGATGTCGCCCTTGCCGGGGACGTTGACGGTGACGGCGGCGTTCTTGAGCTGGGTCTTGCCCTTGAACTCGGTGCCCTGCGCCATGCAGGTGCTCTCCGCGGCGTCGAGGTCGACACCGACCGAGAGACCGCCGACCTTGGCGAGCACGCCGGAGACGACGGTCTGCACCAGGTCGTTGACCGGGCCGAGCTTGACGTGGAAGTCCTTGCTCTCGTCGTTGAGCAGGTAGTCGGTGGTGGCGCCCAGCTTCTGGAGGTCGAGCTCGGCGAGGTTCACCGTGACGGCCTCGCCCGGCTTGACGCAGCTGGAGCCGTCGCCGATGGCGACCAGGGTCGCGCCCTTGCCGGCCAGGGCCGAGCAGGCGCCGGAGTAGGCGGTGCCGTTCTGGAGGGCGGCGGCCGCGTCCTGGGCGAAGACGCCGACCGAGAGCAGCTGCTGGTCGCCCGCGAGGAGCGGCAGAGCCGGCTTGTTGGTGCCCGAGTTGACGGTCTTCTTGCCGTTGTACGTGGCGGTGTAGCGGCCGGTGTCGACCTTGACCTTGTCAGAAACGTTGACGGTCAGAGCGACCGACGAGGCCTTGGCCTGCGGCTTCTTCTCCGCCGCAGTCGCCGGGGCCGCGGTCACGGAAAGACCGATCATCGCGGTCGCCGCAACAAGGGCGGCTCCGCGGACCGAGAGTGGGGAGCGCAAGTGACTTCTCCAATGGTGTTGATAACTGTCGATGACAGGGCACGACGAGTAGAAGTCAGCCTCTGCAGCCCCCCGGTTGCTGTGACTCGCCGTGACGAAGCGGGGAGTCTAGCCACGTCAGATCGCGGGTGCATAGGCGTACGCAGGGCCCCGATGACCCGCGAAATCGGCCGTAACTTTCGCGGCAACACCTCGTCTTCGAGCACCCGATCGGACCCCTTGTGGATCTTCGTCGGGAACGAAACTTGAAAGTCTGAGATGCCTGGGCATGTTGTGGTCATCACGTTGTCCTCTCGGCTTCGTGAACAATGTGCTGTAGGCATCTCCACAACCTGATCCGTTGCGCGATTGCTCACCGCTTTGGACCGTTTTGTTAGGGTGACCTAACTAAAACCTTGCCGACTTTCTGACAGTGTGTCAGTATCTTTGCCGGACCGCCGATCGCTGCCGCCCGACCCTGACTGGAGCACACATGTCCGCCCTTCTCGCCGATGAGATGCCCGACGCTCCACTCTCCGCGCTGATGCGTGAGGGGTCCCGGATCCAGCACACCGCTGCCGAGAGCTCCTCGTTCATGGAGGAGTTGCTGGCCGGCCGGGTCAACGAGCAGGGGTACGCCGACTACCTGCTGCGCCTGCGCAAGGTCTACGTCGCGCTCGAGACGGTGGGCCGGGACCTGGCCGCCACGGATGCCATCGCCGAGGCCGTCCATGACGTCGCCCTCGAGCGCCTGGCCGCGATCGATGCCGACCTGGCTGTGTGGGCGCCCGGTGTCGAGGGCGATGCTGTGGAGTCGGCGGCTGCCGATGCGTACGTTGCTCGGATCGAGGCCACCCGCGCCTGGGGCGGTCTCTACGCCGCCCACCACTACACCCGCTACCTGGGTGACCTCTCCGGTGGCCAGGCGATCGGCCGGCTGCTCGACCGGTTCTTCGAGCTCGACGGCGAGGGGGTGGCGTTCTACGAGTTCGCCGAGATCCCGAAGCCGAAGCCCTACAAGGACGGCTACCGCGCACGCCTCGACGCGCTGGCCCTCGACCCCGCGGAGAAGATCCGCATCGTCGAGGAGGTCCAGGTCGCCTTCGGTCTCAACCAGGCCCTTTTCGAGGAGCTCGCCGGCCGCCTCGACACCTATCGCAGGTGAACTAGGGTTCGCTCTCGTGCCCCGTATCGCCGCCGAGAACGTCCCCGAGCACCGCAGACTGGTGCGCGAGCGGATCTTCGCGGCATTCGCGGAGCTGATGGCCGAGGGCAGCTACGACGCCATCAGCATGTCGAAGCTGGCGCAGCGCGCGGAGATCGGACGCACTGCGATCTACCACCACTTCAAGGACCGCGACGCGGTGATGGTCGCGTTCGCGACCCACGAGACCTCGGAGTACGTCGCATCCCTGCAGTCCCAGCTCGCCGCGAGCGACCAGCCGGCCGAACGGCTGCGGATCTACGTACGCAACCACCTCACGCTCGGCGAGAAGTTCCACATGGGCTTCGGCCCCCAGGTCTACGGCGGGCTCCCCGAGGAGGCGCGCCAGGAGATCCGTGAGCACGTCGTCGCCGTCGAGCAGGTCCTCGCCGAGATCCTCGAGCAGGGTGCCGAGCAGGGCGTCTTCGCCGTCACCGACGTCGACGCCACTCTCGCCCTCGTCCATGCCGTCCTCGGCACCCGCCACCTCCCCGCCGAGCGGATCGAGGAGTTCGTCCTCCGCGCCGTCGGCGCCCTGTGAGTCGCGCGCGCAGGTCAGCTAGCCCTGCGGCAGTCCGACACTGTTCCTCTGGAAGTCCAGCAGCCGCTCGTTCTCGTACGTGATGCGGTCGGGGATGTCCTCGAGCTCGCGAAACATCTCCTTCAGGGTGCGAATCCCGTCGGGCGACTGACGCGAGACGAGTCCAGCCAGCTCGAGAGCGATCGCCTCGGCCTCGTCGGCAGGGGCCTTGCGCTGCGCAAGGCCCATCACGACTGCCTCGTCCGCCCCGACAGGGCGCCCGGTGTAGATCAGCTCCTTGGCGCGCGAGAGGCCCACGAGCTGGGTCAGCCGGGCCGGCCCGACCGGAACGCCCAGCCGAGCTCCCGCCCACGCGAGCTTCAGATTGTCCCCGGCCACGCGCAGGTCGCAGCCGGCGATGATCTCGGCGCCGGCGCCCACGCAGTTGCCGACGCAGACAGCGATCGTCGGCACGGGCACCTGCTCGACGAGCCGGTAGAGCTCCGCGAACGCCTCCATCCGGGCGACCCCGCCGGCTGCGTCCAGGGGTTCGGTGACGTCTGCGCCTGCGCAGAACGCAGTGGTCGACGTCGTGGAGAGGACGACAGCGCGAACTTCGTCGTCCTCGGACAGCTCTCTCAACGCGTCGTTGAGCAGGTGCAGTGTCGGGGTGTCGAGGGCGTTCCGCTTCTCGGGGCGGTTGAGCCGGAGGATCTCGATGTCTTCGCGACGCTCCCGCAGGAGACTGGTCATGGCCGGTCCACGAAGATGTCGTACTCCAGTTCGCCGGTCCCGCCGTACTTCGAGAAGTCGGTGACTCCGGCAGACCGCAGCACGTCCACATCGATGAACGTGTTGCCGGTGCACTCGCGCGAGGGGCGCCCCAGAATCTCCATCGCGGCGTCGGCGACGATCTCGGGCGTACGCGACTTCTCCACTGCTGCATCCCCGCCGAGGAGGTTCTGCACGGCGGCCGTGGCGATGAGGGTCTCGGGCCACAGGCAGTTGGCGGCGATGCCGTGCTCGGCGTACTCCGCCGCCCAGCTGAGCGTCAGCAGACTCATTCCGTACTTCGCCAGCGTGTACGCCGGGTGGGCGCCGAGCCACTGCTGCGAGAGGTTGATCGGCGGCGACAGCGACAGGATGTGCGGGTTGGCCGATGCGCGCAGGTGGGGGAGCGACTTGCTCGTGAGCAGGTACGTCCCGCGCAGCTGGATCTGGGTCATCAGGTCGAACCGCTTCATCGGCAGGTCCTCCGTGCCGTCGAGCGCGATCGCGGAGGCGTTGTTGAGCACGATGTCGATGCCGCCGAACCGCTCGACAGTCTGCGCGACCGCGTTCTCCACCGAGGCCTCGTCACGTACGTCACCCACCACCGCCAGCGCCTGACCGCCAGCTTCCTCGATCTCGGCGGCGGCGGTGTGAACGGTGCCGGGGAGGCGTGGGTCGGGTTTGTCCGTCTTCGCCAGCAGCGTGACGTTGGCTCCCAGCTTTGCCGCGGCGACGCCTACGGCCAGGCCGATGCCACGGCTGCCGCCCGACATGATGATGGTGCGTCCGGTGAGGTTCATGGTTTGGACATTACAGGTCGCTTGCGGTTGTGACAGTGTTGTAAATAACACATCGCCTGCGGACGCGGAGCTCATGTAACATCCGGAGCGATGTCATCGACCACTGCCGACGCCCTTCGTCCTGTGTCCGCCCGTTCGGCGCTCCTGGGCCTGCTCATGGGTGCCGAGGTGCCGACGTTGTCCGCGCGAGAGCTCGTCGCCGGCGGAGGTCTGGTCGGCTTCTCGGAGACGACGGTCCGCGTCGCGCTCTCCCGCATGGTCGCCGCCGACGACCTGGTCCGAACCGCGGACGGGAGATACCAGCTCTCCGAGAGGTTGAGTCAACGCCAGCGCCGTCAGGAGGCGGCGATCCACGTACAGACCAGCGCGTGGGACGGCGACTGGGACATGGTCGTTGTGACCGCGACCGGCCGCTCCGCCGCCGACCGTGCGACCCTCCGTGCGACGCTCGCGGAGCTCCGCCTGGCCGAGCTGCGTGAGGGCGTCTGGGTACGCCCGGCCAACCTCGACCTCGCATGGTCCGATCACCTCGCCGACCTGTGCGAGCGGCTGACGATGCGGCCCACGACCGACCCCGCGGAGCTTGCCGGCAGGCTGTGGGACCTCACCGGCTGGGCCGACCGAGCGCGTGAGCTGCTCGCGGCCACCGACACCGACGACCCCGTGCTCCGATTCACTGCCTGCGCGACGTCCGTACGCCACCTGCTCGAGGACCCCGCCCTACCCGACGAGCTGCTTCCCGCAGACTGGCCAGGTCCCGCGCTGCGCAAGGCGCACCTCGACTACAAAGACTGGCTGATCGACACTAGGCAAGCGCTCACCGAGCGCATCTCCTGACGCGTACGGCTCGCTGAGGCGGGCGCGCAGTTTCCCGCCATGGCGGAAAAATGCGGTCATATCTGACCCAAGATTCCTGCAGGTTCCCGCCATGGCGGGAATCTGTCCGCCGCCATCAACGTGGCTGCAACTTGTGAGTCCCTCCGTTGGGCGAACGAAAGTTCGTTCGTTCGACGGGGTGTTCCGGGCTCGTTCACGCACCGCGTCCCTGCTCGCGGGTTGACCGTCAGCGTTTGCCCCGTCCGCTGATAAATCCGAGTCGCCGTGCACGTGGAGATGTTGGGCGGGGGAGCGGGTATGAGTTGGTCCGGTTTTGTGGTTGATCGTGGGGTGCTGCGGGGCATCCCTTACGCAACTCCTTACGCATCTGCACCCTGCCCGTGTGTTCGTCTGCATCGCGGGCGCGGAGCGTCCCCCAGGCCGGCATCTGGCCCCGTTGGCGGGGGTCTGGGGGCTTGCCCCCAACGCTGCCGAACATCGCCCACCCTAGAAGCGTCGCGGGGAGTGTCCCTACTGGTCAGCAGGGCCCCCTCCCCTCGTCATCAGCCAAACAACTGGCTCCGGATGGGTGGTGAATGGCGTCGATCACCCGATTATCAGACTGAAGATCAGAGCTGAAACGCCGAGGACGCACAGCACGAAGGCCAGCCTGAGCGCGACGAGGAGGATGCCGCCGCCCCATGCCCAAGGTCCTGTCGCGCCTGATAGCAGCGTGTCTAGCCGTTTGATGCCCCAGCGCATGGCGATGAGGATTCCGATGAGGACGCAGACCCAGATGGCGGCGAGGAGAAACGAGACGATGCCGGTGCTCGATGAGTCGGCCTGGCTGAGGTGCACGGGCTGGACGGTATCGGCTGGACGTGGCGGTTGGGACGGGTTCGGCTGATCCGCTGAGTTGGTGTGGCTGGAGAGTGAGCGCTTGGTCTACGGACTGGGCGCTCTTCTTCATTTGCGCGGCGCGTAGGGGGACCGGCCGCCAGCCGCACGCCCCCGGAGGCCGCGCTCGTGGCCGGAGGCCGCCTTGAGTCAGTCGAGAAAGTTCTCACGGTTCAACATGACCCCGGAAGCGATCAGCAGCGCTGATTCGCCTCGCGGGTCAACGGATCAGAACCGATCGGCAGTCGCGGTACTCCCCGTCATGCGCACGTGGGAGCGCCGGGCCAGAGAATTTTCCATCGTTGAGACGGCGCCGCCTTTTTCCTGGCTTGCACGGTCCTCGTAGCTGGTGCCGTGGCGTTCCTGCCCGCGGCTCTCGCTCGCCGCGTCTGAGCCTCCTTGGACATCGTGGCCCCGCCGGATCGACGGGGCCACGAGCAGTGTTGAAGGTCAGAACGTGCGCCGCACTGTGACCGTGGTGGTCTTGCCGCTTCGGATGTTCTTAGCGATCAGTACGGCCTTGGTGAACTTGTTAGTCCGCTTGAAGCCGGTGAAGCGGTGCCGGAACTCGCCGATGTTCGTGTTAACGCCCACGTTGACTACCGTCGACTTCTCCTGGAAGCCGGCCGGAGTCCACAGGCGTACGGTGAGGCGGTACTTGCCGATCCGGTTCGCCTCGCCCTCGACCCGGACAACGCCGGAGTCGCGGCGTACGGTGATCTGGGAGGACGGGCCCATGCCGATGACTCGGTATGGGTTCTGGTCGACACTTCCGACGCAGAAGACCGAGTAGTCACCCGAGAAGTACACGCCCGTGACCGGCTTCGGCCAGGCGAGGGTGGACTTCGTGGTGTCGCGCACGACGCCGTCGACCGGGTGGAGCATCGCTGACTCAGGGAACGGACCGGATGGCTCACCGTTGCCGACCATCGTGAATCCGGACCAGTTGGGCCTCTTCACGTCACGAATCACGGTCGTTCCGATGGTGCCACCGGTGGGCGAGCGCCGGGCGCCGACGGTGATGACACCAGCGCCGCCCTGGCAGGCGCTTGTGACATTGACAGATGGGGTGGTCGCAGCCTGCGCGGAACCACCGAGTGACAGGGTCGCTGCGCCGAGCGCGAAGGCGGCGGCAGCAAGCGTGAACTTGCGGAGCATGGGGGTCTTCTTTCGAAGTCGAGGCGCTGCGACATGCCGCGCGCTTGCATTAAAACACCCCTGCAGGCATCCGGCAGTGAATTCGGCACACAGAACCCCAACAGCGCCCGTAGAGCTCCTGGGCGGTTCGGCAGGGTGGCATGACGGCCAACCCGGTTCGTGAACTGACTCCTATCGAGGCCAAACCCAAGCGACAGCCCCGGGCGCTCGACGGTCACGAGATCAGGGCTTGGCTCGATGCGCTCGACGAGAGTGACTATTCCCGACGTCATGATCTTCCGGATCTGGCGCGCTTCATGCTGGCTACCGCGGGGCAAGGGCACGGTGGCACGTAAGGTGAAGTCGGCAGCCTCAGAGCGTCCGTTGCAGCTGCCGTCTTGGGCGATCTCGCTTCTCAGGGATCGTCGTGTGAAGCTGCGGGCCTTCGATGGTCCGGTGTTCCCGAATGCTCGTGGCGGGTGGCGTGATCGGAACCTGGTGCAGCGCTCGATCCGTAAGGTTCTGGGTGGGACTGACTTCGAGTTCCTCTCTACCCACACCTTCCGTAAGACGGTGGCGACGCTGCTCGATGAGAGCGGGATGACCGCCCGTCAGATCGCCGACCAGCTCGGGCGCTCGCGGGTGTCGATGACGCAGGACAAGTACCTGGGCCGTGGCGCTGTGAACACCGGGAACGTCCGTGCGCTGGAGGCGGTCAATCCCGACCGTGACTCGACCGCTCAGAGCGCTGAAGACGGCCAGATCAATCAGGGTGAGGAGGCGGGCTCGTGAACCGCATTCCTTACGCACCGGGTATCGGGGCCTTGAAATGCAAGAAACTCCCGACCGTTTGTGCTGGTCAGGAGCCTTGTTTGGTACGCCATGTAGGACTTGAACCTACAACCCGCTGAGAGCAAACCGCCCCGGGGGAGATGTCCGAAGCACCTGTCGCGCTCTGGTGATCGCTTCCCAGCACCTGTCGGTTCTTGTGGTTGTTTGTGTGCCCGTTTGTGTGCCCGAGCCTCGCCGGAGCCCTCGCTTAGAACGCCGCTCGCATCAGGCTCTGAGACGCGTCACGCCGCCAGAGATCTTGATCGGGATCATGACTCGCGGCATCTCGCCCGGGTGCGGTTCGGGGGGTCGGCTCGTCAGTGGCGCTACCTTGGCCGGCCTTTTGGCGACCAGGACCCGCGACTTGTCGCCGAACAGGTCAAATGCGATGCCAAACGCGCCCCACTCACCCTCGGCCTTCACCCAGCGCGCGGCGGGGTCGCCAGACAAGTAGAAGTCGGCGCTGAGCTTCGGATTGCCGTCTGAGCTTTTCTGAAGTGCCCTGGCCGCCTTCTGATTCTGGCTGGGCTCCCTACTGTCGAGCGTGCCAACAAACTCCCAGGAGTCTCCGAAGGGCACAGTTGGGTCGAGTGAAACGTAGACGCGGATGGACATGGGGCAAACCGTAGACGAGGCCCAACCTCGCCGCCCTAGAACTGCGAACACTCCGAAGACCCTGACGAGTTCTAGGCGCAGCGCTGTTCAGCGTCGTTAACATCGTCGTGGAGCGAGTTGTTGCCCGCGACCCGGTGGGCCTGTTTGCGAGGTGACGAGATGGCGAAGCGCCCGAAGAACTTCACCTGGATCGGCTTCACGGCTGAGCAGGTCAAGCAGTTGGACTTCCTTGACTTCATCGGGAACAACGGCTGGGCGCGTAACTCGCAGACGGATGCACTGATGCCTGGCATCCTTCAGGAGTTCGCCGATGAGGGAATCGGGATCGAACGGATCAAGCAAGCGATGGCCGCGATCGGCTACGAGCGGGCGGCGCTTCACGAGTTGGATCGATGGGAGTCGAAGCGGACCACTGGTCGTTTCGGCAAGTGAGGACGGGCCTAAGGGGAGGCTGCGGAATGAATGAGCACCTACAGATCCTTCTGTCGAGTGTCGTCCAGAGTGGTCGTGAGTGGTCAGAAACCAAAGCCGTCTTGGAGATGCTCGCCGCCAACGAGTGGGAAGCCGGCGACCTGCCCGACGCTGAGAATCGACTGCACGAGCAACTGGTGTACGACGTGCTCAGGTTTGCCGATGATTACCGAACTTGGGAGTCATCCCAGCCCGAGGCCGAATAGCCCAGACTGGGTAGGCGGAGCGAGTTCGCGTCTGACCGGTTAGCGCTGGCCGGAAGTCTCGACTCATGTTCCCGGTGCTCATCCTTTACGCTCCACCCGCGCTGCTGGAGATGCTCACATCTCAGGTCCCGCCAGACGTGCGTAAGGCGTTCCTCTCCCTGATCTCGCCCACCGTTGTCGTAGCGATCGTGGCTGTCTGTGGGGTGTATTTCACCGCCCGCGCGGCTCTAGCCGATGTCACGTTGAAGCGCCGCCTTGAGACGGCAAAGCGCTTTACGGAGCTCGCGGCGGTGGCGAACAACCTCGACGGCAAGCAAGGCCTGTACTCCCAGATCGCCGCGCTCGAACTACTGGCGTCCTTCGGCCGGGATGAAGAACACCTCAGAGAGGCCGCCCGCGCGGTACTTGAACAGGTTCAGAAGCAGGGGACGGCGCAGCCGATGGGTATTAGCAAGGTAGCTGTTGCTGCATCGAAGGCCATTGGCAGGCTGCCCAAATGACAGGCTGTGCGCCTCGCGCGCATCAGATGCGATGATCCGAAGCAACTGCGCGACCAGGTGCCCGCAGGCCGGGTACTACTCGGCATCGATCGCTACCTCGAATAGCCCGACACGTAGAGGAAGCTGCAACGCGAAAAGAGCCCGCCCCGGGAAGTTCCCGGGGCGGGCTTTCTCGTGCAGTCATGGTGGGTCTCGACGTCACACCTCGATGCAGCCGTCACCGTAAACCGGGCGCTGAAAGAGAGCGCCACTCGCAACCTTGGGAACGGTTCGCAGGTACTCGAAACCCTGCCGGATCCAGAACTGGTGAAGCCCTGTATTCGTGCTCCACGCATCGAGTCTGAGCCAGTGCCTCTGCTGTTGAGCGGCCAGGCCGAGGGCGTGACTCACCAGGGGGCCGGCGACGTCCCGGCCACCGCTCGAAACCGGCGAGATGAGCCGATGGAGAAAGAGCGCATCACTCAACTCGTTGGAGCTCCACAGGCCCGGGTCGCTCCAGTGGTCGATCGCAATTGTCCCGATCGGCTCGCCGTCCTTCGTGAGCATCCATGTTTCGCCGTCCTCGATGCTCGACGTGACGCGCTCAAGGAAGGCGGTGTCACGGAGCCCCGCACTGCCCCACTGGTCGCGGCCCTTTCGCGCCAGCCACGCCGCCCGCTCAGCGCGCCACTGAGCGATCAGGTCGACTTCGGAGGTTGTCGCGTTCCGGATCTTCATGCGAGGTTCTCCCGGTTCGCTCGGATCCCGCCAAGGCCGGTCTCATCCCCCATCTCGTGGACGAGGCGTACGCCCTGAGGATGGACAACGCGGGTCGCGACCGAGGTCACGTAGAAGTTGTTGGCGGCCGTGGTGACGATCTCCAGCATCGATGCCCCTGGTGTAACGGCGAAGAGTTTCTGCTCCTCGGCGGTCGCCGGTCGGACAGTCGTCTCGGTCATCCAAGCGGTGTCGGCCGCCTTGGTGCTCCCAATGAGTCGGCTGGTGCCTTCGGGAATGTCTTCGTCACGGTAGAGGTCGAGCTCCTTCGCTAGCTCTGGCTCATAGAACGTGGTCTCGGTAGCAATCACTCGGTCCCCGATGACCTGCGTAACGCGGCGTCGTGCTGTCGATTCACCTTCCGTCAGCCCGAGCCGCACGGCGATCTCTCGGGGCGGGACGGCTGCTCCACCCCGGGTCTCTGAGGTCCCGCCGCGAGCCTTGGCGGTGGTGTTGAACATGTCGGCCGGGGCTCGAACTTCCTGCCACGTCGGCCGACTCATGTCGGTGAGTCGGTAGTCCAGCGTTCGGAGGTCTGCGACCCGGGGCCGACCACCCTTCCGGCCGTAGATCAGACCTTCGGCCTTGAGAGTGCTCATCGCCTTAGACACGGTCGAGTTGCTGGCGCCGGTCTGGCGAATCAGGTCTGCGTTCGTCGGGAGCGGATCCCCTACACCCCAGGTCCCATCGGTGATCTGGCCTCGAAGCCATTCGGTGATCTGCCGGGCATCCATGCCCCTTGCTGGCTGACGTCCGCGGGGTGGTTGCGTACTCATGCCCTTCATGCTATCAGGAAAAAGCTCTTGAACTATTTCGTGATAGTGCTTGCCAGAAGGGCGTTTCGTGAGGCAGGGTTTGATCTATCACGAAATAGTCGCTCCTGGTTCGACAGGGTGACATTGCAGAGAATCGAGACGTGTCATGAGCATCAACGCACCTGAGGAGCCGACACCCGGCGACCTCGCCGCCATTGAGGCCGAGTGGCCGCAGATCGCCGCTGAGCGCGACCTGGTCGAGGCCGAATGCCGCCTACTCGACGACCCGGCCGACGCGCTCGCCCGCCGGGCCCACCGCCGCGCAATGAACGCACTGAACCGCCTGCTGGTCCAGCAGGCCAACCACGACGCGGCCCAGGCCGCGCCTGTCTACATGCTCACCAACTTTGGCTCGGCCGACCCGGCCGACGCCGCCTGAATCTCGGAGGTTCCGCCCATGGTTACCGCACCTCTCGTCCTCATCTTGGGCATCATCGCGTTCTTCATGACCAAGGGCACCGCGTCGACCATCGCGGCCACCATCGTCAACATCCTGCTCGGGATCGCGCTGGCTTCCACGCTCCTCGGGCCGCCGATGATCCAGGGCCTTGAGGCCGGTTCGAACGCCGTTGT
>NZ_JBEZZS010000050.1:0-29341 GCF_040639295.1 Nocardioides sp. NPDC023903 | reverse complement strand
GGCGGCGAGTGGAGCGGTGCCGCGCTGGTCGCGACCGAGAACGCCCCCGAGGGCAAGCGCGCGATCTTCGGTACGTTCCCGCAGCTCGGCGCCCCCCGACGACTCTGGATCTACCGAATGCGAGGTACGTGCCTCGGAACTCAACTTTGGGGTCGTCACTCCTCCTAGAGTCGCCACGACTTGGAGGAGGGAACGATGGCGGCGAATGGCATCTTCTGCCTGGAGGGCGAGTGGGATTCGGACCTACGCAAGCGCACCAGTGTCCTACCCGTCCTAGAGCTGCTGGAGCGTCTCCGCGCGATCAAGGTGATCCATCGAAAGGTCGCGACCACCGGTGAGGTCGAGCACTACCTCGACCTATGGGGCCAGGCCCGTTATGACGACTACCTGGTTCTCTATCTGGCAGCGCATGGTGAAAAGGGATTGCTCAACTGGTCGAAGGGCAATGACACCAGTCTCAACGACCTCGCCGAAGTTCTTGGTGACAGCGCCCGCAACTGCTACATCCACCTGGGATCGTGCTTGACACCATTCAACGAGAACGACGCACGTACGTTCGTCGAGAAGACCGGAGTGCGCGCCCTGCTCGGTTACCGAACCGAGGTCGGCTGGATCGAGTCAGCGGCCTTCGAGACGCTCCTTCTGCCCATGCTTGCCGAGTATGCGCCGACCAAAAAGACAGCCAAGACGTTCTTCAAGTCGATGATGGGCCTGCAGAGCGACCTCGCCCGGCGCCTCAAGTTCGTCATGGTCACTGCTGACGGAAGTCTGCGAGGCCAGGACTGGTCGTCACCCGGCAAGAGCCCCGTGGCCGGCTTGGTCCCATGAGCACGGACCCCGAGTGGGCAGCGCTGCTATCCGCCACGCGCTTCGCCACAGGCACCTTGTCCCGCGGCGAGATCCCTCGTTCTCCTGGCGTGTACGCCTGGTTCCACGACGGCGAGTGCGTCTACGTGGGCAAGGCCAGCAATCTGCGGAGGCGAATCGGTACGCACCTCAGCACCTCCTTGGACCTGAGCCGCTGCACTCTTCGTGCCTCGGTCGCGGTCAAGACGCTGGGAGTCACCCGCAAGCACGCCCGCAGCAGGCCGACGGTGATGACAGTGGAGGAGATCGCTGTCGTGACCGCGTGGTTCGCGACCGCGGAGGTCAACTGGCTCGAGTGCGAGACGCGCGACGAGGCTCACGCCCTGAAAGGTCGACTCCTAGAGAGCTGGACGCCCGAGATGAACCTGATCTGACGACAAACGTCGGCGTCACGAGGGAGAGGCGCCCTACGATCGCCGCATGATCGAGTTCGTCAAGCTGATCGTCGACGTGGTCCTCAGGGCCGTTCCGGGCATCGTGAGCAGGAACGAACGCGACAAGGCGGCCTATCTCGGGGCGGATCTGTTCCTCCTCTACGTACAGATCAATGACGTGCTCGTGCGGGCCGAGGAGATCGTCGCTCAGATGGAGCGCTATGACCGGGCGTCGGACATCGAGCTCGCGACAGCGCGCGGGGCGCTGCTCGTGCTGGTGCCGCGGCAGATCTCCGATGTCCGGGTGGTCACCGAACGTCTCCAGGAGCTGCGCTGGGAGCTCAACGTGCTCGACGGCCAGTCCCGCCTCGCCCTCGACTTCCTCCTGGGCATCAAGACCTCCGCGTTGGACGTGCTCTCGCACGCGCTGACCCTCGACCAGCTTCCACTTGGAACGACGAGCGTCGAGGTCGACGACGAAGGAGTCCGGTGGCCGGAGATTCGGCCGACGTTCAACGCGGGCCGGAAGGTGCTCGACAACCTCTACGAAGAACTCGGCGGGGAGAACCCCACCCGAGACGAGGAGGTACGTCGCATCCGAGCGTATCTCCAGCACCGGAAGCCGCGGGAGGAGATGCGGGCGATCCGCGAGAACCTGGAGACGCTGCGTGAGGCGATCGCGGCCAATCTCACCATCCAGGACATCCTGATCCGGGCCGGCGACCCGCGTCTCGGCCGCAGGCGCAGGCTTCGCTAGCGATCCGGGAGGTCGACCCGGATGAACTTCGGACGATACAGGAGCGGGTTACGCAGGACCGCGCCGAAGTCGGTGCTGTTGCGGCTGTAGGATACGATCACCGAGCCGGGCTGCTCGAGGATGTCAGGATGGGCGAGCGGCATGTAGCGGAGCTCGCCACGGGCCACTCCGGAGGGAAGGGTCCCGACCGGTGGTTGCGCCCGGAACGGGCCGGTCGGTGACGACGAGGTCCAGAAGACCAGGTCGTCGCCCAGGAACTCGTCGCTCTTGCTGAAGGCGTACCAGCGCCCGTCGCGTTCGAAGACGCTCAGCGTCTGGGAGACGCCGTCGGTCGCGGGGATCAGCTCGCTCGAGGAGCCGGGACGCTTGTTCCAGCCGGTGCCGTCCCAGTAGGTCCAGCGGTCGGGGTCGGCGACGTGGTCCGGCGCGACGCGGGCGACGTGCAGGGCGAAGCCGGTGCCGAGCGGCGGGTCGGGCTCGCGGGCGGTGCCGTAGAGGTAGAGCCACTTCCCCGACACCGCCGCCGCGGCGCCCCACATCGGCCGGCGCGTGTCGGCGTCGTCTGCACCGATGTCGGTCACCGCGATCAGCTGCGGGACTCCCCCGTCCGGGACCACGAACTGGGCGATGGCCGGTCCGAGCGCCTCGAAGCCGAACGCGTCGTCGGAGTCGGTCGTACGCACCCGCTGCGCGGCCACCACGACGAGGGCGTATCCCGGCTTGTCGAGGGTGGTCACCGACATCGGCCAGTAGCCCACACCGTCGCCCCGGTCGGGAATGATGGCGCCGCCGGACTCCGGGAGGACGACCTGCAGGCAGTCGGGCTCGACGAGCAGCATCGAGTTGCGTACGAAGCCGGCTCCGGAGAACTTCTTGTCCCGCAGGGTGTCGCCGAACATCCAGATGCTCCGCCCATCGCTCAGATGGGCGCTCACCCCCACGTCGCCGCCCTGGAGCGCCGGCTCGGCGCGGAGCCTGGTGATCCGGTTGAGGTCGTCGACGTCCTCGACCGGACCCGCTGGGACGCACTGGGTCGTCGAGGCGAGGCTGGCGAGCGGGCGCGGTACGGCTTCGCTGTGCAGTGCGGAGGTCAGCGCGGTCGCGAGGATCGTCAGGCAGGTGGCCGAGACCAGGACCAGGCCGAGGGTTCGCCGCCAGGGCCGCACCGACGCGAGCGCGCCCGGGCGTTCGACGTCGACCCGGACCAGCCACCGCATCGCCACCAGCACGACCAGACCGAGCAGTGCCGACCCCGCGATGGTCACCACCGGTTGAGCGATCCCGGTGACACCGTCCCCGGAAGCCGCCCACAACAGCGACTCCCCCGCTCCCGCGATCGTCCATCTGGACCCGAACGCCCACGCATCCGCAAGGAGCAGGCGGTCCCCGGCGAGAAGGAGAGGTACGGGCCCGGCGACGATCACCGTCGCCGCGAGCAGCAGCCCAGGCAACCCGCCGATGATCTCGCAGGCGAAGGTCAACGCACCCGCGGCGATCACCGTGGCGGCGAGGACCGACGCCACCAGCATCCGCTCCCCCGCCGGTGCCGGCCCTGCGAGTAGCCAGCCGAAAACGCCCGCTCCCACCGACAGCGCGGCGAGGGCGGTCAGCCGCGCGAGGAGCCGAGGCAGCGTACGCGCGAACGGGCCCCACACGAGCGAGACGACGCACACCAGCAGGAAGCCGGCCAGCGCTGTCGCGAAGGTGACCCAGGACAGCGGGCGCCCTTCGAGCCGATCAGGCGGCTCGGTGAGCACGGCCGTACGTCCCCGGGTCTTCTCGATCCGCGTCACCTCGGCCTGGATCGCACGAGCGAGCGCCGGCCGGTGTGCCGTGGCCAGACGCAGCTCATCCTGGGTACCGGACAGGTCGATGTCGAGCTCCGCGACGACGTCACCGCGCTCCAGCAGCTCTGCCGCCTCGGTGCGGTTATCGACCGCCCCGGCCGAGAACGGCCGCCCCGGGACCGCGTTGACCTGCTTCACCAGCGGAACGGTGACGACATCGGGACCGACCAGGACCACCGGAGCATCGTGGAGCTCCCCGGGGTCGGCGCGGAGCCCGGTGACGATCCAGCCCAGGGCGATCAGCACGAAGACAGCGCAGAGCACCACCTCACGGCGACTGCCTGGTCGCACTGCTCACCACCATCCTCGGTCACCGCGTCGCGCGGTTCATGAGGCCATGTAAGCAGTGCGACCGGGTAGACCTAGTTCGGGGTGGCGCGCCACCGCTGCACCGCTGCCGCGGTGTCGGTCTGCTGCACGACCAGCCCGTTGGCACCGGCCGCCAGGCTGAGACCGCTGTGCTTCGCCGAGAACTTCAGCGCCGCACCGTCGGCCGCGATCACCCAGCGTTGGTTCGGCGTGCCGGTGCAGGTGTACTCCACCACCGGGTCCCCGCTCGTCTTCGAGCTGTAGGCGACGTCGGCGCACAGACCGGTGCCGGCATTCTTCAGCTGGTAGCTGCCGTCGTCCTCGTTCCGAGTGACCACCCATTTCTGCGACGCCGCCGCCCCGACGGCCGACGTGGTCAGCTGGCCGTTGCTGGTCTCACCGGCAGCGTCGAGCGCAAGCCCCGAGGCGACGTTGCCGAGCGAGTACTGACCGTCCGCCAGCGCCGGAGGAACGATCTCCTCGTCGCCGACCGTCATCGCGAACACGTGCACCGCGGCGTTGGAGGGCAGCGTGACCGCGGCGATCTCCTTGGCGGGGTCGGTGCGCAGGGTCTTGGTGAACAGGCGGTAGGAGACCGTCGGGTACGCCGGGCCGCTCGGCGTGTTCTTCCCCAGGGTGGTCACGGCGACCTTGGCGCCGTAGCTGTCGGTCGCCGCGCAGCACCAGTTGGGGAAGCCGAGCGTCCCGGTGCTGGAGGTGCCGTCGGTGTAGTGCACGGTCGCCTTCTCGGCTGCCGAGAGACTGGTGCCGGTCCCCAGGAAGGCCAGCGCGTTGCCCTTGCCGCTGATCCGGATGGTCTCGCCGCCGGAGGCGACGTTGTCCTGGGTGCCCGGCTCCGAGTCCGGCCAGGTGAAGTCGAACCCGTTCGCGCTCACTGTCGCACCGGGCGTGACGCCCTTCTCGGCGAGCTTGCCGGCGAGGAAGCTGCTGCCTCCGCCGTCGATGTCGCCCGGTGCGGGGTCCTCGGCCCTGGTGACCCCCACGTTGTTGAACGCCGAGGCCAGGTCCGGATGCGCGACCGTGGTGGTCGCCGAGTCCGTCACCGCGTACGTCCGGTCGTGGGCCACGTAGGTCGCGGTCGCGTCGATCTTGATCCGGCCGGGTGAGGCGTCGGCCGGTGGCGTGACGCTGAACGTCGCGGTGCGGGACGCACCGGGCGCGAGAGACCCCGACACAGCAGACCCCGCACGTACGTCCCAGCCTTCAGGGGCCTTGGCCGTGATCGAGTCGAGCTGGACGCGCGAGCCGGTGTCGTTGGTGAAGGTGGCGCTGACCTCCGAGGCCTCGCCCGAGACCGCGATCGCGGAGGTGGCCGCGTCGAGGCTCACGTTGCGATCGGCCGGGTGGCCACCACCGACCGCCGAGGACCCGTTGAGCGCAACCACGGCCGCAGCGGAGGTGGCCAGCTTCCCGGTCTTCACCTGCGTGATGCCAGTCGCTGAGTCGTGGAACCATCCGGTCGCCGCGCTGTCGAGCTCCTCCTTCGAGCCCCGCTGCGGCAGCTCCTCGCCGTCCAGCTCCACGCTGCCCGGTTCGGCATCGGCGTGGACGCTGAGTCCGTACTCGCGCGAGGTGGGCTTGCCGACGTAGGAGCCGTCCACCTCACCCAGCCGCACCACGACCCTGCCGCGGCCCTGCTCGGGGGCCTCGACCTCGAACTCCTGGGTGGCGGACTCGCCCGAGGCGTGCGCCTGGCTGCGTCCGTCGTCCTCGTAGTTCACGAACGACGAGGAGCCCTGCGGGTAGATGTCCAGGTCCAGGCGGCAGGACTTCTTACCCTGCTGCCAGTCGAGCGTGCCCTCGGGGAACTGCGGCACGACCGCGCCGGCGCGTACGAAGAGCGGCAGCGTGTCCAGCGGAGCCTTGTAGCCGTCGATCGTGGTCGGTCCCTGGTGGACTAGGCCGCTCCAGTAGTCGACCCAGGTGCCTTCGGGGAGGTAGATCCCGTCGCGGGTCGTGGCGTCCTCGTAGACCGGGGCGACCAGGAAGTCGTCGCCGGCGAGGAACTCGTACTTGACCGCGTCGCCCCAGGTCTTCGGGTCCTCGGGGTAGTTGAGATAGAGCGGCTTGACCGCTCCCACGCCGTTGCGGTTGGCCCGCATCGTGTGCGTGTAGAAGTAGGGAAGCAGCCGCTCGTGCAGGCTCAGGTACTTCCGGTTGATCGAGGTGTACGGCTCGCCGTAGCGCCACGGCTGCTTGTCGGAGGACGCCCACCCGCTCATCAGGTAGGTCATCGGCAGGAACATCTTCCACTGCATGTCGCGGACGTACGTCTCGGCGCTGCCGCCGAAGATGCCGTCGACGTCGCCGGTGGCGAGGTGCTGGCCGGACATGGTGGAACCGGCGTACGTCGGGATCTGCCAGCGGATGTAGTCCCAGCTTCCGGACTGGTCGCCGCTCCACACCGCGGCACAGCGCTGGGTGCCGGCCCAGCCCTCGACGGTGAGGACGGTCGAGCGGTCGGCGCTGTTGGTCTCGATGCCGTCGCGAGCCTGCTCGCAGGCGTCGAGCGCGAAGCGGTAGCCCGGGCCGACCCAGGCGACGTCGGTCTTGCGGACGCGTACGCCCGCCTTGACCTCGGTCTCCTGCTCGGTCAGGTCGTCCTCGGTCCACAGGCCGAGCTCTGCGCCGTGGTCGTTCAGCATGTCGCCCGTCTCGGCCAGGTCCTCGTAGCCGCAGCCGTAGCCGTCGTTGACCAGCATCCAGCCCAGCGGCATGTCGTGCTCGGCGTAGCCCTCGGCGATCGCGGTCGAGTCGCGGAGGGTCTCGCGCTCACCGCGGTTGGCGTTGTGGAGGTAGCAGTCGGCGTCGCCGACCTCCAGGGCGTACATCGGAACCGCGACCGGGCGGCCGGTCAGCTCGGTGTAGGAGTCGATGACGCGCTCGGCGTCGCCGACGAAGTAGTAGGCGTCGAAGCGCTGCTCGTCATGGGTGGTCGTGGTCGGCGCACCGAAGTCGTAGCTGCCGGCCGCGAAGGTGTTGCGCAGGACCCCGTAGCCGCGGGAGGAGACGTAGAACGGCACCGCGTTCGGGTTGCCGCCGTCGTTCCAGTTGAAGTCGCGCGAGATCTTGATCGTCTCGCCGCGGTGGCTGAACCGGCCGTTCTGCATGCCGCCACCGAAGAACTGCTCCTCGGCGCCGCGCTCCAGGTGCTGCACGGTGCTCTTCCCGTCCCAGGTCAGCGGCGAGGCCTCCGCCATCAGCACCTTCCCGTCCGGGTCGGTGAGGCGCAGGGTGATCGGCTGCTTGGTGACGGTGAGCACGGCCTTGCCGGTGCTGATGACGTACGCCGCGCCGGTCTCCTTCACCTCCGACTGTCCGCCGGGGTAGTCGCGCTTGACGACGATGTCGGCGTCGGGACCACCGGGCTCGGTGGGGTCTTCGTTGGCGGGGTCGGTGAACTCGCCGTTCGGGGCCAGGCGTACGCGCACCATGTCGGCGTCCTCGAAGGTCACGCGCAGCGCGGCCTCGCCGGACTCGAAGGTGTAGCTGTCGCCGTCGCGCTCGAAGCCGGTGACGTCGCCGAGCTCGCTCGCCTCGGCAGCCACAGAGCTGACCGGGCTGAGCGCGACCAGGGCAGCGGCCAGAGCCACTCCTGGGACCAACAAGCGTCGGATTGAGTGATTGAACATGATCGCCTCACGCCCTAAAGAGTCAGAATCAATCGCAAGTTGGAGGCGACTGTAACGCAGGTCACACTGCGCGGTCCACCCTTGGTCCGCCGATCAGTGCGAGCAGACGGGCGGCCTCGCCGGCCACCGCATCGCGGCCGGCGCCGAGGTACTTGCGCGGGTCGACCTTGCCCTCGTCCGCGATCGCCGCGCGGACGGCGCGGGTGAAGGTCGCGTTGAGGTGGGTGGCGATGTTGACCTTGGTCATCCCGGCGGCGATGGCCGCGACGATGCCTTCGTCGGGTACCCCGGAGGAGCCGTGCAGCACGAGCGGCACGTCGACGGCAGCGGCGAGGCGGGTGACGAGCTCGTTGTCGAGGCTGGCGGTACGCGTCGTCATCGCGTGCGAGGAGCCGACCGCGACCGCAAGTGCGTCGACACCGGTGGCCTCGACGTACGCCGCAGCCTCGGCCGGCTGGGTGCGGACCCCTGGCGCATGCACGCCGTCCTTGCCGCCCACCTCTCCGAGCTCGGACTCGACGGACGCGCCACGCTCGTGACACCAGGCCGCGACCTTGGCGGTGGCGGCCACGTTCGATTCGTAGTCGAGCTTCGAGGCGTCGAACATCACCGAGGGACACCCCAGCACGACGGCCTCCTCGACGAGCTCGACCCGGGTCGCATGGTCGAGATGTACGCAGACCGGCACGGTGGCGCGCTCCGCGATCGCGATGCTCGCCCGCAACAGGGGCGCCACCGCGCCGCGGTAGTCGACGGTGTTCTCGGAGATCTGCAGCACCACCGGACGGCCGGCCTGCTCGGCGCCGGCGACGATCGCCTCGGCCAGCTCGAGCTGGATGACGTTCATCGCGCCCAGGCCGCGGCCGGTGCCGCGGGCGTTGTCGAGCAGCAGCGACATCGGAACCAGGGGCATGTCAGTCTTCCTCGAGGTCGATTCGGCTGATTCTGACGTCGGCCAGGAACGATGCGTACGCGTCGGGGTCGATCTCGCCGGCGACCGGGGTGACGACCGCGGCGGCGCCCAGCGCGGCGGCGTCTCGAAGGATGTCCGGCCAGGGCCTGCCGTTGGCGATACCGCGGGCGAGCCCGGCAGCGGTTGCGTCCCCGGCGCCGGTCGGGTTCCCGGTGACCCCGGCGGGCGGGCGCACCTCCCAGCACGCGCCGTCGGCGTACGCGATCAGCCCATGGTGGCCGCGGGTCAGCACGACCGGGCCACCATGGCGGGCGGCGAGCTCTGCGACCGCGGCGGCCGGGTCGTCGATGGGCCGGCCCAGCAAGCGGGCGGCCTCGTCCTCGTTGGGAGTCAGGACGGCGCCGGTTCCGACCGCGGCCGCCAGCGCGGCGTCATCGAGATCGAGGAGCACCGGTACGCCGGCGGCTGCCGCGAGCCGTGCGATCCGCGCCGGGAGGTCGGCGGGCACGCCGGGCGCGAGGCTGCCGGAGACGACGACGGCCGTGGCGTCGCCGATCCCGTCGGCGAGCAGGTCGAGCAGCCTCTGGTCGGCTCCGGCGGCTGCTTGCCGGCCCGGTTCCCACAGCGAGGTCGTCGAGTCGGCGACCACGACCAGGGTGCGGCGTACGCCCTCCAGCTCGGGCAGGAAGGTCGCCGGCAGCTCTCGCGCGAGGGCTTTGGCGAAGTCGTGGTCGGCGAGGCCGACGGCATGGGTCGGCTCGCCGAGCTGGTGCAGCACCCGGGCGACGTTCACGCCCTTTCCGCCGAGGCGGCTGGTGACCTCGGCGACCCGGTGGACCTCACCCACGGTCAGCCGAGGCAGCCGATAGGTCACGTCGATCGCCGGGTTGAGCGTGACGGTGATGATCATGCGCCCGCCCCCGTCGACGCCAGGGCCAGCCGAGCGGCGCCGACCAGGCCGGCCCGGCCGCCGAGGGCGGAGAGGCGTACGGGCGGGACCGCGGTCACGCCGGCGCGCTCGCGCATCCGGACCCGTAGCGGTTCGAGCAGGTATCCCCTGGCCTCGGCGACGCCACCGCCCAGGATGATCTCGCCGGGGGCGAGCAGTGCCCCCACGGCGAGGAAACCGTCGGCGAGGGCGGTGATCGCCTCGGACCAGACCCGGGCGGCGCGCGGATCGTGCTCGACCCGCGCGACGAGCTCGGCGACGCCGGTGACCCCAGAGCCGCCCAGCGACGCATATCGCCGCAGCATGCTCCGAGCGCCCGCGCGCGTCTCGACGCAGCCGTGCAGCCCGCAGGTGCACAGGGCCCCGGCCGGGTCGACCACCAGGTGGCCGAGCTCACCGGCCTGACCGGAGACGCCGGCGATCGGCCTGCCCTCGACGTACGTCACCGCAGCGACGCCCGTCCCGAGCACCGCGACGAGTGCGGAGGCTGGCGAGCCGGCGTCGACCCAGATCGCCCCCGCGGCAGCGGCTGTGTCGTGCGAGACCGCGACCGGAAGGCCAAGGCGCTCGGACAGCGGGGCTGCCACCGGGGTGTCGACGAGACCGAGGTTGACCGCCTTGAGAGAGGTCCCGGACTCGGTGTCGACGAGTCCGGGGAAGGCGACGCCGACCCCGGCGACCTGCGCCCGGGCCACAGGGCTCAGGCCGGCGAGGAGCTGCTCACCGAGCAGCGCGATGTCGTCGAGCACGGCCGGACCGGTGCGGGTGGCCACCCGCGATTCCGCCAGCGACACGTCACCTGCGCCGACCACGGCTCCACGCACCGAGGTGCCGCCGACGTCGAACGCGAGGGCGAGAGCCCGCTCCGTAGGAGACTCCCTCATCGCTTCACTCGGGAGGAGCGGCAGCCGGGCTCAGGATGATCGAGCGCGTGAGGTTGCGGGGCACGTCGGGATCGAGACCGGCTCGACGGGCCCGCTCCACGCAGAGCAGATGCACGCGTACCAGCTCGGCGAGCGGGTCGACGTCATGGTGCACCAGGTCGGCACCGGTGACCGCGACGTCCTCGGCGAAGCCCGGCACCAGGTCACCGAAGGCCCACACGACCCGGCCGGGGGCGCTGATCGAGAGCGGGCCGTGGCGGTACTCCATCATCGGGTAGGACTCGGTCCACAGCTGCGCGGACTCCCGGAGCTTGAGCGCCGCCTCCTGCGCGACTCCGTTGGTCCAGCCGCGGCCGACGAAGGTGAGCTGCTCGGCGGTCAGCGCCGGACCGTACGCGCTCTCGCCGGCGTCGATGATCTGCTGGGCCTGCTCGGCGGCCAGGCTCAGGTCCTCACCGAGGTGCCAGCGCAACATCGCGAGCGCGGTGGTCGCGAAGCGGGTCTGGACCACCGACTTCTCGTCTACCTCGGGCATGAGGATCGGCTCAGCGAGCTCGAGAGCCGGGGTCCCGGGAGAGGACGAGATCACCGTCGCCGGGATCCTGCCCTGGACCTGAGCGAGCAGGTCGACGACCTCGGTCGTGGTCCCGGACCGGGTGATCGCCAGCAGCCGGTCGTAGCCCCGGTCGATGCGGGCCTCGGTCGGCGTCCAGGCGTCGGTGATGCCGAGACCCTGCTCCTCGCGCAGCGAGGCGTACGCCTGCGCCATGTAGAGCGAGGTCCCGCACCCGACGACCGCGACCTTCTCCCCCGGCTTCGGGAGAGAATCGGCAGCTCGTTCGGCGGTGCCTCTGGCCGCTATCCAGTTGGCAGGCTGCGTCGCTATCTCGGCTGCGAGATGCGTCGTCGGTGCGGATGCGGTCATGGCGTCGGGTCACCCTCCGTTGTGTTGCCGGCTGGACTCGAATCATCCAACGAGTTGCGCGTTTCTGTCAATAAATCCCTTCAAATGATCATTATCGCTCACTCGTGACGACGATCTCCGTCCCGCCTTCGGCCAGTGCTTTGGCGAGCGCCTCGGGCACCGCTCGGTCGGTGACGAGCATGGAGACGCCGGAGAGGTCGCCGATGCGCGCGAAGGTCGGATGCTCGAGCTTGGTGCTGTCGGCCACGACGATGGTGCGCTGCGCCGCCGCGATGAAGTCGGCGCTGATCTTGGCCTCGGCCGGGTGGATCGTGGTGAGTCCAGCCCGGGTGCTGATGCCGTCGACGCCGAGGATCGCGGTGTCGATGTGGACCTTCGACAGCACCCCCTCGCTCAGCGGACCGACCAGCTCGTAGGACTGCGTACGAGCGGCCCCGCCGGTCACCACGATGTTGACGTTGGGCCGGATCGAGAGCTCGTAGGCGATGTTGAGCGCGTTGGTGACGACGGTGATGCTGTCGTCCTCGGCCAGGTCAGGGTGGCGCCCGATCGCGCGGGCCACCTCGCTGGTCGTCGTCCCACCGTTGAGCGCGACCGTCTCGCCCGGCACGAGCAGGTCGGCCACCGCGGTCGCGATCGCCTGCTTCGCGTCGGCCTGGCGACCGATCTTGTACTGCAGCGGCAGCTCGTACGCCGAGCCGAGCGCGGTCGCGCCGCCATGTGTCCGGGTGACCAGCCGCTGGTCGGCGAGGTGCCCGATGTCGCGGCGGGCGGTCGCCGCCGAGACACCGAGCGCGCTCTCGACCTCCGCGATCGACACGTGCCCGTGCTCGCTGATCAGCTCGAGCAGCTGGTTGAGTCGCTGTTGCCTCATGGGCTCCCTTCCTGGGTCCCGGACAGCCTACGCAGATCTCAGGGGCCGCAGTGGAACCTCGCGTCGGCCCAGTCGGCGTGGTCGTTACCGTTCCCGTCGCCGGCATCGCCGACCACCAGATCGACATAGTCGGCCCCGGTGACGTCAGCGCTGATCGGAACGGTCACGCTGGCCGGCCCCAGGGTGCCGGTCTCGGTGACCGTCGTCCCGTCCACGACGACGGAGAACCGCACCGAGCCGCGCGAGGTCTGTACGTCGTCCACACCGACATCGGCGGTGAAGCTGGTGCAATTGCCGGCCAGGTAGTAGCGAACCTTCGAGACCGCATGCGTGCCGAGCCCCTTGGCGTACACCTTGCCGGCGAGCGTGATCGGCCCGCCGTCGCCGGCACCGTTCTCCCCCACGCTTGTGTCGCGCTCCACCGGTCCCCAGCCGTTGGTGGCCGAGATCCAGCCGAGATCGCTGGCGTAGGTGTCCGCGATCGGCGGGGGCGGCGCGGTCTGCACCGTGACCGCCCTGGTCACCGTGCGCGTCTCGCCACCGAAGTCGTACGTCGCGGAGCTGGTGAGCTGATAGCTCGACTCGGCCGCGTCGGCCGGCGGCGTGACCTTCCAGGTCACCGAGTGGCTCGCCCCGGGAGCGAGCGAGTCGAAGGCCGCCGGCGCGGTGGCCTCAGCCGTCCAGCCCTCCGGCACCTCGAGGCCGACCGTCCCGGCGCCGGTCTCCGACGCCTCGTCGCTGGTCAGCGTGGTGGTGACCTCGCCGGCCGCGCCCGGCAGCAGCTTCTCCTCGCCGGCGTCGACGGCGAGGGTCGCGCAGGCCGGCAGGTCGCCGGCCGCACCGAGGTCCTCGACGGTGAAGTCGTCGATGCTGATGTCGCCGTTCGCGCCGTTGTCGTCGGCGGTCCGCAGACCGACCCAGTAGTCGCCGCAGCCGCCGGCGACGAACTCCTCGCTGAACCGGGCCGTCTCGACCTGCTTGCCGATCGGTCGGGCACCGACCTCGACCGTGCGCGGCTCGCCGCTCGCGACCGAGTCGTAGCCGGTGACCCACTCGTAGTCGTCGGCCCGCTCGGTCTGGTGGTCGAAGGAGACGCGGTAGCGGTGGCCGGGCTCGAAACGTACGGTCTGCGGGACCGTGCGGTAGACGAGGCCGCCGTTCTCGGCGTGCGACTTGAGCGACCAGTCGCCGCTGATCACGTCGTCGGTGACCTTGCCGTTCCAGCCGCTCTGCGTGTACGGCTCGTGCCGCTCGGCCAGGTGGGTGCGCGGGTCGGTGACGCCGCCCGAGGTGCCCTTGACGAACGGCGACCAGCCTTGGACGACCTCCTCGAAGTCCTCCGTCACGATGACCTTCGCTCCGGGCGCGGTCGGCAGGTCGCGCTTGATCGCGACGACGCGTACGTCATCGAGGCGGACGCGGCCGGAGCCCGCCTCCGCGGAGATCTTGACGGTCGCCGTGCCGTCACGGCCGGCGTCGAAGGGGACCTCGACACGTTGGAAGTAGGTGCTGTGCAGCTCGTCGGCGGCGACCAGGTTCTTCGCGGTCGATCGCTCGACGCGGTTGGTGTAGGTCTTCCCGCCGGAGGTGACGCTGACCGAGGTGGCGCGAGTGTGGCCGGGTTCGACCTCCACCCAGACACCGAGGGCGTTGCGTCCGCTGAGCAGGCCCTGGAGGCGCTGGCTGATCGTGGCCCGCTCACCCGCGCCGAGGACGGCGACCTGCTGGCCGGTCGAGGTCCGACCGGTCGTGGCCGGGCCGCTCGGGTGCCAGGCGTCGAGGTCGCCGGCGTTGAAACCGGGGTCGGCGACGTGGCTGCCCTGACCCCACTGCGGGTCGGGCGAGCTGTCGGGAGACTTCGTCAGGACGTACGCCGTGCCTGCCTTCGCCTCGAGGGTGACCTTGCCGTTGCGCACCGGGACGCTACCCGCCGCGACCCGGCCCTGCTCGGTGAGCTCGTAGACGTTGAGCCGGCCGCTCTGGCTCCACGCGTCGGTCAGGTCCCAGGTGGTCCGCCCGCCGTCGGCGTTGTAGTGGTAGAGCTTCGCCTCGTCCTGCTGCCTGTCCTTCCACGGGAGAAGGTAGGCGTCCCCGTCGAGCACGAGATCGCCGTCCTGGTAGATCTTCCGGGTCGCGTCGGTCTGACCCGTGTTGACCACGCGTACGCCGCCGTCCTGGACGATCTCGTCCCGGCTCCAGCGCAGGATCGGGTTCTTCTGCAGGTACTTGGTCGGCAGGTTCGTCTGCCAGATGTTGTCGTAGAAGGCGTCGACGTCGTTCTCGCCGGTCCACCCCTCGAACTCGACGATCTCGGTGTGCCCGAGCAGCTTGTCCGGGTTCCAGGTGTCCTTCTGCCCGTTGCGTACGAACCGGATCATCTGGCTGTTCAGGCCCTTGTTGGTGGCGCCACCGTAGGACTCGTCGTTGGCCCAGTGGGACCAGAGCGCGTCCTCCTCGAAGTGGTAGGACCACTCGGTGCCGATGTTCCAGCCCTGCCCGCGCAGTTCCTGGGCGAGGCGCTCCTGGAGCCAGCCGTAGGAGTAGTAGACGTCGATGTAGAGGAAGTCGAGGTTCGGGTGGGTCTCGCGGCGCAGCTGGGCGAAGCGGTCGACGATGTTCTTGGTCGCGAGGTCGGTGCGCTGGTCGATGTAGTAGGACTGGTCGATCCAGTCCCAGCCGGGGCTGTTCTCGTTCACGAGCGTCTCGTTGAAGGTCTTGGCCTCGGGATAGGCCTCGGTCGCGTTGACGTGGACGCCGAAGTCGGCGCCCCACCTCTCGCCCGCACGGACCAGGGTGTTGAGGTCGTCGAGCCCGCCGGCGCGGGTGTTGTAGTTGCCGCCGTAGTCGGGGTGCGCGGAGTCGTGGCCCTCGGAGCCGTACCCCTTCAGCACCGCCAGCTGACCCAGCCCGTCGGTGGCCAGCGAGACCCGCTTGACGTCGTCGAGCGTACGCAGGAACGGATGGGTCGCCTGGCTGGCGAAGTTGAACGGGATGTGGGTGACCACCCGCTCGGGGGTCTCGTCCGCGCCGTTCATCGGCCGCTGGATGTCGCGCAGCGCGATCGCGCCGTCCTGCCAGTCGACGGCCTGGTCACCGTTGGCGTCGGGGGTGATGGTGACCTTCGCCCACGGGAGCTCCTCGGTGTAGGGCGAGCCGGTCGCCCGGTAGGTCCACTGTCCGCTCCACAGTCCGACCCGGCGGCCGCTGTCGGTGGCACTCACGCTGCGCCAGATCCGGCCGCGCTCGTTGGTCGAGTCGCCGCCGCTCTGGTCGTAGACCGAGTTGGTCTCGATCGCGGCGGCGAGCTGGTCGGTGTCGACGATGGCGTACGCGGATCCGACCGGCTTGTCGGTCGTGGCCAGGTCCGCGGTGACCTCGGTGTGGGTGTCTCCGTTGGTCGTGCGGTCCGCGCTCACGACGGCGGTGTTCACGGTCGCGCCGGCCTGGTCGGAGCTGACCGAGAGGAGGTCGTGTCCGGGGACGTCGAGGGTGCCGACCCGGTGCTCGGCGGTGTCGGTCACCTTGGTGACCGCGAAGGTGACGACGTCGCCGGCCACCTCGAGCTTCGCGTCGAGCTCGACGCCGGGCAGGTCGGCGAAGGTCAGCCGGTAGGTCGCCGTGTCGGCGTCGACCTGGGTGCCGGTCACGGTCGCCGTGTGCGCGGTGCCGTTGATCCGTACGGCGGTCGGCGTCGTCGTGGCGCCGCCGATCTCGCCGCCCGCGGCGTGCCGGTAGCCGAGCACGGCGGGGAAGTCGTCGGCCACTCGGACGCTGAGGACGGGCGAGGTCAGCGTGAAGCCGCCGCCCGTGGGGGCGGCATGGCTTTCGGGTGCGATGGCGACCACGCCGGCGAAGGCCGTCACGGACGCGAGGAGGGCTGTGGGGAAACGCTTCGGCATCGTGACTCCCGAGGGTGGGGGTGGGCCTGACGAGGTCCGTCCATCATGCAGAGTTTTGCGCGGATTGGCTACGTTCTGCGCAAAAGTTGTCATAACCTCGGGCGGGTGATCCCCACCTTGACCTGGCGCGACGGCGAGTTCCTGAAGCAGGGTGTCCCCCACCGGATCCTGTCCGGGTCCATCCACTACTTCCGCATCCACCCAGACCTTTGGGAGGACCGGCTGCGCCGGGTCGCCGCCACCGGGTTCAACGCCGTCGACACCTACGTCGCCTGGAACTTCCACGAGCAGGACGAGGGCTCACCGGACTTCACCGGGCCTCGCGACCTGGCCCGCTTCGTCACGATCGCCGGCGACCTCGGGCTCGACGTGATCGTGCGCCCGGGCCCCTACATCTGCGCCGAGTGGACCAACGGCGGGCTGCCGTCGTGGCTGACCGCACGCACCCGGGCGCCGCGCAGCAGCGATCCGATCTACCAGGACGCGGTCGCGCGCTGGTTCGACATCCTCCTCCCCCACCTCGTCCCGCTCCAGGCCGGTCACGGCGGGCCGGTCGTGGCCGTGCAGGTGGAGAACGAGTACGGCTCCTACGGCGACGACGCCACTCACCTCACCTGGCTCCGGCAGGGGCTCCTCGACCGCGGCATCACCGAGCTCCTCTACACCGCCGACGGCCCGACCGAGGTCATGCTCGACGCCGGCATGGTCGAGGACACGCTCGCTGCGGCGACCTTCGGAAGTCGCGCCGAGGAGGCCCACGCGATGCTGCGTTCGCGACGGCCCGGCGAGCCCTTCCTGTGCGCCGAGTTCTGGAACGGCTGGTTCGACCATTGGGGCGAGAACCACCACGTACGCTCCCCCGAGAGCGCCGCCTCGACGCTGCGCGAGATCGTCGATCTCGGCGGCTCGGTCAGCGTCTACATGGCGCACGGCGGCACCAACTTCGGGCTCTGGGCAGGCGCCAACCACGACGGCCGCCGCATCCAGCCCACCGTCACCAGCTACGACTCCGACGCCCCGGTCGGCGAGGACGGCCGGGTCTCGGAGAAGTTCCGCCTCTACCGCCACATCCTGGCGCCCGCCACCGGACGCACGGTCGACGCGCTGCCCGCGCTGCCGCCGGATCCGCCGCGCCACGCGTTCTCCTCGGCGCCGCTGTCTCCTGGCACCGACCTCCTGTCCCTCGTGACCCGTGGGCCGGCGACGCGCGCGGCCAGGCCGTTGAGCTTCGAGGAGCTCGGCATCGACGCCGGCCTGGTGACGTACCGCTCCTCGGTCACACTCCCCAGCCACGACGTCCATCTCACCGTGCGAGGGTTGCACGACAGGGCGTACGTCTTCCTGGACGGGCGCGCGCTCGGCCTGCTCGAGCGCGACGACGCCGAAGCCGCGGTGCTGACCCTTCCAGGCCTCGGCACGGTCGCCGAGCTGACCCTGGTCGTCGAGGCGCTCGGCCGCGTCAACTATGGCCCGCTGCTCGGCGAGCACAAAGGGATCCTCGGCGGCGTCCAGGTCGACCGACGCCTCGTCCACGGCTGGGACCACCACCCCGCACCCCTCGACCGCCGGGACCATGACGACCTCGACGGCCTCGCCCACGCCGTCATCGAGGTGGACGGGCCCGCCGCCGGCTGGCTCGCCGTCCCGGGTGACGGCGACCGGTTCGTCTGGCTCAACGGCACCCTGCTCGGCCGCTTGTGGAGCCGCGGACCCCAGCGCCGCCTCTACGCCCCCGCGCCCCTCTGGCGCACCGGCGCCAACCAGATCGCCATCCTCGACCTCACCCACCCGGCGGCGTACGTCGAGGTCCACCCGGACCCCGACTTCGGTCCGACCGAGGAGTACATCGAGTCCCTGCCGACCGGCGTGGACGATGGGAACCGTGCCGAATGAGTCAGCCTAGAGAGCCGTGTCCCCTGCTAGATTGGCAGGCGCGCGCGAGGGCGCAGCCGGGCCCGCGGACAGGACTGAGTCCACCTCGTGATCTCACATTGCGTGGAATGCTGACGATCTCCTTGTCCGGCATCGCGGGCCGGCCGGCCGATGAGGAGCCGTCATGTCCGTACTTGTTCCGCCCGCCGACCTCGAACAGCTCCGCCGGCAGGCCAAGGACCTTCTCCGTGCCGCGAAGCGTGGCGAACCTGCAGCGCTCGCCCGTATCGGCACGGTCTCGGATCGATTGATCCTGAGCGCCGCACAGCTGACGCTCGCCCGCGAGTTCAGCTTCGAGAGCTGGGCAGGGCTCAAGCTGGAGGTCGAGCGCCGTCACATTCTCGATGCCGTCGACGCCATTCGCCTGCGCGAGCTCCTCGCTGCTCATCCCGAGCTGGCCACCCTGGAGATGCGGGGCTGGTGTGATCACCCACTCGGGATCTCGCCACTGGGCTACCTGGCGGCGATGCCTTTCGACACCATGCACAGTACGTGGCGAATCGTCGAAGGCACCGGACCGCTCGCGCGAGAGCTGCTGCGGGCGGGCGCGCCCGTCGACGGTGCACCCGGGGCCCCCGAGACTCCACTGATGACCGCCGCGAGCTACGGCAACAGCGATGTTGCCCAAGTGCTGGTCGAGGCTGGAGCCAGCCTGACTGCAACCTCGTCGCCCGACGCGGGCGGCGTGCCGAACGGCACCGCGTTGCGTCACGCCGTGGTGTTCGGGATGACCGACGTGGCGGAGGTCCTCCTCGCAGCCGGTGCCGGCGATCTCGTCCACGCGGCGGCAACCGGCTCGGTGGCGGAAAGCCTGACACCGGAGACACCCGAAGCCGATCGGGTGGCGGCGCTACGCATCGCCGCAGAACGCTGCCACCTGAGCGTCATCGACGTCCTGCTGGCGGCAGATACTCCGATCGAGGGACTGGACCGGGACGGGTCGACCGCCCTACACGCGGCCGCCTACTCCGGACGGGCCGACGGAGTCCGGCACCTCATCGAGCACGGTGCCGATCCCACCCGCCGCGACACCAGATTCGACAGCACACCGATGGACTGGTCTCGTGCCGGACGGCGGGACGAGGTCGGCCCCGAACGCGCCCACGACCAGGTCGAACGCATCCTGGCGCCGTTGACTCCCGACGACTAGGTGCATGAGGGCTGGACGTTGGTGACACCGGCCCGAGCATCTCATGCGTCCATCGCGTGGGAACGCTCCATCAGGTCGGCCATCGCCAACTGGAAGTCGCGGCGCTTTTGATCGCTCCAGCCTCTGCTCAACTCAGCGAACATTTCCTCCTGCCAACGATGCGCCTGGTCCAGCATCGACCGGCCCGCAGGCGTGAGTGATGCTTCGCGTCGTCGACCGTCGGCCGCGGACGCTGCCATGAGGAGATACCCGGCTGCCGTGGCGCTCTTGACCAACCGTGACGCGCCGCTCTGGTCGATCCCGATCTCGTGCGCGAGCGCGTTCACCGTTGCCGGGGTCGCGCGCAGACCGAGCGTATGGACGGCCTCGCAAACGAGCACGAGCCGCCCCTGCTCACCGCCCGTGTCTGCTTCGATAGGTCGGCGTGACCAGTGCCTGACGAAGTGGAACAGGACCTGTCCCGGGCCCAGATCTGTCATTCGGTTGCCGCCATCTCACGGCAGATGTAGGCCAGTTCGAGAGCGGCCTTGAGGTCCGGCAGCCTGAGTGCAGCCGTGACCTTCCCGGCAGAAGCGCGGAAGACCGTCGCCACCGGCGTGGGTTCCGTCTCGGGCCAGGTCGCGTCCTCCTCGACCACCATCAGTCGCTCGCTGACAGGGTGCCAGGACCGAGGGATCAGCTTTATCCCCGAGCGCTGTACCCAGTCGGCGAACTGCGCGGGAGTGATCGGACCCGCACCCTTCGGACCGAGCACGACGATTGGATCACCGACCGCCCGCGCAGACCGTTGCAGGTCGCCGGCATTGACGCTCGCGTGCCACTCGTTGATCGCTTCTTCAAGGCTGGGTTCCATGACCAGAACTATATGCGATCCGCATACATTCCAGGCCTGGACGGCGCGACATCACCCTCCCGCCCCGCAAGAACAGCAGCGGATTCGCGCAACGCCGGGCTGGCGATGCCCGCCTCGTCGAGGTCACCACACGGTTAGCCTCGTACATGTGAACTCACTCAGCCCCGACACACCTGATATCAAGCCCAGGTCGCGCGCCGTCACCGATGGCCTGGAAGCCACCGCTGCCCGAGGCATGTTGCGGGCCGTCGGTCTTGGAGACGACGACTTCGCGAAGCCGCAGATCGGCGTCGCATCGTCGTGGAACGAGATCACCCCCTGCAACCTGTCCCTCGACCGGCTCGCAAAGGCAGTGAAGAACGGCGTTCACGCGGCCGCCGGCTATCCGCTGGAGTTCGGCACCATCTCCGTCTCCGACGGGATCTCGATGGGCCACGAGGGCATGCACTTCTCGCTGGTCTCCCGCGAGATCATCGCCGACTCGGTCGAGACCGTGATGAGCGCCGAGCGGCTCGACGGCTCCGTGCTGCTTGCGGGCTGTGACAAGTCGTTGCCCGGCATGTTGATGGCGGCTGCTCGGCTGGATCTCGCATCGGTCTTCCTCTACGCCGGCTCGACCATGCCCGGGCAGATCGACGGCCGCGACGTCACGATCATCGACGCCTTCGAAGCAGTCGGGGCCTGTATCGCGGGGACGATGAGCCGCGATGAGGTCACCCGCATCGAGAAGGCGATCTGTCCTGGTGAGGGCGCCTGCGGGGGCATGTACACCGCTAACACGATGGCTGCTGTCGCTGAGGCGATCGGCATGTCATTGCCCGGTTCGGCCGCTCCCCCCGCCGTTGACCGGCGACGCGACGGCTTCGCCCACCGCTCGGGCGAAGCGGTGGTCGGACTGCTGCGCAAGGGCATCACCGCGCGCCAGATCATGACCAAGGAGGCCTTCGAGAACGCCATCGCCGTCGTGATGGCTCTCGGCGGTTCCACCAACGCCGTACTGCACCTGTTGGCCATCGCCAACGAGGCTGAGGTCGACCTGACTCTTGACGACTTCACCCGGATCGGAGAGAAGGTCCCCCACCTCGCCGACCTCAAGCCTTACGGCAAGTACGTCATGAACGACGTCGACAAGATCGGCGGGATCCCGGTCGTGATGAAGGCGCTCCTGGACGCGGGCCTGCTCCACGGCGACTGCCTCACGGTGACTGGGAAGACCATGGCGGAGAACCTCGCCGAGCTGAGCCCGCCCGCGCTCGATGACGACGTGATCCACTCCTTCGAGCGGCCGATCCACCGCACCGGTGGTCTCACCATCCTGAAGGGCTCGCTCGCCCCCGAGGGTGCAGTCGTCAAGACAGCCGGCTTCGACGACACCGTCTTCCGCGGCACTGCCCGAGTCTTCGACGGGGAGCGGGCCGCGATGGACGCCCTTGAAGCGGGGCTCATCGTCGCGGGCGACGTCGTGGTCATTCGGAACGAGGGCCCGAAGGGCGGCCCGGGCATGCGGGAGATGCTTGCCATCACGGGAGCCATCAAGGGCGCTGGCCTCGGGAAGGATGTCCTGCTGATCACCGACGGCCGGTTCTCAGGAGGAACCACGGGCCTCTGCGTCGGACACATCGCCCCAGAAGCCGTCGACGCCGGCCCGATCGCCTTCGTCCGCGACGGCGACCCCATCGTCCTCGACGTCGTCAACCGCACCCTCGAGGTCGGAGTGGAACCCGAGGAACTGGAGCGGCGGAAGGTCGGCTGGGAGCCACTTCCCTCGAAGTATCAGCGCGGAGTGCTCGGCAAGTACCGGCGCACGGTGCAGTCGGCCGCGGTCGGCGCAGTCACGAGCTAGTCAGGGGTTCGTCGACCGCGCGATGCTCCATCACCACGATGCGGAGCTGGTTGGAGAGCAGCTGGGTGGCGGTGAGTCCGAACATCGCCCGGAAGGTGTCGCTGAAATGGCTCGGTGAGGCGAAACCCGCGTCGCTGGCGGCCGTCGAAAGGTCCGCGCCCTGGCTGACGGCCGCTGCCGCGTACCGCATCCTGGCCCAGAGGCGGTAACGGCGAAAGCTCGTCCCCGAGTGGGCCGAGAACAGGTGCAGGAAACGGGACTGGGACAGGTTGACCGCGGCGGCCATCTCCGCCGCGCTCCCCCGCTCACCGGGTCGGTCGCGAAGGAGCTGCATGGCGACGCGGATCCGCTCGTCGGTCGGGTTCATCTCACCTGCATCGAGCAGACGTCGCCGCAGCATCTCCGGATCCGTGACCGGCCCCTGCCTCCAGTCGGCGAGCAGTGCCGCCTCGTCGCGATGGTCGTACGCGATCGTGCCCGCCCGGTCGGTCATCGCCCCCAACAGATGCGCCGTCCCCGATGCGCCCGGGTCGGCGTAGAAGAACAGCATCGTCTGCTCCTCCCCCACGACGATCTGATGGGACGTACGCGCAGGGATCAACGCGCTCCGCACCCGCCGCGGCTCCGCCTGACCTGCTCGCAGCAGGAAGGGAGCGTCCAGACCCAGCGCGAAGCAGGTGACCGACCCGGAATGGGCGCCCAGCCGCAGCGACGGGCCGCGGTACGCCGCATGTCCCGACCAGAGCCACACCGTCGGCCGCGCATCGTCGCAGCACGAATCCGGAAGCGGCTCGGTCGCCATGCGCGTCATGATCCCACGGTGAACACCGTGGCCAGCCTGACCATCGCCGTCATCGGCATCTTCTTCCTCGCGATGGGGACGTACGCGCTCGTCACCCCGGGCGCCCTCGCCGCCCCGTTCAACCTGTCGGCGAAGACGCCCGAGTCCCGCTCCGAGATCCGCGCCGTCTACGGCGGGTTCGGCATCGCGATGGCCGCCGTGCTCGGCGCCGCCGCCCTCGACATCGGCGACATCCGGACCGGTGCCGTGACCACCGTCGGCCTCGCCCTGATCGGGATGGCGGCCGGTCGACTTATCTCGCGTCTGCTCGATACCCCCGTACGTTTCTACCCCATCTGGTTCTACTTCGGAGTCGAACTCGTGGCCGGCACGGCCCTGCTTGTGTGCGTTTGACCTCGCTAAATTCGGCTATGCTCGGCGCCGTGGGATCTCGGCCGACATCAGACACGTCTGTACATACGCCACGTCCGCGCGCCCCCAGGGCGAGCCACCTGGGCCAACGAGTCGACTGGCACAACGATCCCTCGGCCCCCGAGGTGAACAGCATCCGACCCAGCGCCGGCGCCTTCGTGCTCGACGACCCGGGCAGGATCCTGCTGATCCGCCGCAACGACACCGGCAACTGGACGATGCCCGGCGGCGCGATGGAGCCCGGCGAGTCGCTGACCGCGGCCGCGGTCCGCGAGACGCTCGAGGAGACCGGCATCACCATCGAGGTGACCGGCCTGGTCGGGATCTGGACCGACCCGCGCCACCGCATCGAGAACACCACCAACGGCGAGGTACGCCAGGAGTGCTCCATCATCTACGCCGGCCGCTACCTCGCCGGCGAGCCCACTCCGTCGGCTGAGAACACCCACGCCGAATGGGTGTATCCCACGATCGTCCCCAGCCTTCAGATGGACCGGAGCCAGCGCGTACGGATCGACTGGGCCCTCAACCGCAACTTCCCCCACCTCGATCCCAACCCCTGATCGCACCCGCCGCGCGAACGATCCTCTCCTCCGACGCGCCGCATATCCGAAGACAGGTCGCCGCGATCCCCCGCGCATCGGCACGAGTGACCTCGTCGCCGCGGGACCGCACCCGGATCACCACCTCGACCGCCTGAATCAGCAGCGCACCTAGCTGGTTCAAGCCCACCGTCGCAGCGACGGGGCCGCTGACGACGCCCGCGCCCAGCCGACCGTACGCCGCGGTCAACTCCTGAAGCGCAGGCTGGAACCCCTCGAAGACCTCGCTGCTCCTGACGTCCGGCATCCGGTAGAGCCTCCCGATGTTGTGCGGCACGGTCGCAAGGGTGTCTGCATCGATCAGCGCGAGCCGATAGAGCGCTGCCTCCGGTACGTCGGCCGAGCACTCCAGCTCGATCGCCTCGACCTTCTCGAGGCTCGGCCGCACCGAAAGCTCGAGGAGCTCAGCGAGGATCCCGGGCTTGCCTTCGAAGTGGTAGTAGAGCGACGCCTGCCGGATCCCGACCTTCTCCGCGATATCCCGCGTCGAGGTAGCCGCGAACCCACGGTTGACGAAGAGCTCGGCGGCCGCCTGGAGGATCTCATCGCGCGGAGCCAGTGCGCTTGTCGCGCGAGGGACCACGCGAGGCCGACCTGGTCGGGTTGCGGTGGCAAGCGCGTACTGGCTCATCGCGATCCTTTCGTCCGGAGTCTTGTCTCACTCACGATGGCTACGGATGACCGTGGACAGGAGAGAGCAACTGGGGAGCATCGCCGTTGATCCCAGTGGTCCCCCGCTCTTCGGACTTCGTTGTTAGGTTTATGCGAGTCGTCCTGTCGCCTCGGCACGCGCGACGAGACACCGAACGCACCGGGAGGCCGGATGGCTGAGCAGTGGCACGAGAGGTTGGTGCGTCTTCAGGCCGCCAAGGGCTGGAGCAACCGAGAGACCGCGATGCACTACATCGCCCTGTCGCCCTTCCACGAAGAGACTCAGCTCGACTCCGTGCTCGCGATGTTCAAGCGCTACCGGCGCGGCGAGATCACCAACCCATCGCCCGAGACTCAGCAGGCGATCGCCGCGATGTTCGACCTGCCGGTCGCCGACTTCTTCGCCCAGCGTCCGCTCGCGAACCAGAACGTCCCGGACCGGCTCAGCCCGACCGAGTTCACCGACCTGGTGGCCGCGCTGCGCATGCCGAAAGTGGGCGAAGCTCATCTCGCACAGGCCGAGGCCGAGGTCGAGCGCCTGTGCACTGCCTACTCGGCCCAGGACGCCCGCTCGCTAACCGTCGAGGTCGACGACTGGTTGAAGGAGCTCGCCTCCCTTGTGCATGAAGGGCGAGTGTCGCTTGCCGGCCACGAGCGCGTCATCCACCTCACCGGCTGGTTGTCCCTTCTCCGGGCGTGCCTGATGTGGGATCAGGGTGACGAGCAGGCGACCCACCAGGCACGAGTCGCCGCCGAAGGTTTCGCCGCGGATCTGGGCGACAACGTGATGGCCGCGTGGACCTGGGAGATCCGTGCCTGGATGGCGCTCACCCAAGGCGACATGCCCAACGTGATCGCGGCCGCCGAAGCTGGCATCCGCTGCGCTCCCAACGCCTCAGTAGCCGCCCAGCTCCATGCGCAGAAGGCCAAGGCGTACTCCCGGATGAAGGACAGCCACAAGACCGAGGTCGCACTCGACCGAGTCCGAGAAGTCCTCGACAGCAACGACCTCCCGTCCAACGTACGCAACCACTTCAGCGTCGACCCGACCAAGGCCTCCTTCTACGCGATGGATGCCTACCGCACGCTTCATGGCCGCGAACGATTGGCCGACGCCATGGCAGACACCGTCATCGCCACCAGCACCCGCCCCGACGGCACCGTCATCAGCCCGATGCGACTCGCCGAGGCCCAACTGACCAAGGCCGTCCTCGCCGCCCGCGACGGTAGCCCCGTCACCGCACTCGAGCTCGCCGGCGCGGCACTCAACCACGAACGACGGTCCCAGCCGAGCCTGCTGCTCGTCGCCAGCGAGGTCGCTCACGAACTCGAGTACCGCTCCCCCGCCGACGGCGCCGAGTTCCGCAACCACCTACGTGCTCTCGGTGCGCCCGATAGCCCGTCCAGTTGATCAGGCCGTACGCAGCAGCCTGAACTCGTGCTTCTGCAGCACCTGCAGCACCAGTTTCGCCGGATAACCGAAAGCGTCCCGCCCCGCCTCGGACGTATAGGGCTCGATCGCGGAGACCTGGTGCCACGTCCCGTCCACGAACACCTCGCAGCCTCCGGCCGCGACGATGTTGCGGTACCAGTTGACGTCCTCGCCGTACGTCAGCTCCGCGATGAAACCGGCCGGCACCCGCGCGAGCATGATCGGCGTCTCGTACGTCTTCCCCGACTTCCGCCCGACGTGGCGCACGAGCGAGAACGGCCCGTGTCCGGAGCGAGCGACCCGCGTCGTCACCCTGTTGAGCGTGTTCTTCATCAACCACAGCCACTTGCGACGCATCTCAGTCTCCTAGCAGTCTCAGGTTCACCATCGGCAGTCCCTCGACCTCGTGACCGACCGCCGTCTCGATCGCACCGCGCAGGCGCCGCCAGGCCTTCGGGTATGCCTTCTGATAGCGACCCAGAACCGCAGCGGACTCCTGCTCCGAGAGTAACGTCGCCTGCGCCGCGACGCTCGTACGCTTCCCGATGCTGACGCGACATGCAGGCTCGGCCAGGAGGTTCCGATACCACTGCGCCCCGGTGCCGAAGCCGCTCACCACCACGATCTCGTCCACGCTCGGCCGCTCGACGACCTCGAGGCAGACATATCGCGGGACCCCTGATCGGCGTCCGATGTGCTCGAGCATCAACATCCGGGATCCGAGGATCCACCCGGCCCGGTGTCGATAGAGCCAGATCGGCGCGCGTACGACAGCACGGGTCCGCAACAACCGGGACACGACCGAGTCGACCATGGACGTCACCGAACCGACCTTACCCACCGGCTCGGTCGATCCAGCCCGATCGAGCAGCGCCACGAACTACGCTCCAAGCATGGCAACGCTCCAAGACGTGGCTCGGATCATCGGTGAACTGCCCGAGGTCACCGAGGGCGAGCGTTACGGCAACCCGACCTGGTCCGTACGCGGCAAGGGCTTCGCCTGGCTACGCCCGTTCAGCAAAGCCGACCTCAAGCGCTTCGGCGACCAGACCCCACCCGACCCGCCGATCATCGCGGTCAACACCGCCAACCTGCATGAGAAGGAAGGCGTCCTCGCCGCCGGCATCGACGGCGTGTTCACCATCCCGCACTTCAACAACTATCCCGCCCTGCTCGTCGAGCTCAGCGTCATCGCCCCAGGGGACCTTCGCGACCTACTGGTCGACGCCTGGCTCGCCGCCGCCCCAGCTGAGCTGGTCGAAGGATTCGACGGCTGAAGCTCTGACTCGCCGAGATCGTGTGCGTGACGGGGCGAGACATACCGCCCACAAGATGCGCCACCTCACTTGGGTGTTTGCTGGTTTACTCCCGACATGGCATACGAGGAGCTCCCGCCGTTCGCTGCGTGGCAGTTCGTCGACGCCGTCGACGGGTTCGAGGTCGTCTATCGAGACGCCTCCGGCATCCGTGGATACACCTCAGCCGTCGAGGCGGGCCAGGCCTACGCGGTCCACTATGAGATCTCGGTTGATGCCCTCTGGCGTACGCGCGAAGTCCACGTCCACAATGACACCGCTCGCGGGCGACGGTCCACTGTACTTGTCTCCGACGGCAAAGGTTCCTGGACCATCGATGGCCGGTCGGCGCCCCATCTCGACGGGCTCTACGACGTCGACCTCGAGGCCTCTGCCTGCACCAACACCCTTCCCGTCCACCGGCTGGACCTGCCGCCAGGCGACGTCGTCACCGCGCCCGCCGCCTACGTCCAGGCACTTGACCTTCAGGTCAGACGCCTCGACCAGTCCTATCGACGCCTCGACGACCACCGGTTCGACTACCACTCCGAAGGCGGTTTCAACGCCGTGTTGGTGTACGACAAGTATGGGCTCGTCCTCGACTACCCCGGGATCGCGACGCGCTTCGCCTGAGAGACGAACCGTCCTGGGCGCACGGGCCGAGCACACAGCTCCAAACTGTTCTCTCGTTCCGCACAGGTCGCGTCGCGAGGACCTACCCACGCCGTCATCCGCGCAGTCGCTGACAGACTTGCGGCATGTCCCGGCCGCCGCGCATCGAGCCCGCCGCCGACGTAGTCGCCAAGGTTGCGTCGACCGCGTTGTCGCTTCCCGACGCCTACGAGGAGGATGCCTGGACCGGCGTCAGGTGGCGAGTGAGGAAGAAGACCTTCGCTCACGTCCTGGTCGCCCAAGAGGGGTACACGTCGGCGTACCGCGATATGACCGGGGTGACCGAGCCCACCACGGTGCTGACCTTCCGATCCTCCGGAGATGAACTGCTGGCCCTGGTCCACGCCGGGCCACCGTTCTACCAGCCTCCGTGGTCGCCCACCGTCGTCGGCATGGTGCTCGACGGCGATACGGACTGGGAAGAGGTGGCCGAGCTGGTGACCGAGAGTTACCGGTTCTGCGCTCCTAAGAAGCTGAGGCACCGGCTGGATCGATGATCGTGCGGTCCGTAGGGCGGTCACCGTGACAGAGCGGGGTCGTGCCTGAGCGTCCACGCGGCTGCCGCGACCGCCGCCATTGGAGCCTGTGCCAGCTCGGCATCGCTGCACGCCCCCAGCAGGAACGTACCCCGGAGATGCTGATCGCGCGTGCCAGGCGCATCGAGCCCGTCGGTCGGCCGGGCGAGCGTCAGCGCCACTCCCCCGGCTACTTCCTCCTGGGCCGCGTGCCCGATCACCCAAGTTGGGGTCAGCCACGGCCGCGCGATCGCCGTGCTGCCCCGCCCGACGGCTGATGCATAGAGCCCCGGCCCGCCGTCTGTGCGGTCGGGGCCATGCGACGCCTGCGTCACGGCGCCGTCAACGAGTCCTCGCGCTAGTCCGGTAGGTGCTCCCCGAGCCAGGTCGCTCTTCGGCGAGCTGACGCGCGCGAAAGCCAAGCCTCCTGTACGACCTCAGCGAGCTCGTCATAGCTGATCTCCCCAAGCCGGCTCGCTCGGACCAGAACCGACAGGTGGCCGTCGAAATGCGGAGTAGTGAAGAACGGCGAGGCCTCGTCCTGCACCATGGCCAGCTTGTCACCCTCGCTAGGCACCCAGAAGACGATGACGTCGTCGTAACGCTGGCCGGTGTCCGGGTCGAACGCGTCAGGACGCGGATTCCGGAAGAAGACGAACGACTTTCCGCCCACTTGATAGACGGGCCTGTTCTGGGTGCCCGCGTAGACGCGGACGTGGGGCATGCCAAGGGCAAGCTCGTGCACGTCCCCCACCCGCGCCGACCGGCCGCCCGTTCTCCTCACACAGTCAGGTTAAGTGTCACGGTCAACGCGCGGGCGACCTCCGCGTGCGTCACTTCGGCTCCCCTCTGTTGTCAACCGCTGGTCGCGAGGGGTCTGTGGGACTGCCCCTTCCGGGCAGTGGGCGGTGCGGCGTAGCGTCGCGGATGCG
>NZ_JBEZZS010000049.1:0-30780 GCF_040639295.1 Nocardioides sp. NPDC023903 | reverse complement strand
TCTCTTTCGCCCTCCTTTCGCTCTCCCTCGCCGGCCTCTTGCTCTCTGGGGGCGGGTTTTTGGGCAGTGGATTGCCAACTCGGCCGACGGGAGCGACGCCTCGGCGCGGTGTAGGTCAGACGCGGTCGAGCCAGTCGGTGAAGCCGGAAGGGTCATGACGCCCGAGGACCCCGTGCTCGAAGAGCCCCCAGCCGACAGCGCCAGCGGCATCCGCGACCCCAGGGCCGCGCGCGACCGCGTGGCCGACGTGGTCGATCACCCCGAACGGCACCCGGCCGACGACGTCAGGCGCCTTCATGTCATAGGTCAGCCGCTCGGTGAACCCGGCACCCTTCCAGATCCCGTGGGACCAGTCGGAGTCGCCGCCGTAGCCACCACCGACATGGATCGGCACCCCCAGCAGCGAGGAGACCTCGAGCACCAGTGGCTCCCCCGCCGGGGTCGTGCACGTGATCGTCGCACCCTCCGGGAGGCGCGTCCCGTCCTGATAGCGGATCCGGACGTGTGGCCAGCCGAGCTGCTCGACCCGGCCGTCGGCGAAGGTGCGGGTGCAGTCGTTGAGGGTGCGATGGCCGTCCGGTGTCTCCTGGATGATCAGGACGACGGCGAACTCCTCGAACCGCAGCGGCACATAGAGCCACCACATCCCCTCGAACCCCGGGTCGGCCGGCTTGCCCGGCGGCAGCGCCTCGCCGGAGGGGCGGATGCCCCAGGACCGGTCCCGGGTGCCGACCCAGCGATCGGGGCCGACGACGATCGTCTCGCCGTCGGCCTCGATCACCCCCTCCCAGGTCCCGACCTGCGCGAACCGCTGAGCGTCGAGGACGGTGCCCGCCCCCTGACGCATCACGTGCGGCTGCTCCTGGACCACCTCGAACGACCCCTCCCAGCGCAGGTCGAGGGCGATCCCATGGGTCTCCTCCATCACCAGCCGGATCTTCCTCAGCGGCTCGGTGACCTCGATCCGGTACGCCCCGACCCGCTGTTCCATCCGGTCACCGCCCCGCGGGTCGGCGCCGTCGCCCAGGTGCACGGCGGTCTGCTCGTCGCCGCGGCGGAGCAGGACGTACGCGTCCTTGGTGCCGAGGTTGGGATAGAACCCCATCCCGGAGATGAGGAAGACGTCGCCGGTGCGGTCATGGGCGTTGAGGTAGCACCGATCGTAGAAGCTGCGGTCGCTGCTACCCGCCCAGGCCACCGGGCGCGGGAGCTGGTGGATCGGGTACTCGTCGAGAGGGCCGACGCCGACATACTCCCCATGCGCCCCGTGCGCCCCGCTCATGCGCCGACCTCGTCCAGCATCGCCGTGAACATCGCCCGGTGGTACAGCACCGACTCCGGGTCCTCGGGCGCCTCGATCTCACCGAAGTGGATCTGCCGTGCCGCGATCCGCAGATAGATGATCCCCCACATCACCGCCGCGTGGACCTCGTGCCAGGTCAGGTCGCCGAGCTCGACACCGGCCGCCGCGACATAGGCCTCCCGGACCTCGTCGGCAGCGAGGAAGCCCGGCATCCCCGGCAGCTCCAGCATCGCGGCCAGGTCCTCGAAGATGCGGTGGGCGAAGATCATCCAGGTCACGTCCATCTCGCGCGGCCCGAGGCTGACCATCTCCCAGTCGAGGACGGCGACGGGCGCGAAGTCGCGGTAGATGATGTTGCCGATCCGCGCGTCACCCCAGCACAAGACCGGCTCGCCTCCATCTTCGGAGAGGCCAGTTTCGGGAAGGTGGGCCTCGAGCCAGGCCAGACCTCGCTCGACCAGCGGCGAGCGGCCGCCCCACTCCTCGGCGGAGGAGGCGAAGGTGTACCAGGCCCGGGTCTTCGCCAGGTTGCGGGCGATCAGCGTCTCGCCGGCATGACCGGCCTCGGCCGGGTCGAGGAACGCGAACCGCGAGGCGGCGTCGGGGATCGAGTGGAGCCCGGCGAGCACCTCGACCGAACGCCTCTGAAGCGCCGCCTGGTCCGAGGGCGAGGCGTCGAAGAGCCAGCTGTCGCCGAAGTTGTACGGCATCACGTCGGGCGGGACGACTCCCTCGACCCGCTCCATCAGGAAGAACGGGGTCCCGAGGACCGAGCCGCTCATCTCGGCGAGATCCACCTCGGGCACCGGCACGGGAGACAGCGAGCCGGCCAGGCGCATCGCGTCGTACTGCGCCTGCAGATCATAGGTCGCGAAGACCGGGATGTCCTCCGGGCGGGGCGCCACCCGCAGGACGTACGCCTTCGTCTGCCTGTCTCCGGCAACGGTCGAGGTGACATCGAGCAGGACGGTCTCGCTGGAGAGCCCGTTGGCGTCAATGCCGCCAAGGAGCGCGACCTCGGGATCGGCGCCGGGCGGAAGCGCCGTGGTCAGCCACTGCTCCAGTCTCGCGCCGATCGCCGCAGGGTCGCGGCCCGATCGCTGGAAGGTCATCTCGGGCGGCGGGGGCGCCTGGGTCACGTGCTCCTCCTGGTGGTGTGTGAGTCAGGTCACACACCACCAGGTTGATGGAACACGTTCTAGTCTGTCAACCGGTTCAGAAGCGGATCTTCGCCGGCGTCTCGGTGGGCGCCGCCTTGCTGACGAACGCCTTCCGCTTCGCGGCGAACCCGAAGCGGTCGTCGAAGATGTCGCGGGCCATCTCGGCCAGCTCGATGCTCTGGTAGTACGACATCGGCATCGCGCACGCCCGGCGTGCCTCGCGGGCCGCCAGGGCCGGGACGTACGCCTCCGGCTCGGCATAGCCCTGCGCCAGGTCGCGCAGCCAACCGTCGAACTCGGCCGCGTCGCGCGGACCGATATCGCGGACCATGTCGATGCGCGCAGCCTCAGCCGCCGAGATCGGCAGCTTCGCGCCGAGCAGCTCGTCGGCCTTCTCGGCCCCGACCCGGCTCGGCAGGCCCCAGGTGTGCAGCTCGGAGCCGAAGATGCCCATGTCGTAGTAAGGGTTCAGCACAACGCCGGCGCGCGCGACCGTGATGTCGGCGCAGAGGCCGGCCATCACGCCGCCTGCCCCGGCATTGGCGGTGAACGCGGCGATGGTCAGCTGCTCGGCCTCGGCGATCGCCAGGCAGAGCTCGTCGATGGCCCGGATGTTGTCCCAGGCCTCGGCCGCCGGATCCTGCGCCGCCTCGATCACGCCGAGGTGGATGCCGTTGGAGAAGGCGTGCTCGGTGCCACGTACGACCAGGACCCTGGTGTCCTCGATGAGCGCCTTGCGGACGGCATCGGTCATCCGACGGCACTGCTGGGTGTGCATCGCGCCGCTGTAGGAACGCAGGGTGAGGTAGCCGACGTCGCCGTCGCGCTCGTAGGTCGTCTCGGCCAGCGCGTCCGGCATCCTCCGGTAGGGCGCGTGCCCGGTGTCGAGCACCCAGGCGGCCGGAAGCTTGGGCCCGCGCTTCTTCTCGAGCGTGGCGGCGTACCCGACCCACAGGGTGCCCTCGCCGGTGGCGAACGCGACCGCATCAGTGTCCACACCGACCACGGTGCCCGGCTCCACGTCGCCATGGTCCTCGGGAGTCGTGGCGGCATCGAAGAGGCAGTACGTCTTGCCGTCGACGGTCGCCGGCGCACCCGGGGCGCCGTCGGCCGCCGCGATCCGCCGGGCGATCTCGGTCGCCGGCGCGGACCAGTCGATCTCGAAGGCCTTGCGGCGCAGCAGCGGCAGCTCGCCGGTGCCGTCGACCGTCGCGGGCCACTCCTCGGCTAGCCAATCCTCGACAGCCAGCGGCGTCTCCCCCGCGGCGACCATCCGGAGGACCTCCGCGACGCAGTCCATCGCGGCGTCGGCGACCGGGCCGTTGTAGAGCGCGCTCTTCGCGATCGGGACCTCGGGCATCGCGAAGGTCTCGGTCGCCCAGACCGGGCCGGCGTCCATCTCCTCGACGGCCGACAGCGCGGTCACACCCCAGCGGTCCCGCCCGTCGAGCGTGGCATGGTCGAGCGAGGACGGGCCCCTGTCGCCGAGCGGGCCCGGGTGGATCACCACCGTTGGATAACGGCCCCAGACCGCCTCTGGCACCCGGTGCTTGAGGAACGGACACAGGATCAGCTCGGGGTCGATCGCCTCGACCGCAGCCACCAGAGAGGAGTCGTCATGGACCGGCGCCAGCAGCACACCGACCTCGTGGCCGTCCTCTTTCAGATCACACCAGACGCGTTGGGTAAGACCGTTGAACGCGGAGACGAGCAGCAGAATGCGCATGTGGGGGAAGTGTCCTTCTCTTAGGCAAGCCCGAACAGACCTCATATCCCCCGAGGGGTATTTATCCCCCGAGGGGTGTCACTGTATCGAGCGCGCCCGGCCGGCTGCACCTCGGTGTCCACGAGAGGGACGGAAGACCTGGTGAGCCCCGGGCCGCTCGCCCCGGTCACGTGCCGGGCACCGCACCGTCGTCTTGTCGCCGCCTGCAAAGATGACTCTGTCAGGAGGGGACAATGACAACAGTCGACGACAACCCGCTCAACGGGTTGATCGATCTCGTCGAGGCGAGCAGCGACGAGATGGCGCGCGAGCTGGCCAGATTCCGGATGCGCTACAAGTTCGCGATCGACGAGGTCTCGACCAAGATCGCGATCCTGCGCGAGGAGTTCGAGCACACCCACGACCACAGCCCGATCGAGCACGTACGCACCCGGCTCAAGACGCCCGACAGCCTGCTCGCCAAGGCCCGCAAGATCGGCTGCCCACTCACGCTCGAGGCGCTCGAGGCGCAGATCCGCGACATCGCCGGGATCAGGGTCGTGTGCCCGTTCGTCTCCGACGTCTACTGGATCATGGAGATGCTCGGCAGCCAGTCCGATGTCGACGTGGTCGAGGTCGAGGACTACATCGCCGACCCGAAGGCCAACGGCTACCGCAGCCTCCACCTGATCATCAAGGTGCCGGTCTATCTCTCCGACCGGGCGGTGGATGTGCCGGTCGAGCTGCAGATCCGCACGATCGCGATGGACTTCTGGGCCAGTGTCGAGCACTCGATCTACTACAAGTACGACGGCACCGTCCCCACGACCCTGCGCGACGAGCTCGGCGCCGCGGCGCGCACCGCGGCCGACCTCGACGCCACCATGGCCCGGCTCCGCAGCGAGGTCCACGGCCCGGTTCGATGAACCGGGCCGCAGACCCCGACAGGTTCAGCGGCCGTTGACGAACCGCTGATACTGGGCTCGCGCCTCGTCCGGCGTGATCGCCCGGTCGAGGAACATCAGCGAGTCCATCCGGCAGTTGCAGGGGTTCCGCTCGACGGTGTCCTGCGGGAACGATCCGCCGACCTTGTAGCCGCGCGGCAACGTGTCGGAGGTGCCGGTGCCGTCGACCTGCCACGGGTCACCGGCGGTGGTGTAGAACCCCTCGACGGCCTTGCCGTTGCGGTAGAGCGCCATCTTGCCCGTGGTGTAGTCGAACGTCGCCGTCAGGTGCACCCACTGACCTCGTGGCAGCAGGGTCTGCCAGTCCGCCGAGGCGGCGAAGGTCTGCGAGGCGCCCTCGTCGAGCCGGCGTCCCAGCGCGACCAGGCGCAGAGTGCCGTTGACGTTGATGAGCTCGAGCAGGGCACGTACGCCGTGACCGTCGGAGTTGCCCGAGAGCACCCCGGCCAGCCCGATGGCGTTGAACCGGTCGGTCGGGTCTGCGGTCACCGAGTTGAGCGCGGGCCCGTCCATGTCGACCTTGAACCAGCCGGCCACGGTGATCTGCTCGGCACCGGCGAACGGCGCCAGCGACGCGACCCCGTTCTGGTTCCACGCCCCTGCCTTCCAGTCGTCGTTGCCGTTGACCTCCGGGTCGACCTGCTGGGTCTGCAGGGCGTTGTTGCTGGTCCGGTAGGCCGAGTCGGTCACCTGCATGGCGTTGCCGCCGTTGACCTGGTTGAGCAGCGTCCGCGAGGAGCCCTGGTCCTCCTCACGCGCTCCCGGCGCGAAGGGGTGCTCGAAGTCGTAGTAGCTGACCAGGTCGTCGCGCAGCGACGGCACGACCTCGCTCGGCCACGGCCGCTGCACCGTGTTCACCACCTTCCAGATCTTCCCGTTGGCCTTGGCCAGCAGGTAGAGGTTGCGGCGGGAGTCGGTGCCGAAGCGCAGGTCGACGCGCGGATGGTCCACGAAGTCCTGCATCGAGAGCCGCTTGCCGGAGGTGTCGAAGAGCTGCATCTGGTGCAGGGTCGCCTCCTGGCTGCTGCCGCGGCGCATGTGCCGGGAGTCGGCCCAGTAGACCTCGCCGTTGACCAGGTCCCCGAAGACGTACTTGCCCTTCAGCTCCTCGAACGGGCCGCGGTAGACGACGCCGCCGCTGACGGCGTGGCCGCTGTCGGAGGTGCAGGAGTAGTTGGCCGGCGGGTCGTGGTCGAAGGACGCCACCGGGAGGGTGAAGCCGGACATGTCGTAGTCGTCCGGGACGGTGTAGAGGGCACACTCGTCGGTGTTGTCGTAGAGCAGCCGGCCCTCGATCTCGCTCCAGCCGAGGTTGTCCCCGGCCCGTACGTCATAGACGCCCTCGATCGCGTGCTGGCCGATGTGGCCGAGCAGCAGGGTGCCCTTCTCGACGTCCCAGGAGAACCGGTGCGGGTCGCGCATGCCGTACGCCCAGATCTCGCCGATCGCGCCCTCCCGGTCGACGAACGGGTTGCTGTCCGGGACCCCGTACGCCCCGTTGCGCCCGTCGCGGGCGAGCGGGTCGATCCGCAGGATCTTGCCGAACGGGTTGCCGAGGTTCTGCGGGTCGTCGCTCCGGACGCCGTTGCCGCCGTCGCCCGAGGCGATGTAGAGCAGCCCGTAGTCCTCGTCGCCTGGAACGGCGGTGGTGTTGAAGTCGATCTGCTGGATGGCGTGGATCTGACCGGCGAAGTCGATCCGCATCACCTCACGGCTGGTGCCCTCGAAGGTGTCGGCCGCAGGGTCGGTGGCGTCCCACTCGGTGACGACGCTGACGGTGCGTCCGGAGCCGGGGTTGGTCTGCGACGGGAAGGTCGGCGTCTTGGCGAAGGCGCCGAAGCGCTCGGTGTGGGTGGTGTAGAAGAGTCCGTTCGTCTCGAACTCGGGGTGGAACGTGATGAACCCGGCGCCACTGCCCAGCCCGGCACCGGACCAGAAGTCGACGAAGTGGTCTCGAAGGTTGAGGTACTCGTGCTGCTGTCCGCCCTCGAGCAGATACATCGGCCCGTTGAGGTCGGGGACGTACATCCGGCCCGAGCCGTCAGGGACCTCGCCGATGAAGTTGATGCGGTTCTGGCGGACCAGGCGCTGGTCGGTGGGGGCGGGGTAGGGCTCGGTCTTGGGGAGCTGGGCGACCTCCTGGAGCACGAGGCCGAGGCTGCTGCGTAGGGGCTGTTCGGGGATGGGGTCGGGGACGGGCTCGCTGCCGGGGATGGCGGCGTTGGCAGAGAGCGTGGGGGTCAGTAGCGCGGCGAGCATGGCGCCCACCGCGAGACCGCCCCATAGACGTGAGGTTCCCATGGGTGTGTTCTCTCCTTACCGAGGTTCAGCGATGGCGGAGGCCAGCGACAGTGACGTCGCGGATGCGCCCGAAGTTGTCGAAGGAACCGAAGCCGAACCGGCCTCCGGTGAAGGTGGTGTCGGTGGCGGTCATCCGGGGCTCGTCGGCACCGTCGAGATAGACCGCGATCGCGCCCGTGCGGGCGTTGTAGTCGAGACGTACGTCGTGCCACTCGGCGTCAGTGATCGACGGCGCTGCGCCGACCGTGCCGTTCCACTGGTGGTCGATGCGCAGCCGGTCGGCGTCGTTGACCACGAAGATGCCGTTGTGGGGGTAGATGGTGTTGTCGGTCGAGAGGTGGGCGTAGTAGAAGCGCGTCGGGGACTGGTAGTTCCAGACCAGGATCACGTCGCGGTTGGTGACCGTGACGGCCTCGTCGATGCGGACCTCGGCGCGGTAGGTCAGCGAGCCGAGCTCGGGACCCTTGGTCACGACGGCGTACTCGAAGGGCCGCCGCGGGCCGGGCTGCGCCGTCCCCGGCTCGGTCAGGATCACCTGGCCGTCCTCGAAGGCCCACTTCTCCTCGGTCACCGGGTCCCAGTCAGCCAGGCTCGCCCTGGGCTTGACCACGCTCAGACCGGGTCCTTCGGTCGTATCGGCAGCCTGGGCTCCGGCGAGCGGCGCGGCCAGGGCCACTGCGAGGGCGACCACACCGGCGCGTACGCCTCGCCCCACCATTCGGTTCAGCTTCCATCTCATGGTGCTTTCCCTTCCCCTAATCGGGACCGTCGGTGGTCCCTGCTGAGGTTGTTGCGGCTCCCCCGAGATAGAGCTCGGCCATGCGCGGATCGGCGAGCAGGTCGGCAGCGGCGCCTGCGATGTGCACCTTCCCCAGATCGAGTACGCACCCCAGGTCCGCCGACTCCAGTGCCCGCCGGGCGTTCTGCTCGACGAGCAGGACGGCGAGACCGGCATCCCGCATGCGTACGACCTGCTCGAACACGGTCGCCGTCGTCTTCGGGTCCAGGCCCATGCTGGGCTCGTCGAGCAGCACGACCTTCGGGCTCACCATCAGCGAGCGGGCGAACTCGACCTGCTTCTGCTGGCCACCCGAGAGCGCGCCCGCGAGGGCGTTCCACCGCTCGGCGACGACCGGGAAGAGGGTCTTCACGAAGTCGGTGCGCTCCTGGATCGCGGCCGCGTCGCGCACCGTGTAGGCGCCCAGGCCGACGTTCTCGGCCACGGTCATCTCCCTGAAGACGGAGTGACCCTGGAGGACGTGGGCCATGCCCGCGCGGAGCATCTGCTGCGGCCCGTTGCGGGTGACGTCGACGCCGTCGACGGTGATGGTCCCCGAGCGAGGGGTCAGCATTCCGCTGGCGACCTTGAGCACGGTGGACTTGCCGGCTCCGTTCGGACCGACCAGACAGACGATCTGACCTGCGGGAACAGTGACCGTGAGGCCTCGCAGCACCAGCGCCGCACGGCCGTAGCCGGCCTCGATGTCGCGCAGCTCGAGAAGAGGTTCAGACACCAAGGTAGGCCTCCAGGACTCGTGGGTCGTTCTGCACGTCCGCCGGCGCACCGGAGGCGATCGGACGGCCGCGGTCGAAGACCACGACATGGTCGGAGAGGCTCATCACCAGCTCCATGTTGTGCTCGACGATGACGAAGGTGCGGCCCTCGGCGTTGAGCTCGCGCACGAGCGTGGCGATCCGGCCGATCAGCGCCGGGTTCACGCCGCCGGCGGGCTCGTCGAGCATGATCGTGTCGGGCTCGGCCATCAGCACCCCGGCGAGCTCGAGCAGCTTCTGCTGCCCGTAGGAGATGTCGCGCGCCTCGCTCCGCTCGAGGTGCTCGATGCCGACCCGGGCCAGCAGCTCCCGCGCCCGGGCGATGTCGTCGGGGTTGTGCGCCCCGCGCAGCCGGTGGACCAGGCCTTTGGATCGGACCCCGGCCAGTACGTTGTCGAGCACCGTCATCCGCGGGAAGATCCGGCACAGCTGAAAGCTGCGCCCGAGGCCGGCCCTGGCGATGCGATGTGGCGCGTGGCCGGTCACGTTGCGGCCTTGGTAGGTCACCGTCCCCGAGTCAGGCCGGATCATGCCGGTCACGCAGTTGAAGAACGTGGTCTTGCCCGACCCGTTCGGGCCGATCAGGGCGTTGATCTTGCCCTCCTGGAAGCTGACCGTGGCGTCGTCCACGGCGCGTACGCCGCCGAACGCCTTGGTCAGTCCCTCTGTCTCCAAACAGTGCTTGATCGGTTCGGTCATGACTTCGCCTCCTCGAGCGCCTTGCGCTCCTCGGCCAGCTGGGCGGCGTCGACCTCGCGGATCGAGGTGTCGCCGGGGCGGAACCGGTCGAACTGCGCGGTCAGCCAGGGGATGACCCCGTCGGGCATGAAGAGCACGACCAGGGCGAGCAGCAGCCCGAGCGCGACCAGGTGCAGCTGGGTGTCGCCGTACTGGTTCTTGAAGAACTCGACCGCGTAGCCCACGATCACCGCTCCGACGACCGGACCGAGCAGGCTGCGTACGCCGCCGAGCAGCGACATCAGCACCAGGTAGGAACCGGTCAGGATCGAGAACTGGAAGATCGGGTCGAGCGAGCCGAACCAGAGGGCGTACATGCCTCCCGCCATCGCGGTCATGAACGCCGAGACGACGAAGACGACCAGCTTGTAGGCGAACGTCGGCACGCCCAGCGCCTGGGCCTTGTCCTCGTCCTCCCGGATCGCCTTGAGGCCGGTGCCGAGCCGGGACCGGTCGATCACCCACCACAGCACGAGGGCGACCAGGGTCAGGGCCACGAACAGGTAGAAGAACCGCTCGTGCTGCTCGGGCCGGAGTACGTCGGTGCCGAACGGCCGCGGCACCCGCAGCCCGTTGGACCCGCCGGTCACGTCGGACCAGCTCTGCGCGACCAGCAGCAGGATGAGCACCAGCGCAATCGAGACGATCACGAACGAGGCGCCCCGTACTCGCAGCGACGCGATCCCGATCGGCACCGCGGCGAGGCCCACGAGCACGGCCGCGACGACCATCGAGACCCACGGGTTCACCCCGGCCTCGGTCACCAGCAGCGCGGTGCCGTAGCCACCCAGCCCGGAGTAGGCGGCGTGCCCTAGCGAGATGTAGCCGGTCAGCCCACCGACGAAGTTCCACGCCACCGCGAGCGCCGCATAGCTGGCGATCACCACGCCCACCGAGAGGATGAACGGGTCCGGCGCGAGCGCCGGGAAGGCGAGCACGAGGCCCAGCGCGACGGCTGCCGCGACGAGCTTCGTCACCAAAACGGAGCGGCCCGGATGCGTGCGGCTTTCTCTGTGCTTAGAAGCGCTGAGCAAGGCGACCTCCGAAGAATCCCTGGGGGCGGAACATGAGGGTGGCGAAGAGGGCGAGGTAGAAGACCGTCTGCGCCCAGGTGGTGCCCATCGGGATCTGCAGCAGGCTCTGGGTCACCCCGAGGACCATCGCCGCGATCGCGGCGCCGGGGATGCTGCCGAGGCCGCCGATCACGATGATCGCCATCAGCGGTCCGATCCAGTGCCAGTGCAGCGAGGGATAGATCGTGGCGTCGAGCGCGAGCGCGGTGCCACCGACCGCCGCGGTCGCCAGGCCGAGCCCGAAGCCGAAGCCGGCGATCCGGTCGGTGTCGATGCCGAGCAGCTGGGCGGCCTCACGGTGCTGGATCGTGGCGCGCAGCGCCTGACCGAAGCGGGTCTTCTTGAGCAGCAGGTAGAGCGCCAGGAGCGAGACCGCGGCCAGCCCGAAGGCGACCAGCTTGACCACCGCGATCCGCGCTCCCCACAGCTCCAGACTCGCGCTGGAGTAGCCGAGCTGGATCCGCCGCTGGGTGCCGGAGAAGAGGTAGCCGAGGCCGCCCTCGATGACCAGCGCGATCGCGAAGGTCAGCAGCACCGACATCATCGTCAGCGTCGCCGGCCGCAGCCGGGAGAGCAGCGCCCGCTGCATCCCATAGCCGGCCGCGAAGAAGAGCGGCACGGTGATGATCAGCGAGAGCAGCGGGTCTAGCCCGGTCTGCGTGGTGAAGAACCAGGCCAGGTACGCAGCCAGGATCAGGAACGCGGAGTGGGCGATCATCACGACCCGCATGACGCCGAAGTAGAGCGTCAGGCCGGCGGCGAGCAGGGCATAGAGGCCTCCGAGCAGCAGCCCCAGGATCAGGCTCTGCAGAAGGAGTGGTCCCGACATCGGCTCACCACGCCGGCTTCGGGTAGATGAACTCGGCCTCGGCCTGGTCCTCGGGCAGGACGATCTTGATCTCGCCGTCCACCCACTGCTGGATCATGTGGGCGCTCTGCGGGCGACCCTTGTCGTCCCAGCTAAGCGGCCCGACGACGGTCTCGACCTCGTTCTCGTGCAGCCAGTCGATCAGCTTGGACTGGCAGTCGGGGTCGGGCTCGGCGCACTCGACCGCTTCGACGGCTGCCGCGACGACCTGGCCGGTGGTCCAGGCGTTGGCCTCGTCCTCACCGGGAGCCTCGCCGTGCTTCTCCTCGTAGAACTTCACGAACTCCTGGTTTTCCGGGTAGTCCGCCTTCGTGGTGTAGCCGGTCGGCGCGACGATGCCCTGCGTCTTGTCGCCGATGGCCTCGGCGAACTCGGTCTCCGTCGGGGCGGTCGAGAACGCGGCCAGCTTGGGCTGGTAGTTGAGCTGCTGCAGCGCGACGATCAGGTTGACGCCGTCCTGATACTGGCTGCCGCCCACGACGATGTCGGCCTTGCTGTCGGCGACCTTGGCCGCGATGCTGCTGAAGTCGGTGGTGTTGGGCGGGTAGACCTCGTCCACGACGGTCTTGATGCCGCCCTCCTCCAGCGCGTCCTTGAGCCCGTAGGCGGTGCCCTGGGCGAACGGGTCGTCCATCGAGGCGTACGCCGCAGTCTTGGGCCGCTCGCTCTCCGGCATCGCGAGGATGTGCTCGGCGAGGAGCTTGTAGTGGTCGTTCGCGACGGCGGGCGCAGCGTAGAAGAGGTTGTCGAAGCCCTCCTCGAAGACCTCGGGCGCCGCGCCGGCAGGCTCGACGAAGAGGTAGCCGTAGTCCTGGGCGACCTGGGCGGCCGGGATCACCAGACGGGTCGAGAACGGACCGACGACCAGGTCGACCTGCTCCTGGTTGATCAGCTTCTCGTAGTCGGCGGCGACGCGCTCGGCGCTGGACTGATCATCGAGCATCTCCAGTCGTACGTCGCGGCCGAGCAGGCCGCCGTTGGCGTTGACGTATTCGGCCCAGGCCTCGTATCCGCGCTGGATGCCCTTGCCGGGCTCGCTGAAGTCGCCGGTCAGGGGCAGCGAGATGCCGATCACGATCTCGTCGTCGCCGCCTCCTTCCTCGGCGGCGCCACAGGCGGCGAGGGTGGAGGCGAGAGTCACGGCCGCCGCGGCAGCCAGGGTTGCTCTGAACCGCTTGCTCGCGGTGGGGGTCGTCGTGAAGCGCATCTGCGGGTCTCCTCTACGAAAGCGCTTACGTAAGCGTTTACGATGACGTTACCCACTCTCGCTTAGTGTGGCAAGAGTCACATTCCTGACGACAAGGGGCATCGATGGTCCGAACCAACAGCTCCCCCCGCCTGATCGACGTCGCGCATGCATCCGGCGTCTCCATCGCAACAGCGTCCCGCGCGCTCTCCGGAACCCCCGGTGTCAGCGACTCGGTGGCCGAGAAGGTCCGCCAGGCGGCACGCGAGCTCGGCTACGTCGCAAATCTTCATGCCCGCTCGCTCGCCAGCGGATCAACCGCGACCATCGGGCTCGTCGTGCACGAGATCGGCGACCCCTACTTCTCCGAGATCGCCAGCGGCGTGCTCAGCCTCGCCGCCGAACACGGGCGCACCGTCCAGATCTGCCACACCGGCCGCGACCCCGAGGCCGAGGTCGATCAGGTACGCAGCCTGGTGGCCAACCGCGTCGGCGCGATCCTGATCGCGGGATCGGGCTTCGTGGACGCCTCGGTGGAGGCACCGATGCGGTTCGAGGTGCAGCGCTACGCCGAGGCGGGCGGGCGCGTCGCCGTCGTCGGCCGGCACCACCTCGGGGTCGACAGCGTGCTGCCCGACAACCGCCCCGGCGGCCGCGCCGTCGCCGAGCACATCCTCGGCCTGGGCCACCGGCGCATCGTGGTCGTCTCGGGCACACTCGAGCTGACCACCGTCGCCGACCGCCTCGAGGGGGTGCGCGACGCGCTCGAGGCGGCGGGGCTCGACGCCGACGACGTACCTGTCCTCGAGGGGCCATTCACCCGCGAGGGCGGGCGCGAGTGCATCCGCCGGATGCTCGCCGACCACCCACGTACGACCGCAGTCATCGCCCTCAACGACGACATGGCCATCGGATGCCTCTCGCAGCTGCGCAGCTCCGGGGTCTCGGTGCCCGGCCAGGTCTCGGTCAGCGGTTTCGACGACGTCGCCGTCGCCCAGGACCTCTCCCCCGGACTCACCACCGTTCGCCTGCCGATGGCCGAGATGGGCGCGAGGGCGCTGACGCTGGCGTTGAAGGAGCCCGGCTCACGCGCCCGGCGGCAGCGGGTCCCCGCCGAGCTCGTCGTGCGCGACTCGACCGGTCCCGCCGTTCGATAGCCCCGCGGTCTAGGGTTCTTCGAGTGAAGGATCTTCGAGTACCACCGGGCCCTGGGCTGCCCGAGGGTCTCGTCATCCCCGACACCGAGCTGGTCGAACGCTTCTCCCGTTCCCCTGGCCCCGGCGGGCAGTCGGTCAACACCACCGACTCCCGCGTCGAGCTCTCCTGGGACCCGTCCGCCTCATCCGCCCTCGACGAGCGCCAGCTCGCCCGTCTCCTGGCCCGCTCGCCGGGCCCGCTCGTCGTCGTCTCCCACGAGCAGCGCTCCCAGCACCGCAACCGCGTCGCCGCACGCGAGCGTCTTGCTCTGCGCATCCGCGAGCTCCTCGCCCCACCACCTCCCACCCGCCGCCCCACCAAGCCCACCCGCGGCTCCAAGGAGCGCCGCCTAGACGCCAAGCGCCAGCGCGGCCAGACCAAGCAGCTCCGCGGCCGCGTCCAAGACTGACCCGCCGAGCCGTCACCCCCGCCGGCCGAGGCGTCAGTCCGGTCGGCCGAGGCGTCACCTCCGCCAGGCGAAGCGTCAGCCCCTCGGCCGAGACGTCAGGCCCGTCGGCCGAGAGGTCACGTACGTCAGTCGAGGCGTCGCCCAGGTCAGCCGAGGCGTCAGCTGGGTCGGCCGAAGCGTCAGGTGGGTCAGCCGAGGCGTCACGCACGTCGTCCGAGATGCCACCAAAAGACATCTCGATTCGCCGAAGTGACGCTTTGACCGACGTGCGTGACGCCTCGCGCGACGTACGTGACCTCTCGCCCGACCGGCGTGACGCCTCGCCCGACCAGGGTGACGCCTCGGCCGACGTACGCGCCCTCTCGGCGTCAGGCGGGGTCGGGGTCGGTGGCCAAGCGGGCGTGGGTCTCGGTGTCGTAGCGGACGCCGTTGTAGAGCAGCTTCTGGCGTTCGCGGCCCTCCACGAGGAAGCCTGCCGCGGTGGCGACACGGCACGATCCGGGATTGTCGATCCGGTGGCCGGTCTCGAGACGGAAGAGGTCGAGCTCGTCGAAGCAGTGCCTGGCCAGCAGCTTCAGGCCAGTGCTGCCGACACCTCGCCCGCGATGCTTCTCGAGGGTCCAGTAGGAGATCCAGCCGATGCTGTGAACGCGCAGCTGGGTGGTGACCCGCATCTGCCCGAGGATGTCGGCGCCGTCGACGACCGCGAAGGTGTAGGCCCGGTCCGCGACCGCGTCCTCAGCCCACCCGGCGATCAGCCGCTCGGCGTCCTCGACAGTCGCCACGTCCGCCGGCCGCTCGGTCTCCATGCCAGCACCGGCGTACGCAGCGAGCAGGACCGCCGCATCCGACTCGTCCCACTCGCGGAGCCGAAATCCGTCGTTCCTCATGAGTCACACGATAGACACAAGCCGGCCGTGCACGATCGATGCACCGACACCTCCATCACGAATGCACCAATCGTGCACACGCACGATCCATGCATCGGCGAGTACTGCCGAGGTGCACAAATCGTTCACGGCCGCTAGCGCACCACCGGGAAGTAGGGACGCCAGGCATCTGAGAGACGCTTCTGCACTCCAGGTTCGCCTCGTTCCAGCAACACCCGGTGGATCTTCTCCAAGGTGAGGTCCGGGCGGCGATAGATGCCCTTCGCGACGACGGTGAGGATACGCCAGCCGTCGTCATCTGCTTCCTCGCGACGCTCGAGGTCGCGCTCCCACTGCTCGGCCGGGTGTTGCTTGCCGTCGTACTCGATCGCGGTTCTCGACGCCGCATAGACCAGGTCGTGCTCGCGCTTGAGCATGCCGTCGCCGGTGCCGACGAGGGTGTTGATGCGCGGCTCGGGGAGTCCTGCGAGCACGATCAGCATGCGCAGACGGGTCTCCATCGGAGAGCGCACGTTCTCGCGTACATAACCCGCCGCCGTGGCCGCCAGGCGCGAACCCGGCAGTCCGCCGACCGTTGCAAAGTCGGTCAGTGTCGACGGGGTAACGCCCCTGTGGTGGCGTACAAGGTGGTCGCCGGCCGCCACGAGGTCGACCAGGCTCACCTGGATGGCGAGCTCGGTGAAGAGCTGGTCAGGTGAGGAGACGCCGATGCCGTCGAGGACCACCGCTCGCGGCTTCCGCATCACGTGGCAGACGATGCCAGGATGCGTACGCCGGTGGGCCGCGGCCGTCACCGTCACATGCTCGTCGGGCAGCGTCGGGATCGGCACCTCGTAGACCCTGGCTGCGGACGCGTGGCTCGCGAAGCCGTGTCCCCGGAACGGGACGAGGGCAGCCTGAACCCGCTGCAACGGTGTTGCCGGAGCGTCGGCGGAGACGTACACACCACTGAAGAGGCGTACGAAGCGCGGCCCCCGCAGCGTGCTCGGCTTGATCTTCGCCTTCGCAGCATCAGCTCGCGAGAACGGTCGCGACGTGTCCAGGACGAATGCCTCGTCCTCATCGGCAGGATCCCCCATGAAGGCATCATCCGCCACCGATGCACGATCCGTGCACCTTTGTGCAGATCACGGGCGCACGGATCGTGCACATGATCGATTGGTGCACTCGCCAATGCCGGCGCGGTGCACCAATCGGTCACAGGGTCGACTGGATGCCGGCGAGGAGCTGGCGGGCCATGACGATGCGCTGGACCTGGTTGGTGCCCTCGTAGATCTGGGTGATCTTGGCGTCGCGCATCATCCGCTCGACCGGGTAGTCGCGGGTGAACCCGTAGCCACCGAGGAGCTGGACCGCGTCGGTGGTCACCTGCATCGCGACATCCGATGCAAACGCCTTGGCGGCGGCGCCGAAGAAGGTCAGGTCCTTGTCGCCGCGCTCGGAACGACCGGCGGCGGCGTAGGTGAGCTGGCGGGCGGCCTCGATCTTCATGCCCATGTCGGCGACCATGAACTCCACACCCTGGAACTCAGCGATCGCCTTGCCGAACTGCTTGCGCTCCTTGATGTAGCCCAGCGCGTAGTCCAGCGCGCCCTGCGCGACACCGACGGCCTGGGCCGCGATCGTGATGCGGGTGTGGTCGAGGGTCTGCATCGCATAGGTGAAACCGAGACCCTCCTCGCCGATGAGCCGGTCGGCGGGGATGCGTACGTTGTCGAAGTAGACCTCGCGCGTGGGCGAGCCCTTGATGCCGAGCTTCTTCTCGGGCGCTCCGAAGGACACGCCCTCGTCGGACTTCTCCACGACGAACGCGGAGATCCCCTTGGAGCGCTTCTCCGGGTCGGTCACGGCCAGCACGGTGTAGTACTCCGAGACACCCGCGTTGGTGATCCAGCGCTTCACGCCGTTGAGCACCCAGAAGTCGCCGTCACGTACGGCCCGGGTCTTCTGGTTGGCTGCGTCCGAGCCCGCGTCGGGCTCGGAGAGACAGTAGGAGAAGTTGCCCTCACCGGCGGCGAGCTTGCCGAGGTACTTCTTCTTCAGCTCCTCCGAGCCGCCGATCTGCACCGGCAGCGAACCGAGCTTGTTGACCGCGGGGATCAGCGAGGCCGAGACGTCCGCGCGAGCGATCTCCTCGATGACCAGAACGGTCGCGAGCGCGTCGGCACCGACACCGCCGTACGCCTCCGGCACATGCGGCGCGAAGAACTCGGTCTCGACCAACGCGTCGTGCGCCTCCTGCGGGTAGCGAGCCTCCTCGTCGACCGCAGCAGCGGCCGGCGCGATCTTCGCGTCACAGATCTCGCGGATGGCCTTGCGGATCTCCTGGTGCTCCTCGGAGAGGGCGAACAACGGGTACTCGGCACTCATGTCCCGGAGTCTATGCCTGTTTGCTACTCGCCAGTAAGTCGCCGGTACGTCGGCGGGTCACGGAATCCTCTGAGCCCGGTCGTTGTTGTGCGGTACATGACCTCGGCATGGCTTGACCAGGACACCATCGACAAGCTCCTCGACGACTCCGAGACGTGGGCGATCGTCGGCCTCTCGGGCGATCCGTGGCGTACGGCCTACTCGATCGCGCAGGAGCTCCAGCAGCACGGAAAGCGGATCATCCCGATCCACCCCGGCGCCGCCACAGAGGGCAAGGAGGTGCTCGGCGAGAAGGTCTACGCGACCCTGGCCGACGCCGCCGCGGCCGTCGGGAAGATCGACGTCGTCGACGTCTTCCGCCGCTCCGAGGCCGCCGGCCAGTTCGCCGACGAGGCCGTGGCGATCGACGCCGGCGGCGTCTGGTTCCAGATGGGCGTGGTCGACGAGTCGGCCTTCGAGCGCACGACCGCGGCCGGCGTACCGATGGTCATGGACACCTGCCCGTCGAAGATCTGGTTCGAGCGCGCGAGGGCCGGCGCACGGGCGTAAGACTACGGCTCGAACGTTATCGTCCGTAGGTGCTCGTAGATCACCGAGGTCTCCACGTCCGCGATCTCGGCTCGCGAGGTGAGCCGGTCGATCACGAACGCATAGAGCGCGTCGTTGTCCGCGACCGCGACGTGGACGATGAAGTCCATCCGGCCGGAGGTGACGAAGACGCCGACGGCCTCAGGCAGCGCTCCGACCCAGTCGCGGAAGGACTCGATGTTGGCGCGCGAGGGCGGTCGGATGCGTACGGCGACGAGTGCCTGCACGCCGCGGTCGATCTGCCGTAGGTCGAGGTCGAGGTAGGCCCCGCGGATGAGCCCGCGGCGCTGCATCGCCCGCGCGCGGTCGTGCACGGTGGTCGCCGAGACGCCGACTTCTGCGGCGATGTCCCGAAGGCTCCGCCGTGCATCCATCGTCCAGGCGGCCAAAATCTGGCGGTCGACTTCGTCCATGCACGCCAGATTAGCAAATCACCCTGACAATGCCCGGCCTGATTGCGATCTGTCCTGACATTCTCAAGACTATCGTCGAATCAGTTGGCGGATGACAGGAGTCAGAGTGATGAGCACAGACGTCGAGACGGCGACGATCGGGTTCGCCCCGGACGAGATCGACCAGTCCGCGAGCACGCGGGACGTGCCCTACAGGTGGGTGGTCGTCGTCGATCAGGCCCTTCCCGCCGGACGCGCGGTGAACGCGGCCGTCTGCGTCGCGGGGGCGACCACGCAGCGTACGGTCGGCCTCCTCGGCGAGGACGCCGTCGACGCCGACGACTCGACGCACCCGGGCCTGCCCTGGCTCGGCTGCACGGTGCTGGGCGCGCCGGCCCAGCGGCTGACCGACCTGCGTCGTCAGGCGGTCGCCCAGCCCGGGGTCGCGGTCATCGACATGCCCACCCAGGCGCAGCACACGAGGGTGTACGACGACTACCTGTTCGCCGTCGGGAACAGTCGCGGCGCCGACATGTCCTACTGCGCGGTCAGCCTCTTCGGCCCGCGCCGGATCATCGACAAACTGGTCAAGGGACTCTCGCTCCTGCCCTGAGCCTCAGGAGGTGGCGTTGCGTACGACCTCGCCCTTGGCGGCCGCCAGCTCGGCGAGGGACTTCTCGTACGCCACCAGCTTCTGCTGCAGCTCGGGGTCGGCGACGCCGAGGATGCGGGCGGCGAGGATGCCCGCGTTCTTGGCGTTGCCGATGGCGACCGTGGCCACCGGGATCCCACCCGGCATCTGGACGATCGACATCAGCGAGTCGAGGCCGTCGAGGTACTTCAGCGGCACCGGCACGCCGATGACCGGTAGCGGGGTGACCGAGGCGAGCATGCCCGGAAGCGCGGCCGCGCCGCCGGCGCCGGCGATGATCACCGAGAGGCCGCGACCGGCAGCCTCGCGGCCGTAGTCGAGCATCTCCTGCGGCATCCGGTGGGCCGACTTCACATCGGCCTCCCACTCGATCCCGAACTCGTCCAGAAGCTCCGCCGCGGCCTTCATCGTCGGCCAGTCGGAGTCGGACCCCATCACGATCCCCACGCGCGCACTCATGAGGGACAGGCTATGCGGGCCGGACCGCGAGATATGGATCCGGGCGGTCCTAGGGCTGTCTAACGAGCAGATAACGGATTCCGGGCAGAGCCCCCACGCGTCCCTAAAGTTAAGACATTCTTTCCCGGTGCTGTCCGCCATGCGCTACCGAATCGGCCAAGCGCTGGTCATCGCGTTGCTCTCCGCGCTGATCGCTGCTTGTGCCGCGTTCGCCCCGCTCTACGACCGGGCGATGCAGCAGGCGGCGGTTGACGTCACCCTGGCGAACGCCTCCACGCTGGAGCGGGACCTGCAGCTCTACGGCTCGGAGGCGATCTACGCCGGGGAGCGGATGGACCCCGCGGCGCTCGCCGACCTGATCCCAGGCGACCTCTTCGGCCCGGTCGTCGAGGGACGCAATGCCACCGCCAAGCTGGGGGCGGCCGGACCGGCGGGAGAGCTGTGGTGGCGCGCGGGACAGTGCGACCACATCGAGATCACCGCAGGCTCCTGCCCGGACGAACCACGCCAGATCCTGGTCACCGACAACGATTCCAAGACCTACGACATCGCCGTCGGCGACGCGGTGACCGGGCCCGCCGCTAAGCCGCTGAGCACGGACGAGGGTGCGAGTCCCGCCCCGATGGTGAGCTTCGACGTCGTCGGCACCTACCGGCCGGCCGATGCCGAGTGGTGGCAGGGACTGCAGCTCGACGGCATCGCCGGAGTCGCGTCGAGCGATACGCCACGCCACGACACCTGGCTGACGGATGCGTCGACGTTCGCGGGCTCGACGCCGTTCCTCGACTCGGAGAGGGCGTGGGTCGGCACCCGGCTGCGCACCGGAGCCATCGGGGTCGAGGAGCTCGCCGGGCTGGACACGGACATCCGGGCGCTCCAGCGGCGCGCCGAGGTCGAGTCCGGGTCCGAGTCCGTCGACCCGGAGCTGTGGATCACCTCGATGGTCACCGAGCTGCCTGCGATGGCCGACGAGGTGAACGCGCAGATCGAGCAGTCACGTACGACGGTCCCGCTGCTGCTGGTCCAGCTCGGCCTCCTCGGGGTGATCGTGCTGTGGCTGATGCTTCTCGCCGCCACCGACCAACGTCGCCCAGAGGTCGTGATCGCGCGCCTGCGCGGGTTGGGTACGCCAGGGGCCCGGTCGCTGCTGATGCGGGAGCTGCTTCCCCCGGTGCTCATCGGGATCGTCCCGGGCGTCCTCGTCGCGCTCGGCGGAGCCGGCCTGGTCCGGGCGTACGTCCTGCCGGGGAACCCGCCGTTCGAGCTCCCGCGCGGGCTGGTCCTGGCGCTGATCATCGCGGCAGCGACCCTCACCCTGGTGACGTACGCAGCAGCAGCGCGCATCGCTCGCGAACCGCTCGGCGCCCTCCTGCATAGGACATCCGGCCGCCGTCCGGGCTGGCGGCTCGGGGCCGGTGATGCGGTGGCGATCGCGGCCACCGGCGCCTGCGTCGTCGCTTTCGTGACCGGCAGCCTGACCGGTCCGATCGCGCTGGCCGCGCCAGCACTGCTCTCCGTGATGGTCGGGCTCGTGCTGGCGCATCTGTTCGCGCCTGTCGCGGTGCGTCTGGGCCGGGCGCTGCTCACCAGGGGCCGGCTGCTCAGCGGCGTCCCGCTGCTCGAGGCCGCGCGCAACACCGCCACCCGCCACACCGTCACGCTCGTCACCGTCGCCGCCGCGCTCGCCGTCTTCTCCGTGTGCGGGGTGATGGTCGGAGATCACAACCGGGAGCTGGCCGCCGAGCAGGAAGCCGGCGCGGCGTTGGTCGCCGAGCTGCACAGTGCCGAGACGACCGTGACGCAGCTCGAACGGGTTCAGCAGACGCTGGCGACGATCGACCCCGACAGCCGCCGGGTCACCCCGGTCGTTCGAGCGGTGGCACCCAGCGGCGCGGCGATGACGCTCGCGGTGGATCCGGAGGCGTTCCATCGAATCGCGCTGTTCACGCCCGGCATGGAGCCGAGCGAGAGGGCTTGGTCGGCCTTGAGCGACGGCTCCGGCCGCGAGCCGGTTGCCACGATCGGCGCCGGAGCGATCGCCGCGGAGAAGAACCCCACCATCATCGGGCTCGACGGAATCGAGCAGGAGGGCGAGCGGGTCGGCACGGTCGATCGGATCCCGGGCGGCATCCGCGACCTCGCTCTGGTCGATCTCGACACCGCGCGCGAGCTCGCGCCACCGGACGGCGACTCGAGTGTCTCGCTGTGGTTCGCCGAGGAGGATCCCACGTTGCTCGCCAAGGTCACCGATGCCCTCTCGGCCCAGGACGTGCTCGTGGGCGAGACCCGAACCGTCAGCGACGCCCGTCTCCGGCTCGACGAGTCGGTGGCCACCTGGAGTCTCTGGCTCGGTGCTCTGGTCGGCCAGGCCGCCGTGGTGATCGCGCTGCTCGGGTTGAGCGTGCTGAGCGTCACCGGGTGGCGTACGCGCGCCCGGGATCTGGCCTCCCTGGCCATGGCCGGCGTCGGGCGACGCACCGTCAACCGGCTGCCGGGGGCGGCGCAGCTGGTGCCGGTCGCCGTCGGAGTGCTCGCCGGAGCGGGATGCGGCCTGCTCGGCATGGTGCTGACGATGCCGGACGTACCGCTCTTCGCCGTGCCTCCCGATGTAGACGCCACCGACCTGTCGATCCCGTGGGCAGCAGCCGCGATGACCGCGGGCGCCTGCTTCCTCGTGCTCGGCGCGACAGCGGCAGCGCTCGGCCGCGCCGTGGCCGCCTCCGCACGGCTCGACCGTCTCCGGGAGAGCGCATGAAGCCGATGGCCATCCGCACCCACGGCCTCGTGCACATCTACCAAGCCGAGGGCCACGACGTGGCGGCCCTCTCCGGGCTCGACCTCGACGTACGCCCCGGTGAGCTGATGGGGCTGCTCGGCCCGTCCGGATCCGGCAAATCGACGCTGATGAACCTGTTGGCCGGCGTGTTCCGGCCGAGCGCCGGGAAGATCTTCGTCGGCGAGCACGAGGTCTCCGCGGCGACGACGAAGGAGCTCGACCGGCTCCGCGCGACTGAGGTCTCGCTGATGCTGCAGGGAGCTGGCCGCAACCTGCTTCCGTACGCCACCCCCGCCGACAACGTCGGCTTCGCGCAGCGCGCGGCCCGCCGCGCGGGCAAGGACGTGCCGGCACCCGAGGCAGTGCTCGACGAGCTCGGCATCGCCGATCTCGCCCGTGCCCAGCTGGGCACGCTCACCCCTGGCGAACTGCAGCTCGTCGCGATGGCTGTGGCGCTGGCGCCCCGGCCCGGGCTGGTGCTGGCCGACGAGCCCACCAGCCAGCTCGACCACGGTGCCCGCGACCTCGTGCTCGAGCAGCTCGCGGCCACCAGCCGCACCCACGGCACGACCGTCGTCCTGGTTACCCACGACCCGCACGTCGCCGCGTTCCTCCCCCGCACCGTCACCATCCGCGACGGCCGGATCGGCGGCGAGGGGCGCAGCGGAGAGGAGTACGCCGTGGTGACGGCCGACGGCTTCCTGCCGCTGCCCGGTCACGTACGCGACGTGCTCCCGCCCGGCACGCTCGTGCGCTTCCACCCCGTAGACGGGCACTACGAGCTGGTCCCCGAGGAGGAGCACGATGAGTGAGGTCGTCGCGTCACAGCTTGCGGTCTCGTACGCCGACCTGGTCGCCGTCCAGCCGATCGACCTGAGCTTGCTGCCCGGCGTCATGGTGGCCGTCACCGGCCCCTCCGGCGCCGGGAAGTCGTCGTTGCTGTGGGCGCTCGCGGGCGCGCTCCGCTCGGACTCGACCACCGGGTCCGTATCCGTCGGCGGGACCCCGATCACCAGCCGTGAGCAGGCAGCCGGGCTCGGCGTCGCGCTCATTCCCCAGGGGAACGGGCTGGCCGGCTCGCTCTCGGCGGAGGAGAACATCCTGGTGCCGCTGCTGGCCCGCCGCGTACGTCCCGGGGAGGCGCGCGAGCGGGCCGCGAGCGCGCTGGCGCTGGTCGGGCTCGAGGAGTCCGGACGGCACCTGGCCGACGAGCTCTCCGGAGGGCAGCAGCAGCGTGTCGCGCTCGCCCGGGCGTTCGCGTCGCGACCCCGGGTGCTGCTCGCCGACGAGTCCACGAGCGACCTCGACGCAGGCAACCGCGAGCGGATGATCGAGGCGCTGCGCGCCGAGGCCGCGGGCGGAGCCGTCGTCGTCCTGGCCACCCACGACCCCGAGGCCGCCGCGGTCGCCGATGCCGAGCTCGCGCTCGACGAGGGGGTCGCGTCATGGCCCCGACCACTGCCTGTCACCTGAGTGTCGGTCCTGGCCGCTAGTGTGCTGGCCACTCTCTCCCACGACCCCACAAAGGCAGATGGATCCAGCTACGAGCACCGACGTCGTCGTCAGCGCGCCACCGAACCCGACCGCGGTCGAGCGATTCACCGGGCTGACCAAGGCGGAGCGCAAGGCGCTGCCGTCCCGGGTGCGGCAGGTCGCGTCCTGGTCCCGGCAGGCGGCGTCGGCGACCCGCGCACGGGCCGAGATCGAGCAGGAGGCGACGGAGGCGGTCGACCACTACCGGGCGAGCGCAGCCGAGCTGAAGCGCGCGGCGCAGGTGGCCTGGCGCAGCATCGCTCTGGACCGGAGCGACGGGCCGCGCCTGGCCGCGATCGCGCGGCGTCACGCGCTCGAGCCGGTCGAGGAGACCACCCAGGAGCTCGTCGACTCGCTCGCTGCCGCCGCGGACGACGTGGCGCAGGCCAAGAAGGCTTCCGGGGCGCGTCGCCTGCTGGTACGCAGGAGCCGTCGCGAGGAGGCCGAGCTGGCTGGCAGACATATCCTCGATCTGCACCAGCGCGCGAGCGAGATCCAGGCGCCGGAGCGGCTCGGTGAGCTGACCCGGCTCCCGGCCCGGCGCCGGGTGCGGGTCCGGGAAGCACTGCTACCGAGCGTCGGTCTCCTCGAGGCGCTCTCGGACCTGGGCTCGGAGGCGGTGCTGGCGCCGCGCAAGGGCGTCCTCGTGCTGCGCAACGAGGGCGAGGCGCTCAACGAGGCGAGGCGCTCCGAGGAGCCCGCGCGCCGAGCCGCCACCGACGCTGCCAACGCGGTCAGGAGCGCGGACACCGACACGGCGGTCAGGTCGCTGCCGGTCGACGAGCTCGCCGATCTCGTACGCATCGAACCCCTTCTCGAGGCCGGGATCCATACCGTCCACGAGGTCATCCATCCAGCCTCTGACCTGCGACACCTGCCCGGAGTCGGTCCGGCCACCGCGATGCGGATGCAGGAGGCGGCGCAGGCGCTGTGGCAGCGCACCTACGACGAGATGCCGCTCGCGATCGACCACGAACGTCGCACCCCGGCGGCCACCAGGCTGCTCGCGCGGCTGGCGGAGTGGGAGGCCGGGCGGCGTACGAAGGACGCGGGGGCGGAGCTCGCCCTGGTCCAGTCGCTGCGGCCGTTGACCCGGTCGCTCGACAGTGGTGCGCGGTTCCATCTGATCCTGGCCAACGCGGCCAGTCTCGACGACTTCCAGGGCGCGCTGCGGGCGATCGCTCACCGGGCCGAGATGGCTCGCCGGGTGCGCCCGGGCAACCGGCCGGCCGACCCGTGGGAGGACTTCGAGAAGCGGCCTGCCGACTACTACGCGATGCTCTCCGAACTCGGCTTCCTCACCGAGGACGAGGACAAGATCCACGGTGACCTGTCGGCCGAGATCATCGAGGCGGTGCGGGCCCAGGAGCTGCGTACCAACAACCTGACCGCGTCGCTGCGCGGCTACCAGCACTTCGGCGTCCGCTTCGCGCTGGTGCAGATGAAGGTGATCATCGGCGACGAGATGGGCCTCGGCAAGACGCTTCAGTCGCTGGCCGTGTTCGCTCATCTGCACGCGATGGGCGCATCCCACACGCTGGTCGTCTGCCCCGCTGCCGTGGTCACCAACTGGGTGCGCGAGACCGACTCGAAGACGACTCTGGTCCCCCACCGTCTCCACGGCAGCCGCCGCCTGAAGGCCGCCAAGATCTGGGTCGAGCAGGGCGGCGTCGCGGTGACCACCTACGAGACGCTCAACGCGATCCAGCCGTTCCTCGACCAGGTCAAGATCGCCTGCGTCGTGGTCGACGAGGCGCACATGATCAAGTCTCCGCGCACGCAGCGCACCGAACGCGTACGCCGCGTCCTCGACGCCTGCGATCGCGCCATCCTGCTCACCGGCACGCCGATGGAGAACCGCATCGAGGAGTTCCGCAACCTGGTCTCCTACCTCCGCCCCGACCTGCTGCTCTCCGCCGACGAGTTCAACCCCCACCGGTTCCGCAAGCAGGTCGCCCCGGTCTACCTGCGCCGCAACCAGGAGGACGTGCTCACTGAGCTGCCCGACCTCGTCGAGGTCGAGGACTGGCTGCCCCTGTCCGTGGCCGACGAGAGGGCGTACGCCGAGTGTGTCCGCGACGGCAACTTCATGGCCATGCGCCAGGCCGCGATGCTGCAGGGCACCTCGTCGGCGAAGGTCGAGCGGCTGGTCGAGATCGTCGGTGAGGCCGAGGAGAACGGTCGCCGCGTGATCGTGTTCTCCCACTTCCGGAAGGTCCTCGACGACCTGGTCACGCTGCTGCCGGGCGAGGTCTTCGGCCCGCTCACCGGGTCGGTGCCCGCCGAGGAGCGCCAGCAGATGGTCGACGAGTTCTCCGCGGCAGGGCACGGTGCCGTGCTGATCACCCAGATCGTCGCCGGCGGCGTCGGCCTCAACATCCAGTCGGCCAGCGTCGTCGTCATCTGCGAGCCGCAGCTCAAGCCGACCATCGAGTGGCAGGCCATCGCCCGCGCCCGCCGGATGGGCCAGCTCCAGTCCGTCCAGGTCCACCGCCTGCTCTCCGAGATCGGCGTCGACCAGCGCATCCACGACATCCTCGCCGCCAAGGCCGAGCTCTTCGACGACTTCGCACGGGTCAGCGCAACCGCCGCCAGCAGCCCCGAGGCGTACGAGACCTCGCACCCCGAGGACCCCTCCACCACCCTCGCCACCGAAGCCTCCGACGCCGAGATCGCCCGCGACGTCGTCGCCACTGAACGCCAGCGCCTAGGCGTCTGACCCCAGCCGAATCTGTAGTTCTGGAGGCCGGGTCCTCAGTTCTGGGCGCCGAGTCGTCAGTTATGGCGAGCGAGTCGGTAGTTCTGGCGTTTGCAGAACTACCGACTCGGTGTCCAGAAGTGCAGTTTCGGCGCCCAGAACTGCAGATTCGGCGAGGGTGAAGGTCAGTCGGAGTCGTTGCCGAGGTCGCCCTGGAACCAGTCGGCGGCGTGGCGGGCGCGCTCGAGGCAGTCGTCGAGGTCGTCGCCGTAGACGTTGACGTGGCCGACCTTGCGCCCCGGGCGCATCTCCTTGCCATAGAGATGGACGCGGAGGTGGGGGTCACGGGCCATGGCGTGGGGGTAGCCGTCGTAGAGGCGGCCGACGTTCTCCCGGGTCGAGCCGAGGATGTTGACCATCACCGACCACTTCGCGCGGGGCGCGGGAGAACCCAGCGGCAGGTCCATGACCGCGCGCAGATGGTTCTCGAACTGCGAGGTGACGGCACCGTCCTGGGTCCAGTGGCCGGTGTTGTGCGGGCGCATGGCGAGCTCGTTGACGAGCAGTCGGCCGTCCACGGTCTCGAACATCTCGACCGCAAGGATGCCGACGACGCCGAGCTCACCCGCAATGCGCAGCGCGATCTGCTCGCCCTGGACGGCGAGCTCGGACGAGAGGTCGGGCGCCGGAGCGATGACCTCCTTGCAGACGCCGTTCTCCTGGTAGGTGTGGACGACCGGGTACGCAGCGGCCTGGCCGCTCGGCGAACGGGCGACGATCGCGGAGAGCTCCCGGCGGAAGTCGACGAGCTCCTCGGCCAGGACCTGGACGCCTGCTTGCTCGGCGACGCGAAGCGGCTCGGCGACATCGGCGACGTCGCGTACGACCCAGACACCCTTGCCGTCATAGCCGCCGCGGGTGGTCTTGAGGACGCACGGGAAGCCGAACGCCTCGACCTCGGCCGTGGACGACACGATGGCGTTGCGCGGGGACGGGATGCCGAGCTCGGTCAGCCGAGCGCGCATGACGCCCTTGTCCTGCGCGTGCACGAGCGCGTCGGGCCCGGGTCGGACCGCTACCCCGGCGGCCTCGAGCGCGTGCAGGTGCTCGGTCGGGACGTGCTCGTGGTCGAAGGTGACCACCTCGCAGCCCTCGGTGACCTTCTTCAACGTGTCCAGGTCGCGGTAGTCGCCGACCATCTGGTCGGGGATCACCTGAGCGGCCGACACACCCTCGCCCTCGGCGAGAAGCCGGAGCGGGAGGCCGAGCGCGATTGCGGGCTGAGCCATCATGCGGGCCAGCTGGCCGCCGCCGATGATCGCAAGTGTCGGTGCGAGGGTCACGATGGACAGAATAAGGAAACTGCCCCGCCGGGGCCGATTTCGCGGATCCCCCTCACGCTATCCGCGAAACCCGACCCCCGGCAGGTGAACGAAGGTCAGGCCTTCTCGAAGCGCAGGCCCTTGCCGCGCAGGGTGGTGATCAGATGGGGCTTCCGGGGGTCGTCGCCCAGCTTGCGACGTACCCATCCCAGGTGTACGTCGATGGTCTTCGACGAGGTGTAGAAGGTCGCGTTCCACACGTCCCTCATCAACTCGTCACGGGAGACGACGTTGCCAGCCCTCTTGATCAGGGCGTGGACCAGGTCGAACTCCTTGCGAGAGAGCGTCAGCTCCTCATCGTTCCGCCATGCTCGCCGGGTCTCCGGGTCGAGCTTGATCTCCTGTACCTCGATCATGAGACCGACATTAGGGAGGTAAAGAGCCCTTGGCAAAGGATTGCACGATATTGCCAGTGACATTTTCATGCCAAGGTGCAACGAATTGGGCATGACAAACGTGCGCCCCCGAATGGCGCACTCAACCATGCCCACGAAGGCCCGGTCAGGTAAAGCAATCGGCACCCCGCGTTGATCGACTGTTAACTACAACGGAATGTGAACAAATCCGCGAAGTCGCAGGTCAGCGACACCCTTGAAGGTCACGATTCAGACACGACGGACGGCGACGGGCTCCACGATCCCGAAGCCTCGCACCGGTCGAGCGGCCAGTCGCCGGGTCTCGAACTCGTCCTCGGGCATCGTCCCGGCAGTCGCCTCGTCGACGATGATCCGGTTACGACGGGCGACGGCGGTCAGCCGCGCGGCCATGTTCACAGGCGGTCCGAAGACGTCGCCGAGGCGCGAGACGACGTTGCCGGAGGCGAGCCCGACACGTACGTCCGGCATCCGCGGGTCCCGGCCGATCACGTTGATGATCCCCTCGGCAGTGCCGTACGCCTGAAGCGGATCGTCGTTGACGAAGAGCACCGAGTCGCCGAGCGACTTGATGATCCGGCCGCCCCAGGTCGCCACCACGTCGGCACACCGCGACTCGAAGAGCTCGACCAGGTCGCCGATCTTCTCCTCGGTCAGCGTGTTCGACAGCGCGGTGAAGGAGACGATGTCGGCGAACCCGACCGTCTGCCAGACCGTGCCCAGCTGCTCCTCGGGGCCGGCGACCGACGCCTCGGCCCGAGCGAGCGCGGCGCGCGTGTGCCGGCGCCAGGCGAAGATCATCATCTCCTCGAACGCGCTCTCGAACTGCTCCGAGACCGAGACGGTCGCCTTCAGTAGCTCGGAGGGCGTCCGGTCGTCCTCGTTCTGGGTCTCGACGTGGTGCAGCAGCGCGGAGACCTCGTAGTCGGACAGGCGCGCCATCGACTGCCCGATGCCACGGGTCAGGTTGACGACCAGGTCGAAGCTGACCAGCCCGTTGCCGGCGATCTCGTTGGCCTTGGCCAAGGCCTGCACGTCCGCCTCGTCGAAGAACGCCTCGTCGTCCCCGATCTCCGGGAACCCGAGAGCACGCCACAGACGCTTCGCCTGGTCCAGGCTCACGCCGGCCTTCTCGGCGACCTCCGCCGAGGTCAGGTTGACGGGCTGCTTCGATTTCGCCACGAACAGATCATGCCATCCGGCTCGTCACGACCGCCCGTCACGACCGCCCGTCACGACCGCGGACGGAGCCGGGCGTGGATGACGTCGCCCGCCCCTACCACCCGCGACCCCTCGTCGGTCGCGATGACCAGCCGGCCGAAGTCGTCGATCTCGGTGGCCACGCCCTCCCAGACGTCCCCACCCGGCAGCTCGGCCCGCACCTGCTCGCCGACGGTCACCGACAGCTCCCGGTAGCGACGGGCGAGCTCGGCGGGATCCGACCCCCAGATCTCGTACGCAGCACCCAGCTCCTCCAGCAGCGCGGCAAGCATCTCGGTGCGGTCGACGGGCGCACCGCTCTCCAGCTCCAACGAGGTGGCGGTCTCGATCGGCAGCTCCTCGCGCGTCAGCGACGTGTTGAGCCCGAACCCGATCACGGCGGCCGCGCCCTCGGACCCTTCGATGCGCTCGATCAGGATCCCGCAGACCTTGCGGCCCTCGATGAGTACGTCGTTGGGCCACTTCAGGCCTGCTGCGTACCCCTTCTTCCGCAGCACCGATGCGACCGCGACGCCGGTCATCAGCGGCAGCCACGGCCACCGCTCGACCGGGATCGACGGTGAGGGCCGCAGCAGCGCGGAGACGGTCAGCGCCGAACGCGCCGGGGTGGTCCAGCCCCGGTCCAGGCGACCCCGGCCGGCGGTCTGGTGCTCGGTGGTGATCACCAGGCCTGGCGCCTCGCCCGAGCGCGCACGCTCGGCCAGTACGGCATTGGTCGAGGGCGTCTCGTCGAGGATCTCGACGCGCCACCCGCCCGGCAACGCATCGAGCCGGGAGCGGTCAAGTGACGGGCGTCGCATCGCGAAAGGAGGCACGGGGATTAGATTGGCCCCCGCACCGCACGAAGTCCAAAGGAGCACCGTGAGCGCCGAACCGACCAACGAGCCAGTCATCGATCTGCACACGACTGCCGGGAAGCTGGCCGAGCTGGAGCGTCGTCTCGATGAGGCCGTCCATGCTGGTTCTGCGAAGGCGGTGGAGAAGCA
>NZ_JBEZZS010000048.1:0-31682 GCF_040639295.1 Nocardioides sp. NPDC023903 | reverse complement strand
CTTCGCCCCCCGACTGATCCATGTGCTGCCGGGCAACTCCCCCGGTGTCGCGGTGAAGTCCATTGCGCAGGGCGCGCCCAAGCAGGTGGGACAGTTGCGCCGACTCGGCGTCTGGTGGCGGGGCAGTTGCGCCGAGTCGGCTACTTCTCGGCGGCAGCGTCGTCCGGGTTCTTGCCGCCGGTGCTGAGCATGTCGGCGGTGAGGCCGGTGGCGGCGCGGTAGTCGACGGTCCCGGCAGGCGTACGCGGCACCGACTCGACCAGCAGGACGAGCTTGGGCTCGTGCGACTCCCCGAGCCGGTCGCGGGCGTGCTTGCGCAGGTAGGCACCGGTGGTCTCGGTGGACGGGGCGAGCTGCACCAGCGCCGCGACCTGCTGGCCCCAGCGCGGGTGGGGCATGCCGAAGACGGCGGCGTCGACGACGTCCTCGTGGGCGAGGAGCACGCCCTCGATGGTCTCGGGGTGGATCTCGAGGTCACCGGTGCGTACGAGCGTGGCGGCCCGGCCGAGCAGGGTGATCGAGCCGTCCTGCTCGCGGCGGGCGAGGTCGCCGGGGAAGGTCCAGCGCCGGTTGTCGATCAGCTTGATCGCGGTGGCCGAGCGGGCGTTGTCCTTGTAGTAGCCGAGAGCCGACGGGCCGGAGCGGGCCAGCAGGCCCTCGACGCCGGGCGCTGCCGGGGTGAGGTCGGGGTTGAAGACCTCGACCTCCGGGCCCACCATGAACCGCGCCTCGCCGGGCACGAGCGCCGTGCCGTCGTCGGCGCGGGAGCCGGTGACGCCGGTTTCCAGGGTGCCGTAGGAGTCGACGATGACTCGGCGGGCGAACGCGTTGCGCAGGACTCCGAGGACGCCGTCGGAGAGCGGCGCCGCGGTGTTGGAGACGCCGGCGAGCGAGTGCAGCGGCCAGCGCTTCTTGCCGGTCAGCCGGGCCTTGGCCACCGGTCGCGCCTGGGCGTCACCGAGGAGCGTGATCGCGGTGGCGCCGGCCTGCTCGGCGAGGTCGAGGAAGGCCTCCGCCGAGAACGACTCAGAGGTGTCGAGCACCGCGGTGCCACCGGCGACCAGCGCCCGCAGGAGCAGCAGCTGGCTCTGCCCGTGGAGCAGGGGCCCGCCGGCGAGCAGGACGACACCTGAGTTGCGAGCGGCCGCCTCGGCGGCGAGCCCCTCGACCGACGGGATCGGCGCGTTGCGGCGGACCGTGTTCAGTGCGGCCCAGATCAGGTCCTCCTGGCGCCAGACCGCACCCTTCGGGGTGCCCGTGGTGCCGGTGGTGAAGATGATGTGCCAGTCGCCAGGCGTACGTCCGACGCTCGGCCGTTCCTTGGACGCAGCGGCGACCTTGGCGTCGTAGTCGGGGCCCAGGACGACGCGGTGATCCAGCTTCAGGTCGAGCTCGTCGAGGTCATCGGTGAACTCGGGGGAGACGATGGCCGCGACGCAGTCGGTGGCGGCGTACGTCCGGGCGAGCTCGTCGCGCCGGTAGGCGTGGTTGATGTTGACCGGGATCGTGCGAGCCTTGAGGCACCCGTAGAGGGCGTCGACCCACTCGATCCGGTTGGTCGCGTGGACGGCGACCTGGGCACCCGGCTCGAGGCCGACGCTCAGCAGGTGGTTGGCCAGGCGCGTGGCACGCTCGTCGATCTCGGCGTAGGAGTAGGCGCGGTCGGTGGTGACGACTGCCGTGCGGTCGGGGACCGCATCGGCCATCGCTTCCAGGATGTCGGGCAGTGTGAGGGGGATCACGGCGGACACAGAGACGTAGGCTTTCCAGGGGTAGGGCCGTACGGCACCGAACCGTACGTCGGATCAGCCGGTCGTCACCTACGCGCCTCGAGCAGCTCGGCAGCGACCGTAGCGCTCGCACGATAGTCCACCTTGCTCACGGGCGTGCGAGGGACTCGCTCCACGAGCAGGATGTCCTTGGGCACCTTGTAGGCGGAGATGAGGCTGCGGCAGTGCTCGCGGAGCGCGTCGGTCGAGGTCACGGCGCCCTCGCGGAGCTGCACGAGAGCGGTGACCTGCTGCCCCCAGCGCTCGTGCGGGGTGCCGACGACCGCGGTGTCGAAGACGTCCGCGTGACGCAGCAGGACCGACTCGACCTCCTCGGGGAAGACCTTCTCGCCGCCGGTGTTGATGCAGCCCGACCCACGGCCGAGGACGGTGATCGAGCCGTCCTCCTCGCGCCGCGCGAAGTCGCCCGGGATCGACCAGCGCTGCCCGTCGACCTCCTTGAACGTCGCCGCGGTCTTGACCGGGTCGTTGTAGTAGCCCAACGGGATCGATCCGGTGCGCGCGAGCATCCCGGTCTCACCCGGAGCGCACGGCTTCATGTCGGTGTCGAAGACCTGTACGTCCATCCCCACCTGGAACTTCGGCGCGGCCTGCGTCCCCTCGTTGCCGTCGTCGACCTGCATGCCGGCCGCCCCGGACTCCGAGGCGCCGTAGGAGTCGAGGATGTAGCGGCCCGGCAGCGCCTCCCGCAGCTGGGTGCGGACGCCCGCGGAGAGCGGGGCGGCGCCGTTGGAGACCGCGAACAGGCTGCTCAGGTCCCAGCGCTCCGGCTCGCGCAGGATCGCCTCGGCGACCGGGCGGCCCATCGCGTCACCGAGGAAGGTGAGCGAGTTGACCCCGGCGGCCTGGACGAGGTCGAGGATCGTCTCGGGCGACCAGGTCGGCTCGGTGTAGAGGGAGACCGTGCAGCCGGCGACGTGACCGTTGCCCATGATCCACTGGCTGCCGCCGTGCATCATCGGACCGCAGGCCAGCAGCACCATCGGCGACTCCTGGGCCGCGGCCTCCTGGGCGAGCTGCTCGACGGTGTCGAAGGGCGCTCCGAACCGGCTCGCGTTCATCGCGGCGCGGATGATGTCCTCCTGGCGCCACACGACGCCCTTCGGCATCCCGGTGGTGCCGCCGGTGTAGATGACGTAGCGGTCGTCGGGGCTGCGCTCGATGTCGGGGCGCTCCTTGGACGCGGCGGCGACCGCGGCGTCGTACTCCTCGCCCATCACCAGCGTCGGGATGCCCAGGCCGAGCGCGGCGACCGCCTCGACGTGCTCCGGCCCGATGATCGCCGCGACGGCGTCGGAGTTGCGGTAGAGGTGGTCGAGCTCGTCGTGGAGGTACTTGTGGTTGATGTTGATCGGCACCGCCCGCGCCTTCATGCACCCGTAGAAGGCGTCGACCCACTCGATCCGGTTGCGGGAGTGGACGGCGACGTGGTCGCCCGGCTTGATGCCCTGCCCGAGGAGGTGGTTGGCCAGCCTGGTCGCGCGCTCGTCGATCTCGGCGAAGCTGTAGGCGTGTTCCATCGTGAACACGGCGGTGCGGTCGGGGATGGCGTCGGCCATCGCCTCGAGGATGTCGGGGAGAGTGATCGGGGTCACAGCACCGAGTGTGACAACTAGAACGTGTTCTCGTCTAGCGATTGGGGTGGAAAACCTTCCAAGGCCCTTTGCCGCCGGACGAGGTCGGCCCGCTCCGGCCCATGCGTGCAGAGCGCGATGGCCTCCGCATAGGCCTCGATCGCGTCGCCGTGACGCCCCGACCGCTCCAGCAACTGGGCGCGTACGGCCGGCAGCCGGTGTCCCGGGAGAGCGACCGAGTCCAGCGCCACGAGCGCGGCCTCGGCGCCGTTCGCCTCGGCCACTGCGACGGCCCGGTTGAGACGTACGACCGGGGTGTCCTGGAGCGCGAGCAGCTCGTCGTAGCGCTCGACGATGCGCTCCCAGGCGGTCGTCTCGGAGCTGGCCGCGAGGGCGTGCTCCGCGGCGATCAGCGCCTGGAGGAGATACGGGGCAGGGGCCGCGTGGGCGAGCGGGGTGAGGATCGCGAGGGCCTCGGCGATCTCGTCGGTCCGCCAGCGCGTGCGGTCCTGGTCCGGGAGCAGGACGAGGGCGCCGTCCGGCCCGATCCGGGCCGTCCGGCGCGAGTGCTGCAGCAGCATCAGGGCGAGGAGGGCGTCGATCTCCCGGTCCGGCTCGGGAAGGACCGACCGCAACACCCGAACCAGCCGGATCGCCTCGCCCGCCAGGTCGGTGCGTACGACATCGGGGCCGGTGCCGGGGGCGTAGCCCGCCGTGAACGCGAGATAAGCGACCTCGGCGACGATCCCGACCCGGCCGGCGAGATCCGCTGGCACCTCGAAGGAGGCACCCGCGAGCCGCTTGCGCGCCCGGGTCAGCCGCGCCGCCATCGTCGCCTTCGACTGCAGGAAGAGGCGCCCGATGTCCTCGGTGGAGACGCCGAGGACCAGCCGGAGCGTGAGCGCAGCGGCGGCTTCGCGGGACAGCGTCGGGTGGGCGCAGAGCAGCACCAGCCGCAGCCGCTCGTCGGCGACCTCACCAGAGTCGACCATCACGCGCTGCGCCTCCTGGGTCACCGCCGCATCCACGGCGAGCAACGGCATCTTGCGAGCCAGCACCTCCTCCGAGCGCATCCGGTCCACGATCCGCCGCCGCGCGGTGGTGAGCAGCCACGCCGGTCCGTTGTCGGGCTCGCCGTCGACGGGCCAGCGCCGGGCGGCCGCCTCGAAGGCGTCGGCCAAGCCGTCCTCGGCCAGGTCGAGACGGCGGAACTGCGCGACGAGCAGGGCCAGCAACCGGCCCCACTCCTCGCGCAGCAGCTTCTCCAGCATCGACGTGGGTCGCCCTACTCCGCCGCGCGGATCTCGATCGCCGACTCGACCGTGGCGAGCAGCCGGCAGCAATCGGCCAGGTCGTCGCGGTCCTCGGACTCCACGACGTAGAGCCCGGCCAGGTGCTCGGCCGTCTCGGTGTAGGGACCGTCGGTGACGCCGGAGGAACGCACTGTCACCGCCGTCGACGGAGCGGCGAGCACCGCACCGTACCCCCTCAAGATCGTGTGGCCGCGCTCGGCGAGCAGGGCCGCGAACTTCTCGTGCACGGCGAACAAGGCGTTCCTGTCCTCCTCCGACTTCGCCTGCCACTCGGCTTCGACGTTGGGGATGAGCAGGTAGTAGCGAGTCATCGGATCTGCATCCCCTTCGTCGGGCGGATCTCGACCGCGAAGTACTTCGGAAGCAGCTTCGCGAGGGCGACGGCGTCGTCGATCGTGGGCACATCGATCACGTAGTAGCCGCCCAGCTGCTCGACCGACTCCGCGAACGGGCCGTCGGTCACGGCTCCGTCCTCGTGGACGGTCAGCGACATGGTGGCGGGCTGCAGGGCGTCGCCGTCGATCAGCTCGCCCCGCTCCGCGACCGCCTTCGCGAAGGCACTGAAGTCTGCGTACGCGGTCTGCTTCTGCTCCTCGGAGAGGGCGTCCAAGCGGGACTCGTGGTCGGGACCACCGATCAGCAGGAGATACCTCATGCCGACATCCCCTCGTGCTCGACGATCTCGCGGATCTCGAGCGCCGTCTCGAGCTCGGCGAGCACCTTGCAGCACTCGAGCATGTCGTCGGCGTCGTCGGTCTCGATCGTGTAGAAGCCGGTCACGTGCTCGACGGTCTCGGCGAACGGGCCGTCGGTGATCACCACCCCGTCACCGGTCTTGCGCAGCGTCTTGGCCTTGCTGGAGTGGTGGAGCTCGGCGCCGCCGGTGACCTTGTGGCCGCGTTCGGCGAGCAGCTTGGCGAACCTGCCGTGCACCTCGTATCCGGCTGCCTTCTCCTCCGGCGTCGACTCGGCCCAGAAGGCCTCGTTCGTCGGCAGCAGCACCATGTATCTGGTCATCGTGATCCCTTTCGTCCGCTCGAATTGAGTCTGTCACCGGGGATGACGGTTGGGACAAGGCCAAATCGACACCGAGAAGGAACGAAGATGTACGTCATCCGTTCAACTATCACCGGAAGGCTCCGCGTGTGACCCACCCCCTGCTGCGAGGCGACCTCGCGCCCGAGCCCCGGACGCTCGTCGACATCTTCCGGGCCACCGCGGCCCAGGTGCCCGACGAGCCGGCCGTCGATGCGGGCAACGGGCTGCTGACGTACGCCGAGCTCGAGGAGGCCGCCGACGGGCTGGCCGCCGAGCTCAACGCCGCCGGGATCGGGCCGGGGGACAAGGTCGGGCTGCGGATCGCAAGCGGCACCACCGACCTGTACGTCGCGATCCTCGGCATCCTCTGCGCGGGCGCCGCCTACGTGCCGGTCGACGCCGACGACCCCGAGGAGCGGGCCCGGCTGGTCTTCGGCGAGGCGAAGGTCGCCGCTGTCGTCACCAACGACCTGCGGGTCACCACGACCGGCGAGCCCGGAGAGGCACGCGAGGAACGCGAGCCGGAGGAGCCGTCGACCGACGACGACGCCTGGGTGATCTTCACCTCCGGGTCGACCGGCACGCCGAAGGGTGTCGCGGTCACCCACCGCAACGCCGCCGCGTTCGTCGACGCCGAGTCGCGCCTCTTCCTCCAGGACGCCCCGATCGGGGTCGGCGACCGGGTGATGGCGGGCCTCTCGGTGGCCTTCGACGCGAGCTGTGAGGAGATCTGGCTGGCGTGGCGTTACGGCGCCTGTCTGGTCCCGGCCCCGCGGGCGCTGGTGCGCTCCGGGGTCGACGTCGGTCCATGGCTCGTCGCCAACCAGATCACCATCGTCTCGACGGTGCCGACGCTGGTCGCGCTGTGGCCGCCGTCCTCGCTCGACAGGGTCCGGCTGCTGATCACCGGCGGCGAGGCGATCCCGCCCGAGCTCGCCGCCCGCCTGGTCACGCCCGGCCGGGAGGTGTGGAACACCTACGGTCCGACCGAGGCGACGGTGGTGGCCTGCGGCGCCCAGTTGACCGCCGAGGGGCCGGTACGGATCGGCCTCCCGCTCGACGGCTGGGACCTCGCCGTCGTCGACCCCGCCACGGGCGTCCCGGTCCCCGAGGGCGAGACCGGCGAGCTGATCATCGGCGGCGTCGGCCTGGCACGCTATCTCGACGCCGCCAAGGACGCCGAGAAGTACGCCCCGATGCCCACCCTCGGCTGGGAGCGCGCCTACCGCTCCGGCGATCTGGTCGTCAACGATCCCGCCGGGCTGCTCTTCGGCGGGCGCGCCGACGACCAGATCAAGCTCGGCGGCCGGCGCATCGAGCTCGGCGAGATCGACAGCGCCCTACTGCAGCTGGACGGGGTCGTCGGCGCCGCGGCGGCGGTGCGGCGAAGCGCCGCGGGCAACAGCCTGCTGGTCGGCTACGTCACCGTCGACGACACCTTCGACCAGGCCACCTCCGTCGCCCGCCTCCGGACCGATATGCCGGCGGCCCTGGTGCCGCGGCTGGCGGTGGTCGACAGCCTCCCGACGCGTACGAGCGGGAAGGTCGACCGCGACGCACTGCCGTGGCCGCTCGCCTCGGGCGCGGGTGCGGGGGAGGGGCTCAGCGACACCGAGGCCTGGCTGGCGGGGCTGTGGAACGACGTCCTCGGAGCCGAGGTCACCGGGCCAGCGGCGGACTTCTTCGACCTCGGCGGCGGCAGCCTGACCGCGGCCCAGATGGTCAGCCTGATCCGCGAGCGCTTCCCCGAGGTCGCGCTCGGCGACATCTACGACCAGCCGAAGCTCGGCGCGCTGGCCACCTACATCGACGAGATGGGCAGCTCCGCCGCGCTCTCCGAGCACGAGGTGCCGGCCGTACGCCTCAAGACCCAGGTCGCGCAGGTGGTCGCGACGATCCTGCTGCGCTGCCTCGCGGCACCGCGCTGGCTGACCTGGATCGCGCTCGGGACGACGCTCGCCCAGCCGTGGGCACCCTGGCTGCCCTCGCTCAGCTGGTGGGTCCTCGTACCGGCCGTCCTCGCCTTCCTCACCCCGCCCGGCCGGATGCTGCTCGCCGCGGGCGCGGCGCGACTCATCCTGCACGGCGTACGTCCGGGGGAGCACCCGCGCGGAGGCAAGGTCCATCTCCGGCTCTGGCTGGCGACGCACGCGGTCGACGAGCTCGGCGCGCACGGTCTCGCCGGGGCACCGTGGATGCTCTGGTACGCCCGGCTGCTCGGCGTGCGGATGGGCAAGAACGTCGACCTGCACAGCCTCCCGCCGGTCACCGGCATGCTCACCCTCGGCAAGGGCTGCTCGATCGAGCAGGAGGTCGACCTCTCCGGTCACTGGATCGAGGGTGACGTGCTCCATCTCGGAGAGGTCGAGGTGGGTGAGCGGGCCCGGGTCGGGGCGAGGTCGACGCTGCTGCCCGGCGCCCGGGTCGGCGACGACGCTGAGGTCGGACCGGGTTCGGCGGTCTTCGGCGTTGTGCCGGCGGGGGAGTTCTGGTCGGGTTCGCCGGCCGTACGTGCCGCCCGGGAGGCGCGCGGACCGTGGCAGCCGCCCGAGGCGCGCGCCCGGGTCTGGATGCTCCTCTACGGCATCGCGGCCGCCGTCCTCGCACTGCTTCCCGCGGTCGCCATCGGCGTCGGCGTGCTCGTCGGAGTCGCCCTCGCCGGCGTGCCCACCTCCTACACCGACATCGGGGCGCTGCTGGCCTGGAGCCCGGTCGCGGTGGCGGTGGGCTGCGCCACCCTGGCCGCGCTGATCTGGGCGGTGGTGCGGCTCGCGGGCCTGGCGATCACCCCCGGCGTACATCCCGTACGCAGCCTGACCGGGGTCGCGGTCTGGTCGACGATGCAGGTGCTCGACGAGGCGCGCACCTGGCTCTTCCCGCTCTACTCCTCGACGCTGACGCCGCTGTGGCTGCGGGCGCTGGGGGCGAAGATCGGCAAGCATGTCGAGGCGTCGACGGTGCTGATGATCCCCGGGCTGACGCAGGTCAACGACCAGAGTTTCCTGGCCGATGACACCCTGATCGGCGGCTACGAGCTCGGCGGCGGCTGGCTGCGGGTCGAGCGGGTGAAGATCGGCAAGCGTGCCTTCGTCGGCAACTCCGGGATGGCGGCGCCCGGCCGGAAGGTGCCGAAGGCGTCCCTGGTCGCCGTGCTCAGCGCGGCGCCGCGCCGCAAGCGCGCGCAGAAGGGGGAGAGCTGGCTCGGCTCGCCGCCGGCGCCGCTGCGCCGGGCGGCCGGGGAGACCGATTCGGGACGTACCTATGACCCACCGGCTGGGCTCAAGATCGCGCGGGCGCTCGTCGAGCTGGCCCGGCTGGTGCCGCAGACGCTCGCGGTGCTGCTCTACGCCGGCGTCGGCTACGTGCTGGTGCGGGTCTGGGAGGCGACCGACCTCCTCGTCGCGATCGTGGTCGCGGGGCCGGTCCTCGCGGCCGCCGGAGCGGTCGCCGCCGGCATCACAGTGGCGGCGAAGTGGCTGCTCGTGGGCCGCATCAGGGCCGGGTCGCACCCGCTGTGGAGCTGGTTCGTCTGGGCCAACGAGCTGGCCGACACCTTCGTCGAGGTGCTCGCCGCGCCCTGGTTCACCGGCGCCGTGTCCGGCACGCCGGTGCTCAACCTCTGGTTCCGTGCGCTCGGCGCGCGGATCGGCCGCGGCGTGTGGATCGAGACCCACTGGCTCCCCGAGACCGACCTCGTCGAGCTCGGTGACGGCGCCACTGTCAACGCCGGCACCGTCGTGCAGACCCACCTGTTCCACGACCGGGTCCTGGCCCTCGACGAGGTCGTCCTCCGGCGCGGCGCCACGCTCGGGCCCAACTCCGTCATCCTGCCCGCCGCCGCCATCGGCCGGCATGCGGTCGTCGGTCCGGTCTCGCTGGTCATGCGCGGAGAGAGCCTTCCCGACAAGACCCTGTGGATCGGCAACCCGATCGGTCCCTGGGACCAGGCGGCCCCCTAACATGACCGCCGTGCCGAAGCTCCCCGCAGCCGACCCCTACCTTCCTGGTCATGGGGATCCGTCGTGGAGCGCGACCCACTACGACCTCGAGCTCACCTATGACCTGGTCGGCAACCGGCTCGCGGGCACGGCGACGATCCGCGCGGTGGCCGTCGAGGACATCAACCGCGTCGTCCTCGACCTCGCCCACCTGCGGGTGCAGAAGGTCGCGATCGACGGCCGCCCGCCGGCCAAGTGGGCCCACAATGACCACCGCCTGGTGCTGAACCTCCGCTCGCGGATCGCGGCCGGCGAGGAGTTCGTGGTCACGATCAGATACTCCGGCAAGCCCCGCCCGGTGGTGCTGTCCCACCACGGCGACGCCGGCTGGGAGGAGCTCGATGACGGCGTCATCGTCGCAGGTCAGCCGCATGGTGCGCCGACCTGGTTTCCGTGCAACGACCGCCCTTCCGACAAGGCCCGCTACGCGATCAGCGTGACCACCGCGCCGGGCTATGCGGTCGTCTCCAACGGTGAGCTGACCTCGCGCGTACGCCGCGGCAGCGGGGAGACCTGGCGCTACTGGCAGGCCGAGCCGATGGCGACCTATCTCGCCACCGTGCAGATCGGGCGCTACCGGGTCGTCGACATCGCGACGACCGAAGGGCCGGGCGGCCGGGTGCCGATCCGGGCCGCGTACCCGGTCGACGCCACCGCCGGGTTCGAGGCCTCCTTCGGGCGGCAGCGGGAGATGATGGCCTACTTCACCTCGGTCTTCGGGCCCTACCCGTTCGCCTCCTACTCCGTCGTGGTCACCGACGACGAGCTCGAGATCCCGCTCGAGTCGCAGTCGCTGTCGACCTTCGGGCGCAACCACCTCACCGGCGAGTGGTCGGAGGTACGCCTCGTGGCCCACGAGCTCGCCCACCAATGGTTCGGCAACGCGGTGACGCTGCGCGAGTGGCGCGACATCTGGCTGCACGAGGGTTTCGCCTGCTACAGCGAGTGGCTGTGGTCCGACGCCTCCGGCGGCCGCTCGTGCGGCGAGCACGCCCGCCACCACCACCGCCGGCTGAAGGCGCTGGCGCAGGACCTGGTCCTCGCCGACCCCGGTCCCGCGGACATGTTCGACGACCGCGTCTACAAGCGCGGAGCGCTCACCCTGCACGCCCTGCGGCGCACCGTCGGCGACGAGGCCTTCTTCAAGATCCTGCGCACCTGGATCGCCCGGCACAGCGGGGGAACGGTCACCACCGCCGACTTCGAGGCCCTCGCCGCCGAGGTCTGCGGCCGCGACCTCACCCCGCTCTTCGACGCCTGGCTGCGCCGGCCGGCGCTGCCGGACCTGCCCGCCTGAATCGCGCCGCTGGTCGAGCCGGATTCGTGAGGAACGAGCGAATCCGTGTCGAGACCAACACAGTCCCCTCGGCACACGGCAGGACCGTGTTGGTCTCGACACGCTCGGCCGCAGGCGGCCTCGCGGCTCGACCAGCGGGTGCTGACTCCGGCTACCCTCGGCGACGTGCCTGAGCTGACCTTCCGTGATGCAAACTTCTCCGACGTGGACGCCCTGGTCGGGCTGATCGAGTCCGCCTACCGCGGCGACGCCTCCCGTGCCGGGTGGACCACCGAGGCTGACCTGCTCGCCGGCCAGCGCACCGACCCCGAGGGCGTACGAGAGGTGATCACCGCTGCGGGCTCCCGCCTCCTCGTCGCCGAGCGGCCGGGCGAGATCGTCGCCTGCTGCCAGCTGCAGAAGCGCGAGGCGTACGTCTATTTCGGCATGTTCTCCGTCTCGCCGCAGCTGCAGGGAGCCGGCGTCGGCAAGGCCGTCATGGCCGAGGCCGAGCGGATCGCGCGCGAGTGGGGCGCGGAGGAGATCCGGATGACCGTGATCCGTCAGCGCGAGGACCTGATCGCGTTCTACGAGCGGCGCGGGTTCGGGCGTACGGGACGCTTCGAGCCGTTCCCCTACGGCGACGAGCGCTTCGGCCGCCCGCTGCGCGACGACCTCGAGTTCGCCGAGCTCGCGAAGCCTCTCTGACCCTGGCCCTGTGACCAAGCTCTGCCCAGCTGCGGCTTTCATCTCCTCTCAGGATCCCGAGGGATCCTGAATCGCGTGACCACGACCTCAGCCGAACCTGTCCGGGTGCTGCTCGTCGACGACGAGCCGGACGTGCGCACGAGCCTGAAGGGCGGGCTCGCCTTCGAGGGGTACGCCGTGACCACCGCCGCGGACGGCGGCGAAGCGCTCGGGCGTCTCTCCGAGGACGTACCGGACCTGGTGATCCTCGACATCGGACTGCCCCACATCGACGGCCTGGAGGTGTGCCGGCGGGTGCGCTCGCGGCACCTCGACGTACCGATCCTCCTGCTCACCGCCCGCGACGGCACCGAGGAGCGGGTGACCGGACTCGACGCCGGAGCCGACGACTACCTGGTCAAGCCGTTCGCCCTCGAGGAGCTGCTGGCCAGGATGCGTGCGCTGCTGCGTCGGCGGGCCGGCGCCGGGGACAGGCTGCTCCGCTTCGCCGGAATCGTCGCCGAACCCGCCCTGCGCGAGGTCACCGTGGACGAGCGCCGCGTGGAACTGACCCGCACCGAGTACGACCTGCTCGAGCTCTTCCTGCAGAACCCGCGCCGCGTGCTCTCCCGCGACACCATCCTCCGCGAGGTCTGGGGCCTGGACTTCGACTCCGGCTCCAACACGCTCGACGTCTTCGTCGGCTGCCTGCGCCGCAAGACCGAGTCCGGCGGCGGGCCACGCCTGATCCACAACGTACGAGGTGTCGGCTACGTCTTGAAGGAGCCGTCGTGAGGCAGTGGCCGATCCGGGCTCGGATCGCGCTGCTGTCGGCGGTGGTGGTTGCCCTGGCGATCGTGCTGGCCAGCGTGTTCGCGTGGACCGCGACCCGGGCGACCCTGCTGAGCCAGATCGACAGCTCGCTCGGCGACCGGCTGGTCATCCGGGGCGCGATCAACGAGGACGGAGAACGGGTCACGGCGTTCAGCGAGAGCCTGACCGAGCGGATGTGCGAGGACCCGCCGATCCTGCCGCCGGAGCTGGCCGAGGACGCGCCGGTGCCGCAGGTGCAGCTGGTCAAGGGCGATGGGACGACATGCCTGCTGGGGAAGCAGAAGCGGCTGGTCGAGCCCAACGCCGACGAGCGGGCGGTCGCCGAGTCCGGTCGCGGCGAGGTCGTACGTGACACCACCACCGACCAGGGCACCCGGGTCAGGGTGCTGACCAAGGCGGTTGAGCCGGGGCTCGCCGCCCAGTCGGTGCGCTCGCTGGAGGAGGTCGACGCGACCCTGCGCAGCCTGGCCGGGCTGCTCGGCCTGGCCAGCCTGTTGGGGGTGCTGCTCGCGGCGTTCGCCGGCATGCTGTTGGCCCGTTATCTGGTGGGGCCGATCGAACGGCTGACCGCGGCCGCCGAGTACGTCGCCGCGACCGACGACCTCGACGTACCGCTCGACGTCGAGCGTGCGGAGGGCTCCCGCGATGAGGTGACCCGGCTGAGCGCCGCGTTCCGCGCCATGATGACTCGGCTGGCAGGGTCCCGGCGTCGCCAGCAGCAGCTGGTGGCAGACGCCGGTCACGAGCTGCGTACGCCGGTGACCAGCCTGCGTACCAACGTCGAGTGGCTGATGCGGCTCGATGACAGTGGTCGGCCGCTGCCGCCCGAGCAGCGGCGCCGGGTGGCGCAGGCCGTGCTGGGTCAGGTCGAGGAGCTGGCCGACCTGGTCACCGAGCTGAGTCACATGGCCCGGGGCACCGGCGACAACGGCGACGATGTGGCGCCCGGTCCGGTCCAGGTCGACGAGGTCGTGCTGCGCGCCGTCGAACGCGCCCAGCGCCGCGACCCGTCGCGCCGCTTCGACCTCGACCTCGAGCCTCACCAGATCACCGGCGACCCGGCGGCCCTGGAGCGGGCGGTGGTCAACCTGCTCGACAACGCGCTGAAGTTCTCCGACGGGCCGATCTCGGTCGTGGTTCGCGACGAGGAGGTGTATGCCGCCGACCGCGGCCCCGGCCTCTCCGACGCCGAGGCGGCGCTCGCCTTCGAGCGCTTCTGGCGCGCCGAGACCGACCGTGAGCTGCCCGGTTCGGGCCTGGGTCTGGCGATCGTCGCTGAGGTCGCCGACCGCCACGGCGGCGCGCCGTTCTTCCGTGCAAGAGAGGGCGGCGGGAGCGAGGTCGGCATCCGGTTCTCCGAGCGTCGCTGACCTTTAGAGATCGCGCGGGCAGGACCGCCTGCTACGCGCCGCGATACGGGCGCGCTGGCTGCGTTGTCGCCTCTCGATGGTGCAACCAGACCGCCTTCGAGGCTCCGCCTTGCCAGCACACCCGTCTCGCGACGCTCGCGACGGCGCCCCTACCCGCGCGATCTCTGAGTCTCTTCACGGACCTCTCAGGTTGCCCAGCGAAGACTCACAAAGCGGACTCCTAGCGTCGGCGTCATCCGAAGGACGGACGAGACGACCAGGAGGACCAGATGCGACGGATGACCGTGGCGATCGGTGCCGCGTTGTTGGCGATCACGCTGGCTGCGTGCGGCGGCGCCGACGACGGTGGCGTGGCCACCCTCAGTGACAAGGATGCCGACAGCTCGGCGAGCCCCTCGGTCGACGCCGAGGACGTCGAGCAGCAGTGGCTCGACTTCGCGGCCTGCATGCGCGAGAACGGCGTGGACATGCCCGACCCGGAGTTCAGCGAGGACGGTGGGGTGCGGATCCAGGGGCCGGGCGGCAACGGGGAGATGCCCGATGCCGAGGTCCGCGACAAGGCGATGAAGGCGTGCGAGGACAAGCGTCCCGAAGGTGGCATCGGAGGTGAGCGCGACCCCGAGCAGGTCCAGGAGATGCAGGACCGGGTGCTCGAGTTCGCCGCCTGCATGCGGGAGAACGGCGTGGACGTACCCGACCCGGACTTCAGCGGTGGCGGCGTCATGATGCGCATGCCCGAAGGCATCGACCCCGAGGACCCGAAGGTGCAGGCGGCCGAGAAGAAGTGTGCCGAGGAGTCCGGCATGGACGAGATGCGGAAGGGTCCCCAGTGAGCGCCCGCGCGCCCCGTCGCCGGGGCCGGACGGTGCTGGCCGGCGCGGCCGTGCTGCTGGTGGTCGCCGGGCTCGGCGTCGTCGGCTTCGCTGGCTACACCCGCTTCCTCACCCCCGCCGAGGGTGCTGCGGAGGAGGCGCCGCCGGGGAGCACCGCGAGTGTCGAGCGACGTACCCTCGCCGACGTCGAGCAGGTCAGCGGCACCTTGGAGTACGACGACTCCTTCGACGTCGTCAGCTCCGCCCAGGGCACGCTCACCTCGCTGCCGGAGGAGGGCAGCGTCCTCGAGCAGGGCGACGTGGCGTACCGCGTCGACGACGTGCCGGTCATCCTGCTCACCGGATCCACTCCGATGTGGCGCCCGCTCGACCTGGGCTCCGAGGACGCCAAGGACGTACGTCTCCTGGAGCGCAACCTGAAGGAGATGGGCTACGACCCCGGCACCGTCGACAAGGACTTCACGGAATCGACGCAGTCGGCCCTCTACGACTTCCAGTCCGACCACGGCCTGGAGGAGACCGGCACGGCCGACCCGGCCGACTTCGTGATCACCCCGGGGAAGATCCGGATCGGGGCGCACAAGGCGACGCTCGGCCAACAGGTCGGGCCGGGCGGCGGCGCGGGGCTCTATCAGGCCGCCAGCACCTATCAGGTCGTCGCGGTCGGTCTCGACCCCGACTCAGAGGCGCTCGCCAAGGTCGGCGCCGCGGCGACGGTGACCCTGCCCAGCGGCAAGGAGGCGAAGGCGAAGATCACCTCGGTCGGCGCCCTGGAGCAGTCGACGGGCAACGAGGGCGAGACGACCTCGGTCATCCCGATCACCCTCACCCTCGATGATCCGAAGCTCGCCGAGGGGATGAGCCTGGCCACCGTGTCGGTCGACCTGACCAGCGAGACGAAGAAGGACGCCCTCGCGGTGCCGGTGACGGCCCTGGTCGCTCTGGCCGAGGGCGGCTTCGGTGTCCAGAAGGTCACCGGCGACACCGAGAAGCTCACCGGCGTCGAGGTCGGGCTCTACGCCGACGGCTTCGTCGAGATCACCGCAGGACTGGCCGAGGGCGACACCGTGGCGGTGCCCGATGAGTGAGCGCACGAGCGTCCTGGAGATGCGCGACGTACGCAAGAGCTACGGTGACCTGGAGGTCCTCCACGGTGTGAACCTGCAGGTCAGCGCCGGGGAGCAGGTCGCTATCGTCGGCCCCTCGGGATCGGGGAAGTCGACCCTGCTGCACATCGTCGGCACCCTGGAGCGGCCCACGAGCGGGGCTGTGGTGATCGACGGGTACGACACCACCGACCTCTCCGAGGCCGAGCTGGCCGGGCTGCGCTCGCACCGTGTCGGGTTCGTCTTCCAGAGCTTCCACCTCATCGACGGTCTGTCCGCGACCGAGAACGTCGCGCAGGGCCTCCTCTACAGCGGCATACGCCGCTCCGAGCGCACCCGCCGGGCTCGCGAGGTGCTGGAGCGGGTCGGCCTCGGCCATCGGCTCGGCCACGACCCACGGATCCTCTCCGGTGGTGAGCGACAGCGGGTGGCGGTCGCACGCGCGCTGCTCAACCGGCCGGCCATCGTCTTCGCCGACGAGCCCACCGGCAACCTGGACAGCCACTCCGGCGAGGAGGTGCTCAACCTCTTCGACGAGCTGCACCGCGACGGCACCACGATCGTGGTGATCACCCACGAGCACGAGGTCGCCGCCCGGATGGCCCGCCAGGTCGAGATCCGTGACGGCCTGATCACGCACGACTCCCAGGTGGTGGCGGCATGAGCGCACGACGTACGCGGGTGGAGCCGTCCCGGGTCTCGATCGCCGACCAGGCCCGCGCCGGAGGCCGGGCGTTGCGGGCACGCAAGCTGCGCAGCCTGCTCTCCGCCTTCGGCATCGCGATCGGCGTGGCGACCGTCGTGGCCGTGCTCGGCATCTCCCGCTCGTCCCAGGCCGACCTGCTCGAGCAGCTGGACTCGCTGGGGACCAACCTGCTGGAGGCCAAGGCAGGTGAGGGGTTCGGAATGGGCGGCGACACCGCGATGCCCCAGAGCGCGGCCACGCAGGCCCGCAACATCGAGCCCGTGGAGGAAGTCGCACAGGTCACCGACCTGTCTGCCGTTCCGCTGCGGAGCTCGCTGGCTGATCCCTACCGCACCAACGGGCTCTCGGCGAAGGCCGCCACCCCCGACACCCTCGACACCCTGGCGGGAGAGATGGCCGAGGGCCGGTTCCTCGATGCGGCGGTCGACGACTTCCCGGTCGTGGTGCTGGGATCGGTGGCCGCGGAACGGCTCGGAATCACCTCGGTCGGGAACGGGGTCTCGGTCTGGATGGACGGACGGGCCTGGCAGGTCGTCGGCATCATGGAGCCGTTGCCGCTCTCTCCGGACCTCGACCGGGCGGCGCTGGTCGGCTATGACGCCGCTGAGGTCTATCTCGACGACGAGTTGGACCCCTCGCTGCTCTATGTGCGTACGGCCCCGGACGCGGTGGACGCGGTCAGCGGCGTACTCGCGGCCCAGGTCAATCCTGAGGCGCCCGAGAACGTCGACGTCTCACGTCCCTCCGACGTGATCGCCGCCAAGGCCGCGGCAGAGGACGCCTTCACCTCGCTCTTCCTGGGCCTGGGCGCGGTCGCTCTGCTGGTCGGCGCGGTCGGCACGGCCAACGTGATGGTGATGTCGGTGCTCGAACGGCGCCGCGAGATCGGTCTGCGCCGGGCACTGGGTGCCACCGGACGCCATATCCGCACGCAGTTCCTGGTCGAGGCCTTGCTGCTCTCGCTGGCCGGCGGCGTACTGGGAGTGATGGCCGGGGCCGTGATCACCTTCGGGTACGCCCGGTGGAAGGCGATCACCTTCGCGATGCCACCTGAGTCGGTCGGCTACGGCCTGGCCGCGGCGCTCCTCATCGGCATTCTGGCGGGCGTCTACCCGGCCGCGAGAGCCGCGCGGCTCTCGCCGACAGAGGCGCTGAGAGCGGCATGACCGGCACCTGCCGGCGCTTGCACTCGCAGGGGTCGAGTGCTAAACATGAGGCTGGCACTCTTACCATGAGAGTGACAATAAACCGGACCGGTGACGTTGAGGCGTCGCGAGCGGCAGGGAAGGGTTCTGCCGGGAGTGGCGTCGTCCGTCGCGGGCAACCCATCGGACCGGATCCAACGAACTTCCCAAGTGAAGGATCGCAGGAGCAATGCCGAAGCTCATCGCTTTCAACGAGGAGGCCCGTCGGGGTCTGGAGAAGGGTCTCAACACCCTCGCCGACGCCGTCAAGGTCACCCTCGGTCCCAAGGGCCGCAATGTCGTGCTCGAGAAGAAGTGGGGTGCCCCCACGATCACCAACGATGGTGTTTCCATCGCCAAGGAGATCGAGCTCGAGGACCCCTACGAGAAGATCGGTGCCGAGCTGGTCAAGGAGGTCGCGAAGAAGACCGACGACGTCGCCGGTGACGGCACGACGACCGCGACCGTTCTCGCCCAGGCGCTGGTCCGCGAGGGCCTGCGCAACGTCGCCGCGGGTGCCAACCCGGCCGGCCTGAAGCGCGGCATCGAGGCGGCCGTCGACGCCGTCACCGAGCAGCTGCTCGCACAGGCCAAGGACATCGAGACCAAGGAGCAGATCGCTGCTACCGCCTCGATCTCCGCTGCTGACACCACCGTCGGCGAGATCATCGCCGAGGCGATGGACAAGGTCGGCAAGGAAGGCGTCATCACCGTCGAGGAGTCGAACACCTTCGGGCTCGACCTCGAGCTGACCGAGGGTATGCGCTTCGACAAGGGCTACATCTCGGCCTACTTCGTGACCGACCCGGAGCGTATGGAGACCGTCCTCGACGACCCGTACATCCTGATCGTCAACTCGAAGATCTCCAGCGTCAAGGACCTGATCCCGGTCCTGGAGAAGGTCATGCAGACCGGCAAGCCGCTGGTCATCCTGGCCGAGGACGTCGACGGCGAGGCTCTCTCGACGCTGGTCGTCAACAAGATCAAGGGCACCTTCAAGTCCGTCGCCGTCAAGGCTCCGGGCTTCGGTGACCGCCGCAAGGCCATGCTGCAGGACATCGCGATCCTCACCGGTGGTCAGGTCATCTCCGAGGAGGTCGGCCTCTCCCTGGAGACCGCCGGCATCGAGCTGCTCGGCCAGGCCCGCAAGGTCGTCATCACCAAGGACGAGACCACCATCGTCGAGGGTTCGGGCGACCAGGGTCAGATCGAGGGCAGGGTCAACCAGATCCGCGCCGAGATCGAGAAGTCGGACTCCGACTACGACCGCGAGAAGCTCCAGGAGCGCCTCGCCAAGCTGGCCGGCGGCGTGGCCGTCATCAAGGTCGGCGCGGCCACCGAGGTCGAGCTCAAGGAGCGCAAGCACCGCATCGAGGACGCCGTCCGCAACGCCAAGGCTGCTGTCGAGGAGGGCATCCTCGCCGGCGGTGGTGTCGCGCTGATCCAGGCCGCCGCCGTCGCGTTCGAGAAGCTCGAGCTCGAGGGTGACGAGGCCACCGGTGCCTCGATCGTCAAGGCCGCCATCTCGGCGCCGCTGAAGCAGATCGCCATCAACGCCGGCCTCGAGGGCGGCGTCGTGGCGGAGAAGGTCGCCGGCCTCCCGCAGGGCCACGGCCTCAACGCCGCCACGGGTGAGTACGTCGACCTGCTGGCCGCGGGCATCATCGACCCGGCCAAGGTGACCCGCTCGGCACTGCAGAACGCCGCGTCGATCGCCGCGCTGTTCCTCACCACCGAGGCCGTCGTGGCCGACAAGCCGGAGAAGGCCGCCGCTGGTGGCGACCCGACCGGTGGCATGGGTGACATGGGCGGCATGGGCTTCTGAGTCCGTCTCGCTAGAGCACACACAGGTGCCCCCGCTGTTGGCGGGGGCACCTGTCGTTTTCCCTGGGATCGTGGAGGCGAGGGCTACTCTCGACGACATGGGCCTGAAGGCTGCGTCGGCGCTGGCGATCTCGGCCGTGCTTCTCGCTGGATGTGCCGGCGAGCCGGCCGCTGCGCCGTCGTCCCGGCCAGCGACACCGTCGACCTCGGCGACTCCCTCGTCACCCTCCCCGAGCCCGTCGGAGACGCTGCCGCCGGTGACCGACAAGGTCTCGCTCCCGCAGTTGATGCGAGAGGACTTCCCGGGCGGGGAGGTGAAGGTGCTGCGGGAGTCGGGGAGCACGGATGCGTACCGGCGCTTCGAGATCAGCTATCCGAGCGGCCCGCTGACGATCACCGGGGTGCTCTTCCGGCCGCGCGGCCAAGGGCCTTTCCCCGGGGTGGTCTTCGCGCACGGCCACATCGACACCGACATCTACGTCACCGGGCAGGGGCTGAAGCGGGAGCAGGATCGGCTGGCCCGGGAGGGCTTTGTCGTCCTGCACACCGACTACCGCGGCCACGCCGGATCGTCCCCCATTCCTGAAGGAACCGAGGAGGACGAGAGCCGCCTCGGCTACACCCGCGACACCATCAACGCCGTCCAGGCGATGAAGCGACTCCCGTACGTCGACCCCGACCGCACCGCGCTGCTCGGCCGCTCCATGGGCGGGGGAGTGGTGATGAACGCGCTCGTCGCCCAGCCGGGGCTGGTGCGGGCCGGGGTGACGTACGCGTCGGTCTCCTCCGACATCGTCGACAACATCAACCGGTGGGCGGTGCCGTCGCGGCCCGACGAGGTGGCCCGGCTCTACCGGCAGTACGGCGATCCCGAGACGGAGCCGGAGTTCTGGGAGGGGCTGTCGGCGCGGACATACTTCGACCGCATCGAGGTCCCGCTCCAGATGCACCACGGGACCAATGACGAGTCCTGCCCGATCCGGTGGGCCTACACCACGCGGGACCTGCTGGAGACCGCGGGCGTACGTCATCGGCTATGGGTCTACCCAGGCGAGCAGCATGCCTTCGGGCCGCAGTGGGACCTCTCGATCCGGCGGGTCATCGGGTTCCTCGATCGTCATCTGGCATGACCTGACCAGGCGACGAGGAGGGGCCCACCGGTCCCATCTTTTTGGGGACTTTCGACACTGTCTCGACAACAGCTCGGTAACGCAACATTGGTGCTCCACACAGTGGCCGACTGCGGGGAAGCGTCTGGATCTGGGGGGCTTTGAAGCCCAAGGGAATATCCGGGTGAAGTTCTGCAGCGGCGGGCGGGGTCAGGGCTCTTCGAAGCCAGGGCCCCGCCTGCGTGTGTCAACGTGCGGACCTCCAGCGGGTCCCTGGATGGCACCCAGTGATGGGGCATGATGTTGGCATGAGTGTCGACCTCGGACCTAAGACTGGGATGCAGCCGCCGCGGTCACCGTGGCGTTGGGGCGCGGCCGTGATCGCCGCCGCGGTCGTGCTCGTCGCGATAGTCGCGTCCTTCGGCCTCCTCAGCTCCGACGACACTGCCGAGGACCCTGATGCCGCGCCTCCGTCGCCGACCGCGACGGTCACCGAGACCGCGCCGGTCCCGTCGTCGTCCGCTCCGGCCGGTGGCGCCGGGACGACCGAGCTGACCGTCGTCGCGGACGCCGCCCGGTGCATCCCGCCGACGTCGAAGTGGCTCTCCCAGAACGCCGCGCTGGCCTTCGAGGGCACCGCGGAGAGCGTGACCAAGAGCGAGGCCGTGCTGCGGGTGAAGACGTGGATGTACGCCGATGGCGTCGGTGGCACCGACACCGTCCGGATCACGCTGCCCGCGCCGAGCACGATCCCGATGCCCGAGTTCGAGAAGGGCAAGAACTACCTCGTCGCGGCCAATGGTGATGCCAAGGTCATCGGCTGTGGCTACAGCGACGTCAAGAGCGCGAAGCTGCAGAAGCTCTACACCGCCGCGTTCAAGTGACGATGGTCGCCGGCCTGCTCCTGGCCGCCGGCGCGGGTCGGCGGATGGGGATGCCCAAGGCGCTGGTCGACGACTGGCTGGTGCGGTCGATCGACGTGTTGCGCGACGGTGGCTGTGACGACGTACTCGTCGTGCTCGGCGCCGCGGCCGACGAGGCGCGGGCGCTGCTCCCGGCCGATCAGCGGATCGTCGTCGCCGAGGACTGGGACGAGGGGATGGGGGCGTCGCTGCGGGTCGGCCTGGCGGCGCTCGGGTCGGATGCCGAGGCTGCTGTGGTTCACCTCGTAGACCTGCCGGACGTGGGGCCTGATGTGGTCTCTCGGGTGGTCTCGACCGGCTCGACGACCGGCTCGACCACTGGGCTGGCGCGGGCGGCGTACGCCGGGGTTCCGGGCCATCCGGTGCTGATCGGGCGCGACCACTGGGCGGGGGTCATCGAGGCGGCCGTCGGCGACCAGGGCGCCCGGGGCTACCTGAAGACCCATGACGTACGCCTGGTCGAATGCGGCGACCTGGCCGGCGGGAACGACGTCGACCGGCGCTGAACGAAATTCGTTCACCCCCTCCTAAGAGGTTGTCCAACCCTGAGCCAACGCTTCGCGTTCTAGGCTCAGGACATGGACCTGACGCCCCAGGAGATCGCTGACCGCCTGGCGGCGACCGGATACCTGGCCGACCCGGAGCTGGCGACGGTGACGTTCCTCGGGCTGAGGATGCAGCGGCCGCTGCTGCTCGAGGGCGAGCCCGGGACCGGGAAGACCGCACTCGCGGAGGCTGTCGCGGAGGCGCTCGACCTGCCGCTGGTGAGGCTGCAGTGCTACGAGGGGATCGACGCCACCCAGGCGCTCTACGACTGGGACTTCGCCCGCCAGATCCTCCATCTGCGCGCCCTCGAGGCGGCCGGTGGCGCGGGGGAGGTGGAGGAGGCCGAGAAGTCCCTCTACGACGAGCGGTTCCTGCTCGCCCGACCGGTGCTGGCCGCGCTGCGTCAGGCACCGTCGGTGCTGCTCGTCGATGAGGTCGACCGGGCCGACGACGAGTTCGAGGCGTTCCTGCTCGAGGTGCTGTCCACCTACCAGGTGACGATCCCGGAGTTCGGGACCGTCGCGGCGACGGTCCCGCCGGTCGTCGTGCTCACCTCCAACCGCACCCGCGAGCTCCACGACGCCCTCAAGCGCCGCTGCCTCTACCACTGGATCGACCACCCGGGCCTGGCCCGCGAGATCGAGATCGTACGAAGCCGAGCCCCCGAAGTCGCCGACGAGCTCGCCCGCCAGGTCGTCACCGTGGTCCAGCAGTTGCGCAGCGCCGAGGGCGCGAACGCTCTGCTCAAGCCCCCAGGCGTCGCCGAGACCCTCGACTGGGCCCGTGCCCTGCACCACCTCGGAGTGTCCGAGATGGACCTGGAGAGCGCCGCCGCGACGCTCGGCGCGCTCGTCAAGCACCGCGAGGACGCCGACCGCGTCCGGGCTGCCCTGGATCGGCTCCTGACGTGACCGACTTCTCTGGCAAAACTGGCACTTCTCAGGCAATGCAACGCCAGAGAAGTGCAGGAATACCCGGTGAACCGGGTATTCCGACAGCGATCTTCCTCGGCTTCACCCGGGCGCTCAGAGCGGCCGGGGTGCAGGTGACCCAGGACCGCGCCCACGGGTTCCTGCAGGCGACCGCGATCGTCGGCGCCGGTGACCCGACCGCCACCTACACCGCCGGACGGGCGACGCTGTGCGCCGGCCCCGACGACCTGCGCCGCTACGACCAGGTCTTCGAGGCCTGGTTCGGGTCGACCGCGACGCTGCCGGGGCCGCAGGGGCCGCCGCGTACGGTCTCGGTCACCTCGACCCTGCCCGAGACCGAGCCGCAGGAAGGCGAGGGAGAGGGCGAGGAGACCGACGACCTCATCAGGGCGCGCGCCAGCGAGATCGAGACGCTCCGCCATCGCGACGTCGCCGACCTCGACCCGGCCGAGCAGGAGCGCCTGGCGACCCTGATCGCGCGGCTCCGCCCACGGGCGCCACGACGGAGGACGCCGCGTCAGGACCCCTGGCGGCGAGGGCGCGTCGATGCCCATCGCACCCTGCGGGCCAGCCTGCGACACCTCGGCGAGCCGGCCGGGATCCACTACCGCAGGCGTGGCGAGCGGCCGCGCCGCGTCGTATGGCTGATCGACGTGTCCGGATCGATGAGCTCGTACGCCGACGTACTGCTGCGGGTCGCCCACCGGGTGAGCTCGACGACCGGGAGCGGCTCGGTGTTCACCATGGGCACCAGGCTCACCAACGTCACCCGCGCGCTGCGCCACCGCGACCCCGACCGCGCACTCGTCGCGGCCGGCGAGACGGTGCCCGACTGGTCGGGCGGGACCCGGCTCGGGGACAACCTGCAGGCGTTCCTGCGGCGACACCAGGGACTGGCCAGAGGTGCGGTGGTGGTCATCGCGAGCGACGGCTGGGAGCGCGGCGACACCGCCCTCCTCGAGGAGCAGGCGGCGAGACTTCACCGTCTCGCCCATCGCGTGGTGTGGGCCAACCCACATCGTGGCAAGGTTGGATATGAACCACTACAGCGAGGCATCGTCGCGGTGCTGCCGCACGTGGACGACTTCGTCGCCGGACATTCCCTGGCGACGTACGAGGATCTGGTGGAGGTGATCGCGCGTGCGTGACGTACTCGACGATCTGATGAAGTGGTGGGAATCCGGCGAGACCGTGGCGGTGGCCACCGTGGTGGCGACGTTCCAGTCGGCCCCCAGGCCGCCGGGCGCCTCGATGCTCGTCGGTCCCGACGAGAGCGCGGTCGGATCCGTCTCCGGTGGCTGTGTCGAAGGAGCCGTCTACGAGGTCGCTCGCGAGGTCGCGGAGACCGGTGTGCCGGAGCTCAACCGCTACGGCGTCTCCGACGACGACGCCTTCGCGGTGGGGCTGACCTGCGGCGGCATCCTCGACGTCTTCGTCGAGAAGGTGTCGCAGGAGACCTTCCCGGAGCTCGGAGAGCTCGCCGAAGACGTACGCAGCGGCAGCCCCGTCGCCCTGGCGACCGTCATCGAGCACCCCGACCCCGAGATCCTCGGGCGCCGCGTCCTCATCCGCCCCGAAGGGGTCAAGGGATCGCTGGGCAGCGCCCGGATGGACGACGCCGTCCACGACGACGCGCTGGGGCTCTTGGCCCACGGCACCAACCAGACCCTGAGCTATGGCATCGACGGCGAGCGCCGCGGTGAGGGCATGCGGGTCTTCGTCTGGTCCTTCGCGCCCAAGCCCAGGATGCTCGTCTTCGGCGCGATCGACTTCGCCGCCGCCGTCGCCCGCGTCGGTGCGTTCCTCGGCTATCACGTCACCGTCTGCGACGCCCGCCCGGTCTTCGCCACCAACTCGCGCTTCCCCGAGGCCGACGAGGTCGTCGTCGACTGGCCCCACCGCTTCCTGACCCAGGAGGTCGAGGCCGGCCGCATCGACCAGCGCACCGTGATCGCCGTCCTCACCCACGACCCGAAGTTCGACGTACCTCTCCTCGAGGTCGCCCTCCGCCTCCCAAACATCGCCTACGTCGGCGCGATGGGCTCCCGCCGCACCCACGACGACCGCCTCGCCCGCCTGGTCGACGCCGGCCTCACCGACGAGGAGATCGCCCGCCTGAGCAGCCCCATCGGCCTCGACCTCGGCGCCCGTACGCCGGAGGAGACCGCGATCTCCATCGCCGCCGAGATCATCGCCGGCCGCTGGGGCGGCTCCGGCGAGCGCCTGGCCACCACGAACGGCCGGATCCACCAGGACGTGGAGTACCGCTGACGCGGATGCGCTACAGCTCCTTCTCGTAGTAGAGCGCCCGGGGCCCGGAGCCGCGGCCCTCGTGGTTGTCGAAGCCGAACTTCTCGTACAGCGCGCGGGCCGAGGTGTCGTCCTCGCTCGTCCCCAGGTCCATGTACGTCGCGCCGCGGGTCTTCGCCTCGTCGATGATCGCCTGCAGCAGGATGGTGCCGAGGCCGTGCCCGCGGCGGTCGGGCACGACGTACAGCTCGGCGAGGTAGGCCTCGAGCTCGTCGGCCGTGGTCTGCAGGCGGAAGCGGGTGATGCCGTGGCCGACCGCGGGGTCGCCGATCAGCATCACAGTCGTGTCCCCATTCTCGACGAGCCGGCTGAAGTGGCGGGCGAGCTCGTCGGCGGGCGGGGCGGGGTAGTCGTACTCGGTGTTGAAGTCGACCTGCAGTCCGGCCGCGGTCTCGAAGTCGGCCCAGGTCGTGGCGGTGCGCGTCCTCATGCACCCACTGTGACACCGCCGTGGGAGCCGCGATGGAGCGTGGCACGAGTGGGTACCGCGGAGGGGATCGTGAGGTGCGTCACAGGGTGCTACCTTGGCAGAACCGAGCCTCACAGGGCCGAGCTCCAAAGGGGGAGTGATGGTTCACAGCGATCTGCAGGAGCGCCGTATCAGCGCGGCGCGGGCGTGGACCGCCTTCGTGGAGAGCGGCGATGCCGCCGAGGACTTCGTCAGGCCGGAGATCCTGACCAGCTGGACGCGGTCGGCAACGGCCGTCAGGCCCGACGTGCGCGAGGCGCCGCTGGCGGACGAGGACGAGACGCGCGAGATGTGGCGCGGGTCGCCGCTCCAGGTGGCGGTCGAGCGGGTCGAGGAGGAGCTGCGGTGCACCGCTGATGACGGTGACCTGGTCATCGCGGTGACCGACCCCGACACCCGGGTGCTGTGGACGTACGGCGGGCGGGTTATGCGGCGTAAGGCGGAGTCGGTCAACTTCGTGCCGGGCGGCCGCTGGGACGACGAGAGCGCCGGCACCAACGCGCTCGACCTCGCCAACCGGAACAACGCCCCGACGATGGTCTTCGGCCCCGAGCACTATGCGGAGGTCGTGCACAACTGGGTCTGCTGGGCCGCGCCGCTCCACGACCCGGTCACCGGCAAGCACCTCGGTGTCCTCGACCTCTCCACGACCTGGGACCGCACTCACCCGATCGGGCTGGCCACCGCCCGCGTGATGGCGCGCCTCATCGAGGGCGCGCTGCCGAAGATGCCGACCCAGCGGGGCAGCGACGAGGCGATCGAGCAACCGGGCCTGGTGCTGACTCTGCTCGGCACCGCCGAGACCTGGCTCGACGGGCAGCGACTGCTGCTCAACCGCCGCCAGACCGAGATCCTCGCCCTGCTCGCGCTCCACCCCGAGGGCCTCTCGCTGGAGCGGCTGCACGCGATGGTCTACGGCGACCAGGCGGTCACCTTCTCCACGCTCAAGGCCGAGGTCTCCCACCTACGCCACGCGCTCGGTGGTCAGGTTGCATCAAGGCCTTACCGCCTGCTGATGCCGGTCGTGACCGACGTCGAGCAGGTCCTCGCCCTGGTCCGGCACGGCCGGGTGGCCGCTGCTGTGGAGGCGTACGGCGGTGATCTTCTGCCCGGCACCAACAGCCCGGCGCTGGCCGAGATGGCCGAGTACGTCGCGGTCGCGCTGCGCGAGGCGCTGATCGCCGACCCGCAGCCCGATGCGGTGCTCAGCTACAGCGAGCTGGCTCCGTACGACACCGAGGTCGTCGACGTCTGCCTGCGCCGCCTGGGCGGCAGCGCGCACCCCGCGTTGCCCCTGCTCAGGGCACGCCTGGCTGCCAGCCGCTGACCAAGAACGGGTACGCCACCCGAGCAGCCAACCGGGGCCCAACCCTGCGCGTCCTACTGTGATCTGGCCCACACAGTGACGTCTGGCAGGGAGACAACATGGCCCGGATCAGCATGCGCGTCGACGGTATGAAAGTCACCGACGACGTCGAACCGCGAACGCTGCTCGTGCAGTACCTTCGCGAAGGACTCGGCAAGACCGGCACGGTGATCGGTTGCGACACCAGCAACTGCGGCGCCTGCACGGTCCATCTCGACGGTGACTCGGTGAAGTCGTGCAACGTGCTCGCGGTGCAGGCCGACGGGTGCGAGGTGACCACGATCGAGGGCCTCGCCGACACGGTCGAGAGCGACCTCCACCCGGTCCAGGAGGCATTCCGCGAGTGCCACGGTCTGCAGTGCGGATTCTGTACGCCGGGCATGATCATGCAGTCCGTCGACCTGCTCAAGCGCAACCCTCAGCCCAGCGAGGACGAGATCCGTGAGGGCATCGAGGGCAACCTGTGTCGCTGCACGGGCTACCACAACATCGTCCGCGCGGTGCAGTACGCCAGCGGCCACCTGGCCACGGCCGCCAACCCGCGCGGCGCCACCGAGGAGGTGGACGCGCTGTGACCGCCGTAGAAGCTCGTCCGGAGCAGACCAACGAGATCGGCCGCGACCGTCGCCGCAAGGAGGACGCGCGCCTGATCACGGGACGGACCCGCTGGACCGACAACATCAACCTGCCCGGGATGCTTCACCTCGCGATGGTGCGCAGCCCCTTCGCCCACGCCCGGATCACCGGCATCGACACCAGCGCCGCGGAGGACTCCGAGGGCGTGGTGACCGTGCTGGCCGCCAAGGACTTCGACGAGAGCCTCGGCGTCTGCATCAACGCCTGGCCGATCACGCCCGACCAGAAGACGCCGGCCCACCCGCCGGTCGCCACCGACCGGGTCACCTTCGCCGGTGAGATCGTCGCGATCGTTGCCGCCCGGTCCGCGGCCGCCGCACGGGACGCCGCCGAGATGGTCGAGGTCGACTACGAGGAGCTCCCCGCGGTCGTCTCTCTCGAGGAGGCGGTCAAGGACGAGGTGCTCGCACACCCCGACCTCGGCACCAACAAGTCCGCCCTGTGGGTATTCGACAGCGCCCAGGCCGGCACCGGTGGCAACGTCGACGAGGCCATCGCTTCCGCGAAGAGTGACGGCATCGTCATCGAGCGGACCTACCGCCAGCAGCGCCTGATCCCGGCGTTCATGGAGCCTCGCAGCGTTGTGTGCGACCCGACCGGTGAGCAGATCACGGTGTGGAGCGCCACCCAGATCCCGCACATCCTGCGGTTCGCGTTGGCCGCGACCACGGGTGTGTCCGAGTCGAAGATCCGGGTGATCGCGCCCGATGTCGGCGGCGGCTTCGGTGGCAAGCTCCAGCAGACGCCGGAGGAGATGATCGTCTTCGCGATCGCCCGCCGGCTCGGCAAGCCGGTGAAGTACACCGAGACCCGCTCCGAGTCGCTGGTCTCCGCTCACCACGGTCGCGACCAGATCCAGAAGCTGACCCTCTCAGCCACGAGGGACGGTCAGGTCACCGGCCTCAAGGTCGAGCTCGACGCCAACCTGGGGGCGTACGTCGCCATCGTCGGCGGCGGTGTCCCGGTCCTCGGCGCCTTCATGTTCAACGCGATCTACAAGTTCCCGGCCTATCAGTTCAACTGCCAAACGGTGTTCACCAACACCACCTGGACCGACGCCTATCGCGGCGCTGGGCGGCCGGAGGCGACGTACGCCATCGAGCGGCTGATGGACGAGCTGGCCGCCGAGGTCGGGGTCGACCCGCTCGAGATCCGGGAGAAGAACTGGATCAAGCACGAGGAGTTCCCGTTCACGACCATCGCCGGGCTGACGTACGACTCCGGGAACTACGAGGCGGCGACCGCCAAGGCGAAGGAGATGTTCGGCTATGACGAGCTCCGCGCCGAGCAGCAGCAGCGCCGCGCCAACAACGACCCGGTCCAGCTCGGCATCGGCATCTCCACCTTCACCGAGATGTGCGGTCTGGCTCCGTCCCGGGTCCTCGGCAGCCTCGACTACGGCGCCGGTGGCTGGGAGCACGCCCAGGTGCGACTGACGCCGACCGGCAAGGTCGAGGTCATCACCGGCGCCAGCGCGCACGGACAGGGCCACGAGACCGCGTTCAGCCAGATCGTGGCGGACCGTCTCGGCGTGGCCTTCGAGGACGTCGAGGTGCTCCACGGCGACACCCAGATCGCGGCCAAGGGCTACGACACCTACGGGTCCAGGTCGCTGGTCGTGGGTGGTGAGGCGCTGGTGCGGGCTGCCGACAAGGTGCTCGAGAAGGCCAAGCCGATCGCGGCCCACCTGCTCGAGGCGAGCGTCGACGACATGGAGTTCACCGGCGGCAAGTGGACGGTGCGCGGCACCGACCAGGGCATGTCCATCGGCGAGCTGTCCACGGCGGTCTTCGCCGCGCACAACCTGCCCGACGGCGTTGAGGCCAACCTCGACTCCGAGGCCACCTTCGACCCGGAGAACTTCAACTTCCCGCACGGAACCCACCTGTGCGCGATGGAGGTCGACACCGAGACCGGCCAGGTGAAGATGCGGAAGTACGTCTGCTGCGACGACATCGGCAACATCATCAACCCGCTCATCGTCGCAGGTCAGGTGCACGGTGGCCTGGTCCAAGGCATCGCCCAGGCGCTGTGGGAGGACGCGGTCTACGACGACGCCGGGACGCTCGTCTCGGGGAGTTTCGTGGACTACCTGCTGCCGACCGCCGCCGACACGATCAGCTTCGACATCGACCACACCACCTCGCCCGCGACCACCAACACGCTCGGCACCAAGGGCGTCGGCGAGGCCGGCACGATCGCCTCCACGCCGGCGGTGGTCAACGCGGTCGTCGACGCGCTGCGCCCGCTGGGCGTGCACGACGTCACCATGCCCTGCACGCCCGAACGGGTGTGGCGGGCGATCAACGAGGGCTCGGCCGGTGGCGAGACCACCGGTGCGGCCGCAGCACACTTCGATCCGTCGACGGGCATGTCCGGGAACGTCGACCGCACTGAAGGAGACGTCCAGTGATTCCCGCATCGTTCGACTACGTCGCCCCGACCACGGTCGAAGAGGCGCTGGCCGCCCTCGCGCAGTACGGCGACGAGGCCAAGATCATCGCCGGCGGGCAGAGCCTGTTGCCGGTGCTGCGGATGCGCCTCAACGCCCCGGAGTGGGTCATCGACCTCGGTCGCATCGACTCGCTCCGCGGCGTACGCGACGAGGGTGCGGCGATCTTCGTCGGCGCCATGACCCGCCACTGTGACGTCGCGGCCGATCCTCTGGTCGCCGAGCACGCGGCGCTGATCGCGCATGCCACGGCGACGGTCGCCGACGAGCAGGTACGCCACCGCGGCACGTTCGGTGGCGCGCTCGCCCACGCCGACCCGGCGGGCGACCTCGGAGCCCCGGCCCTTGCCCTGGACGCCGAGTTCGTCATCGCCGGGCCGGCCGGGGAGCGGGTCGTCCCGGGTGCTGAGTTCTTCCAGGGGCTCTTCGAGACGGCCGTCTCCGAGGACGAACTGCTCATCGGCGTACGCATCCCGAAGCACACCGGATGGACGGCCCACTACGAGAAGTTCGTCCGGGTCGCCCACCAGTGGCCGATCTGCGCTGTCGGCGCGACCCTCAAGGTCAACGGCGGCGTGATCGAGGGCGCGGCGATCGGTCTCACCAACATGGGCTCGACCCCGTTGCGTGCCGCCGGCGTCGAGCAGGCGCTGGTCGGTCAGCAGGCCACCGAGGAGGTCGTACGCAACGCCGCGGCCCTGGCCGCGGACGGCGCCGAGCCGCCCTCCGACCTCAACGGCGACGCCGACTACCGGCGTCACCTGGTCACGGTGCTGACCCGCCGCGCCATCACGAAGGCCCTCGGGGGCTGAGGCGTGGACCTGACGCACCAGTTCACGGTTCCGACCTCGGTCGAGGAGACCTGGAACAGCTTCCTGGACATTGGCTCGATGGCCGAGTGCTTTCCGGGAGCCCAGGTCACCTCGGCCGAGGGCGACACCTTCACCGGCACGGTGAAGGTCAAGCTCGGCCCGATCGCCATGGTCTACGCCGGCTCCGGGACCTTCGTAGAGAAGGACGAGGCCGCCCGCCGCCTGGTCGTCGAGGCCAAGGGACGGGACAAGCGGGGCAACGGCACCGCCGGCGCCAACGCGACGTTGACGATGGCCGCGGAGGGCACCGGCACGAAGGTCGAGATCGTCACCGATCTCGCCGTCACCGGCAAGCCCGCCCAGTTCGGTCGCGGGGTGATGCAGGACGTCTCCGACAAGCTTCTCGGCCAGTTCGTCGCGTGTCTTGAGCAGAAGTCCGCCCCACCGTCGGTCGAGCCCGCGAGCGAAGCGAGCGGTGTCGAGACCAACACGCCCGCGCCCGGCTCGCCGAGCTGGCCGTCGGCGAGGTGAGCGTGACGGCCAGCCTCGAGATCTCCTACGCCGCGATGCCAGCCGAAGCACAGCGGGCGTTCC
>NZ_JBEZZS010000047.1:0-33363 GCF_040639295.1 Nocardioides sp. NPDC023903 | reverse complement strand
CACGGACGCCGTGATCCGGGCGCGCACGGACAGCCCCCGGCGCGGCGGGGGCGGTGTGGTCCCGGGAGGCTGAGGGTCAGTCGTCGTCATGGCGGTCGTCGCGGTCATCGTCGTCGTCATCATCATCGTCGACGGGACCAGGGGTGACGACCGGGACACCCGAGGGATCCGTGCTCGAGGAGGATCCCGGAGATCCGGGCGAGGAGGGCGAGACGGTCTCCGAGGGCAGCACGACGGGCTCGCGCGGCGGCGGGTCGTTGTCGGAGGCTCCGGCGAAGGAGCCGGCCAGGTAGACGCCGACCGCCACCAGGACGACCAGCGGGAGGACGAGTTTCAGGGTGCGGGACATGACCCTCCGATAGTGCCTGACCACCTGTCCGATGTGGGGGTCCATGAGAGACCTCTCATCGATACAGTGATCCGGGTCACCACTTGCACCTGGAGGTAACGCCCGTGTTCGTCCCGTTCAGCGTCAACGACTTCATCGACCGTGCCGCATCCGTCTACGGCGAGCGCGTGGGCATCGTCGACGAGCCCGACCAGCCGGCGGCCCCTCTCGGGGAGGTGACGTACGCCGAGATGAAGTCGCTCGCGAAGCGGATGGCGGCGAGGCTCGACGAGCTCGGCGTCGGGGTGGGGGAGCGGGTCGCGATCGTCTCCCACAACTCCGCGCGACTGCTGACCGCGTTCTACGGCGTCTCCGGCTACGGCCGCGTCCTGGTGCCCGTCAACTTCCGCCTCCGTCCCGACGAGGTCTCCTACATCGTGGAGCAGTCCGGCGCCTCGGTGCTCTGGGTCGACCCCGAGGTCGACGAGGCCCTGAAGGACGTGACCGCGAAGCATCGGTTCGTGCTCGGCGACGACACCAACCTCTACGCCGAGGAGGGCGTCGAGCCGAACCCGTGGGAGCCGGACGAGAACGCGACCGCGGCGATCAACTACACCTCCGGCACCACCGCCCGGCCCAAGGGCGTGCAGATCACCCACCGCAACATCTGGACCAACGCGCTGACCTTCGCGCTGCACGCCGGCTGCAACGACCGCGACGTCTACCTCCACACCCTGCCGATGTTCCACGCCAACGGCTGGGGGATGCCGTTCGCGGCGACCGGCCTCGGCATCAAGCACATCGTGCTGCGCAAGGTCGACGGGATGGAGATCCTGCGCCGCGTACGCGACCACGGAGTCACCTACATGTGCGCCGCCCCCGCGGTGGCGGCCGCCGTGCTCGACGCGCTTCCGCAGTGGCAGGCCACCGAGGGCGAGATCCCCGGGCGGGACAAGGTCCGGATCATCATGGCCGGTGCGCCGCCGCCCACGAAGACGGTCGTACGCGTCCAGGAGGAGCTCGGCTGGGAGTTCATCCAGATCTACGGCCTCACCGAGACTTCGCCGCTGCTGACCATCAACCGCACCCGCGCCGAGTGGGACGACCTCGACCCGATGGAGCGCGCCGCGAAGCTGACCCGCGCCGGCGCGCCCGCGATCGGCGTGAGCCTCGACATCTCGCCCGACAAGGAGGTCCTGGCCCGGTCCAACGTCGTGCTCGAGGGCTACTGGGAGAAGCCGGAGGAGACCGAGAAGGCGCTGGCCGACGGCTGGTTCCACACCGGCGACGGCGGCAGCCTCGGCGACGACGGCTACCTCACCATCTCCGACCGCATCAAGGACGTGATCATCACCGGCGGCGAGAACGTCTCGAGCGCCGAGGTCGAGGACGTCCTCTTCCTGCACCCCTCGGTCGCCGAGGTGGCCGTCATCGGCATCCCCAGCGAGAAGTGGGGTGAGACCATCCTGGCTCTCGTCGTCCTCGCCGAGGGCGCGCAGGCGACCCAGGAGGAGCTGATCGCCTGGTGCAAGGAGCGAGCCGCCGGCTACAAGGCGCCCACCGTCGTCGAGTTCCGCGACTCCCTGGCACGTACGGCCACCGGCAAGCTGCAGAAGTTCAAGCTTCGCGAGCCCTACTGGGGCGATCGCGAGCGCAAGGTCAACTAGACGATCTGGCGCACGGGATGAGCCTCGCGCTCACCCCGTGCACCGGACGGCGGGTCGCTCAGGCCGTCGCCCTGGGGCGACGTCGGGCGGCCCGACGGATCACCGAGCCCGGCTTCGAGGCCAGGAGCGGGTCGAAGTCGTCGGTGATCGGGGTCAGGTCGGCCTCATCCACGAAGACCGCGCCGTCGCGTACCTCTGCGACGAGGTCGCGACCGAGCACCGCACTGGCGGTGCCCATGCCGCCCCAGATCGTGGCGTTGATGCCGAACATGTGCTCTGTGCTGCCGCCGGCGAGGAACAGCCCGGGGATGTGGGTGGTGACCCGCGGCCGGAAGGGGCCGAGGTTCTTGATCAGCGGCGCGATGCCGTAGCAGGAGCCGTCGCTGGTCGACGTGAAGCGCTCCTGGGTGATCGGCGTGGAGGCCTCGCAGAAGACCATCCGCTCGCGGATGTCCGGGATCATCAGCTCGGCAGTGTCGAGCACCCGCTGGGTGAGCTGCTCCTTGAGCTGGAGGTAGCGCTCGTCGCGGCCGTACGACGCTCCGTCGGAGGGATCATCGGAGACGTTCCAGAACTCGTGGTCCTTCGGTGCCCAGCTGACCAGCTCGAGCGTGGAGTACCCCGCCGGCGCCGAGTGCGTACCCTCGGGGTCCTTGGCGGTGGGGCAGCTGATCCCGACGGGCATCTGGTCGGGACAGCGGCCCGCCTCGACCTCGCGGTAGTAGCCGTCGACGTCGTTGGTGGGCCACACCCACGCCAGCGGCGGCGTGCCGCGTTCGCGCAGGTCGACGTCGAGGGCGACGTAGACCGCGAACATCGGCAGCGTCATCTCGAGATCGTTGAGCCGGCGCCGCAGGCGGCGGGTCAGGTGCTCGTCGCCGACCAGGTCGGCCCAGGTCTTCTTGAAGTCCGCGGCGGAGACGACGACTTCCGCGCGGATCTCCTCGCCGTCGGCCAGACGTACGCCGACCGCCCGTCCGTCCTCGATGAGGATCCTCTCGACGCGGGCCTTGGTGCGCACCCGGCCACCGTGCGTGCTGATCACGTCGGTGAGGTGGGCGCCGATGACCTGCCCGCCGCCGCGCGGGTAGTAGGCGCCGGCCTGGAGGTAGTGGTGGAGGAAGCCGGCGTGCATCGCGGTGGGCGTGCGGTAAGGCGGCCAGGTGTAGTCGCCGTTCTCTGCGAGGATCACGGCCTGCGCGTCGGCGCTCAGTCCGCAGGCGTCCATCAGCTTCGTGATCGGCCGGATGCCCCAGCGCAGCAGGTGGTAGAGGCGCAGCCGCGGCTGCTCCCCGGCGGCGATGATCCGCATGATCCGTACGCAGCGGCGCAGCCCAGCCTCCTCGCTGGGGAAGGCCGCGATGAGCCGCTCGAGGTAGGTGTCCCAGCCGGTCGGCGTCTGGAAGGTGGTGCCAGGGATCATCACCTGGCAGTGGCCCTCGGGTCGCTGGCGCAGCCACTTGATCCGCTCGGTCAGCGCGAGGCCGGACAGCGCGGTCTGCATCCGACCGCCGGGGCCGCACTCGCCGACGTAGTGGGTGCCGACGTCGAACTCGAACTTGTTGCCTGCGCGGCGGAAGACCTGGGTGCTGCCGCCGACGACCTGGTTGGCCTCGAGCACCAGGACCCGCTTGCCGTTGGCTGCGAGGTAGGCCGCGCAGGTGAGGCCGCCCGGCCCGGCGCCCACCACCACGGCATCCCAGGTGTCGTCGTCGGCCTCGTGGCCCGGAGTGGGGGGTGTCGCAGTCTGCGTCATCACCGGTCGCTTTCGGAGCAGTTATTTGGAGTCGGACTCCAGTTAACTCGTTTCGACCCGTTCCGCCAAGACCCGCTGTCTGTCAGGCGGGAGGCGGAGCCTGGATCAGACCCTCGAGCAAAACCAGGCCGGCTTCGATCACGGCCAGCTCGACGCGCTCGGGCTCCACCGCCAATGCGTCCCGGCGCAACGCCAGCGCGGCCACCCCGTTCCAGGATCCGAAGAGGAAGTAGGACAACAGCTCCGGATCCACCTTCCGGATCGCGCCGGAGTCCACCGCATCGCGGATGCTCTGCTCGAACTCGCCCCGCAACTCGCTGAACCTCTCGACGACCTGATCCTCCACCGCCGACCGGGGGCCTCGTTCGCCGGTGACCATCAGGTACTTCACAACCGTCGGGTGCTCCAGCAGCAGCTTCAGGTAGGCCGACCCGACGCCGGCGAAGCGCTCGAGCGGAGTCGTCTGCGCGGCGTAGGCCGACCGGAGGGTCTCGGTGGCCACCGTCAGCACTCGCTCGGTGACGGCTGCCATCAGCCCGTCCTTGGTGCCGAAGTGCACATAGACCGAGGCCGGAGAGATCCCCGCCAGGGTGGCGACGTCCTCGATCCGGATCTCCTCGGGGGCGTGCTGCGACAGCAACTGCTCGGCGGCGTCGAGCACCCGGGCGCGGGTTCGCTCCCGTCGACGCGTCCCGCGGGCCGCGGCGTCGCCGGCCGGATCCTTCGGATTCTGGGCGTCGTTCACCCGATCAGGGTAGGGCGCAGGCCGCGTGGCCACCCGGGTGTGGGTGTCCCGCGAGCCTGGGACAGTAGCGCCGACTCGGCGGGGGTCGTCTGGACGAGTTACTCGGTCGGGGGCTCGGGCGGAGCGCCGCCCTCGCCGCCGCCACCCGGCGCGCCGCCCATGGAGGCCTCGGTGGTGGTGTCGACGGCGACGGAGAGCGAGCCCTGGTAGCCGGCGCTCGGGCTGCCGCTGAACTTGCCCATCTCGAGGTCGTAGCCGTCGCTGAAGACGTTGTCGGTGTCGAGGCTGACCTTGGTCAGGTTCTCGGCGGAGCCCTCGTAGGCGTCCTCTTCATAGACCTTGGTGAGCATCTTCTCCGGGAAGGCGACCTGCGAGGTGGCGATCGCGTTCTCGCCGGTCGTGGCCGAGTCGGCGTCGGGGTAGACCTCGAAGTGCATGTGCGTCCAGCGGCCGTCGTAGCAGCCGGGGACGATGGTCTTGAAGGTCACCTGGCCCTTGGAGTCGGCGACCTGGACACCGCGGAGGTACGTCTCGTCCTCGACGCCCTCGGAGTACATCGAGTAGCGGCCCAGCGCGTCGCACTGCCACAGGTAGACGGCGACGCCCTCGAAGGGCCCGTTGTCGTTGGCCATGTCGGTCACGGTGAAGGTGAACTCGAGCGGCACTCCCTCGACCGTGGTGCCGCCGTCGAGGCTGGAGGTGATGTCGCTGCGTACGATCCCGGACTCGGTCAGCACATTGGTGCCGTTGGTCCCGTCGGCCGGGTAGGGGCCGTTGGTCTCCTGCGGGATCTCGCCGTCGGCGGTCGTCGAGGTGTTGGCCGCGGAGCCGCCGGTGGAGGTGCTCGAGGAGCCCGCCCCGCAGGCGGCCAGAGCGGCGGCTCCGACCCCGATCCCGACGAGCCCGAGGATCCGGCGGCGGCTCAGCAGCGTCGAGATGTCGAAGCCGGCACCCTGGTCGACCACCTCCTCCTCGGGGCGGGCCAGCAGGCGACCTTCATAGGCGGGGCCTTGCGGGGTGTTCTGGGGCTCGGGTACGCGGCTCATGGGTTCTCCTCGATGTCGGTCCTGGTGCGTTGACCTGACTCTGACGTCGCGATCCGTGAGGACCTCCTGCCCCGGCTGTGGGGTGCCTGTGAAGGCAGCGGAGGGTCAGCCGACGCTCGGGCGCGGGGCGGACATGAGCTGCGCCGCCTGCTCCTTGGTCACCTTCGAGGCGTAGCCGCAGTAGGTGCAGTCCATCCGGCGCGACTTGCTCACGGGGACAAGCGGGATGAAGAAGAGGGTGAACTTGTTGACGACCTCGAACAGGCGATGGGCTGCCTGCTGGCGGCAGTGGGGACAGACCAGCGAGAGCGTGGCCAGCAGTCGCGTGTAGGTCTTGAGCCCGAAGATGATCATGCCGACGAGTCTTGCACGCGATCAGCGCCGGTGGACCTCACGACCGTCGACGTAGGTGTTCGTCACCCGGGTCTGGGCGAGGGCGATCGTGTCCTCGCTGAGGATGTCGTGGTCGACGACGATCAGGTCGGCTGCGTACCCGGTCTCGATCCGGCCGGTCGAGCCTTCGAGACGGTTCAGGTAGGCGGTGCCGGTGGTGTAGCCGGCGACGGCCTCGGCGACTGTCAGCGCCTCCTCTGGTAGCAGCGGGGCGGCGTCGGCGGGCTGGTCGGGGGAGCGGCGGTTGACCGCGACGTGCATGCCGAGCAGCGGCGCCGGGTCGGAGACGGGCCAGTCGCTGCCGCACGCGATCCGGGCACCGGTACGCAGCAGCGACCCGAACACGTACTGCTGCTTCCTGGCAGCCGGTGCCAGGAACGGCAGGGTCAGCACCTCCACCGCCTCGTCCCGGCACGCCCACAGCGGCTGGATGTTGGCGGTGACCTCGAGCTCGGCGAACCGCGGGACGTCGGTTGCGTCGACGACCTGGACATGGGCCAGATGGTGCCGCAGCCCGCTGGCCCCGTTGACCTCACGTGCGTGCTCGATCGCGTCCAGGCTGTCGCGCACCGCCCGGTCGCCGAGCGCGTGGATGTGCGCCTGGAACCCGGCCGCGTCCAGCGCCGCGACGTAGGCGGCTAGAGCCTCGGCCGGGATGAACGAGAGCCCGCGGTTGTCGGTGAGATGGCCGTGGGAGTCGAGGTAGGGGTCGAGCATGGCGGCCGTGTGCGTCTCGCAGACGCCGTCCTGCATGATCTTGACGCTGGCAGCATCGAGCCCGGCCCGCGCCGCCAGGGCACGGCGTTCGATCAGCTCGGGCAACTGCTCCAGGCCGCGGTCGCGGTGCCACCACTGGGCGAGGACGACCTTCGCGGTGAGCGCGCCGGAGCCCTTGGCCGCAAGGTAGGTCGGCAGCGAGTCCGGCATGCCGAGACCGGCGCCGACCAGCGCGTCCTGCCAGCCCACGATGCCGACGGAGTGGAGATGGCGCTGCGCGGTGAGCAGCGCCTCGGCGAGGTCGGCCGGGGTCGGAGCGGGGACCAGAGAGCCGACCAGCGCCATCGCACCCTCATGCAGCGCGCCGGTGGGCCGACCGGCGGCGTCACGCTCGATGCGCCCGTCGGCCGGATCGGGCGTTTCCGCATCGATGCCGGCGATCTCGAGCGCGCGGCTGTTCACCCATGCGGAGTGGTGGTCGCGGTTGGGCAGGAAGACCGGCCGGTCGGGAAGGAGCCGGTCGAGCGGCTCGGCGCTCGGCACCCCGCCCGGGAAGGAATCCATCGACCAGCCACCGCCGGTGACCCAGGCGCGCTCCGGGTTGGCCGCGGCGTAGGCCCCGATGGCATCCAGATAGCCCGCGAGCGTCGACAGCCCGGTGAGGTCGCACTGGATCATCTCCAGCCCGGCCTGGATCGGGTGCACGTGGGAGTCGTGGAAGGCGGGCAGGACCCACCGGCCGTCGAGCTCCTCGACCACCGTCTCCGGGCCGGCCAGAGCGTCGAGATCCTCGCCGATGGCCGCGATGCGCCCGTCGTGGACGGCGAGAGCCGCGTCCTCCCAGCGGCCCTCCCGCAGCACGCGGCCACCGCGCAGCAGCAGGTCCGCCGGGAGGGCGTCAGAGCCCATCAGTTGACGGCCATGGTGTCGGTGACCGAGGAGCCCGAGCGCTTGAGCACGAGCGCCACCAGGCCGAGGACCAGGAGCGTGAGGACCAGCAGGATCGTCGACACCGCGGCGATCTCGGGCTTGAGACCGGAGCGGACCGACGAGAGCACGTAGACGGGCCACGAGGTTGTGCCGGAGACGTTGATGAACGAGGAGATCACCGTGTTGTCGAGGCTCAGCGTGAAGGCCAGCAGCCCACCGGCCAGCACCGCCGGGCCGACGAGGGGGATCGTGACCTTGAAGAAGGTCGCCACCGGCCGCGCGTAGAGGTCCGCGGAGGCCTCCTCCAGCGACGCGTCCAGCCCGACCAGGCGGGCCCGGACGATGTAGGTCACCACCGCGGTCGCGAAGAGCGAATGGCCGATCACGAGTCGTACGTAGCCGTTGTTGAACGGCAGCAGCGACCAGTCCTGCCCGAGCGTCACGAACCAGGGGAGCAGCGCGATGCCGTCGACGATCTCGGGCGTCACCGAGACCAGCAGCAACAGCAGCGTGAACGGGCCCGCCCAGCGGCCCGGGTAGCGCGCCATCGCCATGCCGGCCAGGGTGCCGAGCACGCTCGCCAGCAGCGCGGCGACCACGGCGGTCTGCAGGGAGACGGCGACGGTGTGGCGTACGGTCGGCCGCTCGATGATCGCCATGAACGGCTCCAGGCTGAAGCCGTCCCAGGCGGTGAGCAGGCGGCCGCCGTTGAAGGAGTAGATGCCGATCACGATGATCGGGGCGAACAGGAAGAGGAAGACCAGCGTGGTCCACGCGCCGAGCGCGAGATTGGTGCCAGAGGGTCTGCTCATGCGGTTGCCACCTCCTTGGTGTGGGCGGTTCCGATGACCAACTTGCTGCGTCTGTGCAGGAGCCATCCCACGGCCCACATCAGCGAGATGGCGAGGATGACGATGAGCATCGTGAGCAGGATGAGGACGACCGCCATGGCCGAGCCCAGTGCCCAGTTCTGCGCGGTCAGGAACTGGCTGGCGATCAGGGAGCCGACCATCGTGCCCTTCGCGCCGCCGAGGACCGCCGGGGTGACGTAGTCGCCCATCATCGGGATGAAGACCAGGATGATGCCGGCGACGATCCCGGGCCGCGCCAACGGCAGCGTGACCTGGAAGAACGTACGCACCCGGTCGGCGCCGAGGTCCTTGGACGCCTCCCCGAGCGCGCTGTCGACGCGGTCGAAGGCGACGTACATCGGCAGGATCATCAGGGGCAGATAGTTGTAGATCAGGCCCAGGAGCACCGCGCCGCGGGTGTTGAGCAGGTCGTGCGGATCGGCGACCAGACCGACGTCGGTCAGGAACCCGGCCAGGGCTCCCTCCGAGGACAGGATCACCTTCCAGCCGATCGTCCGGATCAGGAACGAGGTCCAGTAGGGGACCATCACCAGAGCGACCAGCAGCCCGCGACGGTGTGCGGGGACCTTCACCGCCATGAAGTACGCAGCCGGCAGCGCGATCAGCAGGCAGGCGACGGTCCCCAGCACGCTCATCCACAGCGTCGCCCGGAAGATCATGAAGAAGGTCGGGCTGAACGCGTCGGCATAGCGGTCCAGCGACATCACCGCGTTGCTGTGGGTGCCGAACATCCCGGGCTTCTCACCGAGGCTGAACCAGGCGATCTGCAGGAACGGCACCACGAAGAAGACCGTCAGCCACAGCCACGCCGGGACGGCGAGGACGAAACCGGGGAGACGCTTACGCACTGGCGGCGGCCTTCAGCTTGTCGTAGACCTCCGTACGCCGGTCCTGAGCCTCGTTGACGGCGCCGTTCTTCATGGTGGCGAGCTGCTCGTCGGTGAAGAAGATCATCTCGGGCAGCTCGACCTTGCGCTCCTTGGCCATCTCTTCGATGCCCAGCGCGCCGGTGTTGTAGCCGATGTAGTCCATCTCCAAGAACGAGTTCTCCGGCTCCAGCACGTAGTCGAGGAACGCGTGGGCGGCTTCGGGGTGGGGCGCGCCGGTCGGGATGCACCAGTTGTCCATCCACAGCTCGGTCGTCGGGCCGGGCAGGACCCACTTCCAGCGGTCGGGCTGCTTGTGCTCGAGGATGCCGAGGCGGGAGTCGCCGTTCCAGTTCTGCATCAGCGCGAAGGTGTTCTGCTGCATCGCGCCGGTGGCCGGGTAGGAGTCGAAACCGGCGATGTGCGGCGCCCACTTCTCGACCGCCTCGGTCTCGTAGGCGTCGTAGTCGGCCATGTCCTCGGTGTTCCAGTCGATGTCGTTGGCCCAGAAGTAGAGGCCGGAGACACCCTGCGGGTCGTCGAGCAGCGAGGTCTTGCCCGAGGCCTCGTTCTGCATCGCGTCGATGAAGTCGTTCCACGTCGCCAGGTCGCGCTTGATCACGGTGGTGTCGTAGACGAACCCGGTGGTGCCCCAGCACTTGCACACCGAGTACTCGTTCTCCGGGTCCCAGTCCTGGCCGAGGAACTTCGGGTCCACCTTGGCCATGTTGGGGATCAGGTCCTTGTTGAGCGGGACGATGATCTCGTTCTCGATCAGCTGCGGGATGTAGACCCCGGTCGGTACGACGATGTCGTAGCCGCTGGTGCCCTCGGACGCGACCAGCTTCGAGATCAGCTCCTCGTTGGAGCCGTAGGAGTCGAGCGTCACCTTCGGGCCTGTCTTGCCGAAGGCGTCGATCACCTCGGGGGAGTCGTAGTCGCCCCAGGTGTAGATCGACAGCGACTTCTCGATCGGACCGCCGGTCGCGCCGCCGCCCGGCTCGACGGCGCTGGATGCCCCGCCACCGCCGTCCGAGCCGCAGGCGCTCAGTGCGGCGCCGGCGCCGACGAGAGCGGCCAGGCTCAGGAAGTGGCGCCGCGAGAGCTCCTGGCGGATCGCTCGCGCGCCGGCATGGCTGGCCAGGATGCGTACGTTGCCGCTCTTGTTTTCAGGCTTGTTCACTGTGGGCTCCTAGCGGTGGACGGGTCGAGCGGGGTGTCGAGGGGGAAGAGACGTACGTCCTCGGCGGCCCAGCCGCAGAGGACCGGGTCGCCGGGGGAGAGCCGGGCGGCGCCGTGGGTGGGGCGACGGATCAGCAGGCTGAGCTGATCGGTGACCTTGACGAGGTACTGGATCACCTCGCCGAGCGGGGAGACCTGGAGGACCTCGCCGGCGACGGAGTTGAGGCCCTCCGTCACCGTCCCGGACTCGGCCCGCGGCTCGATCGAGATCATCTCGGGGCGGATCGCGGCCTGGTGGGCCTCGCCGGGCTTCCCGTCGGGCTTCGCGGGACCCTCGACCACCACGACCGGGGTCTCGACGGTGGTGCCGTCGGCGCTGACCTCGCCGTGCAGGAAGTTCTGCTGGCCGACGAAGCCGGCGACGTACGCGCTGGCGGGCTGGTTGTAGACGGTCTCGGCGTCGGCGAGCTGCTCGATCCGGCCGGCGCGCATGATCGCGATCCGGTCGCTCATCGCGAGCGCCTCGTGCTGGTCATGGGTGACGAAGACGAAGGTGATCCCGAGGCGGGACTGGAGGAGCTTGAGCTCGAGCTGCATCTCCTCGCGCAGCTGGCGGTCCAAGGCGCCCAGCGGCTCGTCGAGAAGGAGGACGCCGGGACGGTTGACCAGCGCCCGGGCGAGCGCCACTCGCTGCTGCTGGCCGCCGGAGAGCTGGGCCGGGCCGCGGTCGGCGAAGTCGAGCATGCGCACCATCCGCAGCGCCTCGACGACCCGCTCGCGGACCTCGGCCCTGGGTGTCTTGCGCTGCTGCAGGCCGTAGGCGACGTTCTCCGCGACGGACTTGTGCGGAAACAGCGCGTACGCCTGGAAGACCGTGTTCACGTCGCGCTGGTAGGGCGCAAGCCTGACCACGTCCTTGCCGCCGATGATGATGCTGCCGGCGTCGGGCTTCTCGAACCCGGCGATCATGCGTAGCGTCGTGGTCTTGCCGCAGCCCGAAGGGCCGAGCAGCGAGATGAACTCGCCGGCCCGAATCTCGAGGTCCAGGCCGTCGACCGCCGTGGCCTGGCCATAGGTCTTGGTCAGGCCGGTGATGGTTACCGAGCCGGAGGGTGGGTCCGGGGTAGCTGTCGTGGTCATCGCTGCTCCAGTCGATTGTTCACTTAGCGCTGCATTCCACCACAGGATCCGGGGAAAAGTACGGAATCAGTTGTAAAAGAACGGTTACGAACTTGATTTCGTGTACGTCGCCGCCGCTGAGTGCGGCCCCGGTCGCGGGATCTAGGGTTTACCCCATGCCGACCCCGTCCACTCTGTCCACCGTCACCTCGTTGCTGGACGACTGGTACCCGCCCGCCACCGCCGACGAATGGGATGCTGTCGGGCTGGTCTGGGGAGAGCCCTCGCAGCCCGTCTCGAAGGTGCTTCTCGCCGTCGACCCGACCCTCCCGGTCGCCGAGGAGGCGGCCGCGTGGGGTGCGGACCTGGTCGTGGTCCATCATCCGCTCTTCCTGAAGGGTGTGCACGGCTTCGCCGCGACGACCCCCAAAGGGCGTACGCTCTCGACGCTCGTCTCCGCGCGGTGCGCGCTGCTCACCGCCCACACCAACGCCGACCAGGCCCTCGGCGGCGTCTCGGAGTCGCTGGCGCTCGCCCTCGGGCTGAGCTCGCTGCGGCCGCTGGTGCCGGGGCTCACCGACGATGTCGGGACGGGCCGGGCCGGGACAGTGGAGCCGACCACGCTGGGCGCCTTCGCCGCGTCTGTGGCGGCCGCGCTGCCCGCGACCGCGGCCGGGATCCGGGTCGCCGGCGACCTCGACCGGCCGGTGTCCTCGGTGGCGCTGTGTGGTGGCGCGGGTGACTTCCTGCTCGACCAGGTGGCTGCGTACGACGTCTATGTGACCAGCGATCTGCGCCACCATCCGGCCTCGGAGTTCCTCGAGAAGGGCGGTGCGCTGATCGACATCCCGCACTGGGCGGCGGAGTGGACCTGGCTGCCTGTCCTGGCGAGGCGACTGAACGAGGCTTTGGGAGATACGGTGGAGGCCCGGGTCAGCCAGATCGTCACCGACCCGTGGACGCTGCGTCTGTAAGAAAATCGTGTGTGAACAACTGAGGAGAATCCGCTGAAAGCCGACCCGTTCGCCCAGGTGAAGCTGCTCGACGTGTGTGAGCTGGACTCGCGTGCGCTCCAGCTGCGCCACCGCCGTGCGCATCTGCCGCAGGCCGCCGTCGTGGCGGAGCTGCAGGCATCGAAGAAGACCACCGACGATGCCGTACGCGACGCGCGGGTCATCCGCGACGACCTCGAGCGGGTGCAGAAGAAGGCCGACGCCGACGTCGAGGCGGTCAAGACCCGCCGCCGGCGCGACCAGGAGCGGATGGACTCCGGAGCGATCAGCAGCGCCAAGGACCTCGAGCGCATGCAGCACGAGCTGGCCACCCTCGACCGCCGGATCTCGGTGCTCGAGGATGAGGAGCTCGAAGTCATGGAGCAGCTCGAGGAGGCTCAGGCGAGCGTGACCCGGCTCGAGGCCGAGCTCGCCGAGATCACGGAGAAGCTCGCGGTCGCGGTCGACTCCGTCGACGTCGAGACCTCGAAGATCGACGGCGAGCTCGCCGGGGTCGCCGAGGAGCGGACGCCGGCCCTCGAGGGCATCCCCGACGACCTGCTCGCCCTCTACTCGCGACTGAGCGAGAAGATGGGTGTCGGTGCCGCCGAGCTGCGCGCCCGCCGCTGCGGCGGCTGCAACCTCCAGCTCGACCCGGCCGAGATCTCCCGCATCCGCGGCCTCGCCGCCGACGAGGTCGTGCGCTGCGAGGAGTGCTCCCGCATCCTGGTCCGCACCGCCGAGTCGGGTCTGTGAGTTCGAAAGAGCCGCGCGGCTGGGGTGCCGGCGCGGTCGCGACGACCCTGGTCCTCGTACGCCACGGGGTCACCAAGCACACCGCCGCCAAGGCGTTCTCCGGCGGCCTCGGCGGCGACAACCCGCCGCTGACCCAGGAGGGCCGCGAGCAGGTGATGCTCACCGCGGAGTGGCTCAAGCCGCTCGCGCCCTCGGTCTCGACCGTCGTGACCTCGCCCGTCCTGCGCACCGTCGAGACCGGTGAGATCGTCGCCGGTGCGCTCGGTGCCCGCCTGGTCGAAGAGCCCGCCTTCGCGGAGATCGAGTTCGGGGAGTGGGAGGGGCTCACGTTCGGTGAGGTCGCCCAGCAGTTTCCCGACGAGATGAAGACGTGGATGGGCGCGACCGAGGTCGCGCCGCCGGGCGGCGAGTCCTTCGACTCGGCTCAGGCGCGCGTGCTCGACGGTCTCTCGCGGGTGCTCGAGGCGCACGCCGGCGAGACCGTCGTGGTCACCTCACACGTCTCGCCTATCAAGCTGATCGTCGCTCACGCACTGGGAGCCCCGATCGGCGGAGTCTTCAACATGGAGCTCTCGCCCGCCTCCGCCACCGTCGTCTCCTTCTTCTCCGACGGCCGCGCCTCCATGCGTCTCTTCAACGGCCTCCCCGTCTCCCGCGACCACTTCGCCGCCAACACCTTCTGACGCGGCGGGTGACCGTGTTGGTCTCGACACGCTCGCTGGCGCTCGCGGCTCGACCGACGGTTGCTCCGCCGGTCCGCTGGTCGAGCCGCCGGAGCCGCTAGGCGGAGGCGTGTCGAGACCAACACGGTCCCTATGGCGACCGTTTGCCACGACGGCGAGCGAGGTCGTGCAGCCGGTCGAGGTTCCCGGCTATCAGGGCTTCGCGCTTGGCCCGGCTCCACCCTTGGACCTGTTTCTCACGTCGGTAGGCATCGGCCATCGTCTGATGCTCTTCGGCGTACGCCAGGGTGACCGGCAGACGTCGAACCGTGAACTCGGCGCCGAGGCCGGCATTGTGCTCGGCGATGCGTTTCTCCAGGTCGAAAGTGCTTCCGACGTAGAGCATGTGATCGCGGCAACGGAGAATGTACATGTAAGGCATGGCCCGATTCTGGGCGCGACCACCGACAGTTTCGCCGCAGGTGACCGTGTTGGTCTCGACACGCTCGCTGGCGCTCGCGGCTCGACCGACGGAGAAATCGCTGGTCGAGTCGCCGGGTGTGGCTGATGGTCGGCGCTCGCGGCTCGGTCAGCGGGTGCCTCGCTGGTCGAGCCGCCGGAGCCGCTAGGCGGAGGCGTGTCGAGACCAACACAGTCGCTATATGGCCGAACGGGCGGACCGGGACTCAGATCTCGGCTACGACGATGTCGAGCTGGGTGCCGGTCTTGGTGGCGGGGGCGGTCTCGACGGTCCAGCCGAGGTCGCGGAAGGCTTCGGCGAGCTTGGCGGGGGTGCGGGGGTTGGCGCCGGACTCGAGGAGGGCTCGGACGAGGCGGCCCTTGGTGGCCTTGTTGAAGTGGCTGACGACCTTGCGCTGGCCGTTGTGCTCGTGGAGGACACGGACGGTGGCGGTGCGGGCGGCGACCTCGTCGGGGCGCCAGAAGGCGGCGTACGTCCCGGACCGGAGGTCCACGAGCAGGCCGTCGCCTAGGGCCTCGGACACACCAGCGCCGAGGTGGGCGCGCCAGTGGGACTGGATGCCGCCGATGCCGGGGAGGGTGGTGTCGCCCGAGAGGCGGTACGCGGGGATGCGGTCGGCGAGGCCGACGAGACCGAACACGGAGCTGGTCACCATGACTCGGCTGGTCGCGCGGCGCTTGGCGGCGGGCGACAGGGTCGCGGGGGAGAGGGCGTCGTAGAGGACGCCGGTGTAGATCCGGTCGGCACGCGCGGTGGGGGCGTCGCTCAGCCCGGCGTTCAAGGTGACGAGCTCGGGCTGGGTCTTCGGGATGCCGAGGATGTCGACGGCCTCGTCCGGGCGCGTGGCGCAGAGCTCGACGAGCGCGTCCATGACCTTGGCCCGGGCCGGGTTGAGCACCGGGAGGCGGAGGTCGTCGAGCGCGAGCGGGTTGCCGCGTACGGCCGCGGTCTTGCCCTCCGAGGGCGGCAGCAGGATCAGCACGGGACTATCGTGCCGCCCGGGACCAGGATGGCCGAATCGAGGATTGGGTATCTTTCAAAGCGCCCGTGACCTGGGAGAACGAGCGAGCTTACGTTCCAGTCATGATCGTTCTCGCCGCCGAGTCGACCGCCGGGCCCAACCTCGGCGGCTTCTTGGTCGTGGTCATCATCGTCGGGCTGTTCTGGCTTATCCACGACTTCTCGAAGAAGGCCCGGGCGCGCTCGGAACATCTCCGGGCGAGGCGTTCGCTGACCTCCTCCCAGCGCCGGGCGGTGGCCCGGATCGACAGGTCGGCGAAGGCGAGCCACGGGTCCACGAAGGGCCTGTGGGACCAGTTCGGCGCCTTCAAGGGCAACCCGAAGGCGTTCGGCAAGGAAGCCGCCGCGCTGCACAAGACGTACAAGGCCTCGAAGAAGAAGTAGCCACTACAGTTCTGGCCATGGGCTCCGCACGCATCATCCGGGTCGCCAGTGCCGACAACGGTGTCGCCGCCACCACGCTCCGAGACGGCATCGCCGCGCTCCAGGCCGAGCTGGAGGTGACCGCCGAGTTCCCGCCGGAGGTGGAGGAGGCTGCGGCCGCCGCCGCGGCCAACCCCAGGCTCCCGGAGCTCGACCGCACCGACCTGCCGTTCGTCACGATCGACCCCGAGACGTCGATGGATCTCGACCAGGCGCTCCACCTGGAGCGCGACGGCGACGGTTACGTGGTGCACTACGCGATCGCCGACGTGGCCGCCTTCGTGGCGCCCGGCGACCCGATCGACCTGGAGGCCAACAAGCGCGGAGAGACGCTCTACGCCGCTGATGCGAAGATCCCGCTCCACCCCAAGGTGCTCTCCGAGGACGCCGCCTCGCTGCTCCCGGACCAGGTACGTCCCGCCCTGCTGTGGACCCACAAGCTCGACGCGACCGGCGAGGGGACCGACACCGTCGTCGAGCGCGCGCTGGTCAGGTCGCGGGCCAAGCTCTCCTACGACGGCGTGCAGAAGATGTTCGACGGTGATGGGTTCGCGGGTCTCGAGAAGCTCGACCACCGGATTGGCGAGTCGCTCCAGCTGCTGAAGGAGATCGGCGAGAAGCGGATCGCCCTCGAGGCGGCTCGCGGCGGGGTCAACCTGCCGCTGCGTGACCAGGAGATCTCGGTCGAGGGCGACCACTGGTCGCTGGAATACCGCGACCTGCTGCCCGTCGAGAACTGGAACGCCCAGATCTCGCTGCTCACCGGGTTCGCGGCGGCGGACCTGATGGTCTACGCCCGGGTCGGACTCCTCAGGACCCTCCCCGAGCCCGACCCCCGAGACGTACAGCGGCTGCACCGCACCGCTCGTGCGCTCGGGCTGGAGTGGCCCGCGGAGATGCTCTACCCCGACTTCATCCGTTCGCTCGACGGCAAGAACGGCAAGCACGCTGCGATGGCGATCGCGTGCACCCGGCTGCTGCGCGGGAGCGGGTACGCCTCGTTCAACGGCGAGCTCCCCGAGCTGACCGAGCACTCGGCGCTGGCGAACGAGTACATGCACGTGACCGCTCCGCTGCGCCGGCTGATCGACCGCTACGCCGGCGAGGTCTGCCTGGCGCTCTGCGCCGACCAGCCGGTGCCCGACTGGGTCACCAGCGCGTTCAAGACCCTCCCGGAGACGATGCGCGCCTCTTCGCGCACCAGCGGTGCCTACGAGCGCGGCGTCGTCGACCTGGTCGAGGCCGGGCTGCTGTCCCAGCGAGTCGGGGAGACCTTCGCCGCGGTCGTCGTCGAGGTCGACGACGAGGACAAGCAGAAGGGTTCGATCACGGTCGAGGAGCCGGCCATCGAGGCCCGAGTCACCGGCGCGACGGCCCTCCCGCTCGGCGAGGAGGTCGAGGTGCGGCTGGAGACGGCCGACGTCGTCGCCCGGAAGGTCAGCTTCACCCTCGCCTGACCTCCCGGACGTACGTCGGTCAGGAGATCAGCTCGTCGAGGCGGTTGTAGACCTCGGCGGAGCCCTCGATCACCCGGCTGTGCTCGCCCTCGATCGAGACGGGTACGTCACCCTGGACGGTGATGCGGCGCACCTCGCGCGGCAGCTCGTCGAAGTCGGCGACGGCGTAGTGCTGGGTGGCGCGGTTGTCCCAGATCGCGACGTCGCCCTGCTGCCAGTGCCAGCGGACGGTGTTCTCCAGGGCGGTGACCCGGTCCTGGAGCAGGTTGAAGAGGATCGCGCTCTCCTTCTGGTTCAGGCCGCTGAAGTGCTTGACGAAGTGGCCCAGGACGAGCGCGCGCTCGCCGGTCTCGGGGTGGATCCGGACCGCCGGGTGCTCGGTCCGGTAGATCGTCGAGACGAACTCCTCACGCTTGCGCGCGGCCACGTCGTCGGTGGACGCAGGCGTGTCGGGGCGTACGTAGTCGTAGTCGTTGGAGTGGACCGCCCACAGGTTGTCGACCAGCGCCTTGAGCTGGGGGTGGAGCCGCTCGTAGGCGGTGGCGGTGTTGGCCCAGACGGTGTTGCCGCCGTACTCGGGGATCTCCGCACCGCGCAGGATCGAGAACGCCGGCGGCCGGTCGACGAAGGTGACGTCGGTGTGCCAGGAGTTGGCGGCCATGCCGCGGTTGGCCTTGAGGGTCAGGACGCGGGCGCTGCCGGTGTTCACGGTCGGGTGGGCGGTCGTCAGCGGACCCAGGCGCTCGCCGAACGCGATCTGCGCGCGGTCGTCGAGATGGTCCTGGCCGCGGAAGAAGACGACCTTGTTCGCCAGGATCGCGGCCCGGATCTCGGCGATCGTCTCGGCAGGGAGGTCTCCGGAAAGGGTGACGCCGTCGATGCGGGCGCCGATCCGGCCGCCGACCTTGTGGACGGTGAGCTCGTTGACGGGTGATGCTTCAGTGATGGTCATGCGTGGTCTCCTCTGACAGCGTCGACTGATCTGAATAAAGTCTAGTGAAATACATGACTTAAGACCACGGGTGTCTCACGAGACGTTTGTGCACTCCGACTGGTGATACGGGTGGGAGCCGGTCGATATCGTGCGCCTCATGACGCACGCCACACCCGAGACCGTCTTCACCTATGGCTCCCCGCAGCTCAAGTTCGGCACCGGCGCATCGGCCGAGATCGGCTACGACCTCGCGTCGCTGGGCGCCCGCCGCGCCCTCGTGGTGACCGATCCCGGCATCTCCGCGACCGGGCTGCCGCAGCGTGTGGCCGAGCAGATGAAGGCGTACGACGTCACTGCCGTCGTCTTCGACGGCGTCCATGTCGAGCCGACCGACGAGAGCATGCGTGAGGCGGTCGAGTTCGCCCGCGAGAACGGGCCGTTCGACGCGATCGTGGCGGTCGGGGGCGGGTCGAGCATCGACACCGCGAAGGCGGTCAACCTGCTGACCACCAACGACGGCGACCTGATGGACTACCTCAACGCGCCGGTGGGTCGCGGGCTCGCGCCGGCCAACCCGCTGCTGCCGCTGGTCGCGGTGCCGACCACCACCGGGACCGGGGCGGAGTCGACGACCGTGTGCGTGCTCGACGTGCTGTCGCTCAAGGTGAAGACCGGGATCTCGCACGCGCGCCTGCGCCCGACGCTGGCCGTCGTCGACCCCGACCTGATGATGACCCAGCCCGCCGGGGTGACCGCCGCGTCCGGGATGGACATCCTGTGCCACGCCTTGGAGAGTTACACGGCCCGGCCCTACACCTCCTACGACCGTAAGGAGCCCGCTCAGCGGGTGCCCTACTGCGGCGCCAACCCGATCTCCGACATGTGGTCGGAGAAGGGGCTGTCCCTGCTGGCCGGCTCGTTCCGGCAGGCGGTCGCGAACGGCGACGACACCCTCGCGCGCGGTGACATGGCTTTCGCGGCGACCTTCGCGGGCCTGGGCTTCGGCAACGCCGGCGTGCACATCCCGCACGCCTGCGCCTACCCGATCGCCGGGCGGGTGCGCGACTTCCACCCCAAGGACTACCCCGGTGGCGAGGCGATGGTGCCGCACGGGATGGCGGTCTCGCTGACCGCTCCGGAGGCGTTCCGCTACACCTTCGACGCCGCCCCCGAGCGACACCTCCGTGCGGCCCGGCTGCTGGCGCCCGGCTTCGACGAGTCGAAGGAGGAGCCGCGTGATGTGCTGCCTCGGGTGCTGAGCGAGTTGATGCGGGACATCGGGATCCCGGCCGGGATCGGCGAGGTCGGCTACGTCGCCGGTGACATCCCCGACCTGGTCGAGGGGGCGCTCAAGCAGCAGCGGCTGCTCGCCACCGCGCCGAAGCAGCCGTCGGCGGAGGACCTGACCGGGATCTTCGAGAGGTCCATCACGCTCTGGTGAGGAATGCCCGGCGGGACCACGGCGTTCGGTTGGTTGTCTTCTTCAACCAAACTCTCCGGAGGTTCACTCGGTGACGTCAGTCCCGCCGCGGCTCTTGCTCGCGCTCGCCCTGCTCTCGGCATCCGCGCCGCTTGCGATCGACTTCTACCTACCCTCCTTCCCGCAGATCGGCGCCGACCTCGGCGCCGCGGCGAGCAACGTGCAGCTGACCCTCACCGCCTTCCTGATCGGGCTCGCGCTCGGACAGATCGCCTGGGGGCCGATCTCCGACCGCTTCGGACGGCTCAAGCCGCTGCTGATCGGTTCGGTCGTGGCCGCGGCGGCCGGGGTGCTGGCCGCGCTGGCACCCACCGTCGAGCTGCTGATCACCGCCCGCTTCATCCAGGCGCTCGCCGCCGCCGCGGGGATCGTGATGGCGCGGGCGATCGTGGCCGACGTACTCCACGGCTTCGCCGCCGCCCGGGCGATGTCGATCATGATGTCGATCAGCGGGATCGCGCCGATCCTGGCCCCGGTGATCGGCGGCGCCATCGCCGGGTTCGTACCGTGGCGCGGCGTGCTCGGCATCGTGGCCGCGATCGCCGTCGCGCAGGTCGTCTGCGTGCTGCTGGTGATCCGGGAGAGCCTGCCGGCCGAGCGCCGGACCAGCCGGGTCGAGTACGCCGACCTCGGCCGTCTCCTCGCCAAGCCCGCCTTCCTCGGCTACACGCTGACGCAGTCGCTCACGTTCGCCACCCTGATGACGTACGTCTCCTCCTCCTCGTTCCTCTACCAGTCGGTGATCGGCACGTCGGCGGCGGTCTACGGCATCGGGTTCGCGGTCAACGCCGCCTTCCTCACCATCGCAGGGCTCTTCTCGGCGCGGCTGGCCAAGCGCCAGGTGCATCCGGCGCAGATCGTCCGGTCGGCGCAGCCGGTGCTCGCCATCGGCGCGATGTTCGTGCTCGTGGTCGCGCTGCTGCCGGTGCCGAAGGCGCTCATCCTGCTGCCGATCCTGGTCGTCACCACCTGCGTCGGCCTGATCATGGGCAACACCGGCGCTTTGGCCATCGAGCAGGCCCGTCCCTCGGTCGGCGCCGGCTCGGCGCTGATGGGCGGGATCATGTTCCTCGGCGGCGGCCTCGCCTCCCCGCTCGGTGCCGTCGCGGGTGAGCACACCGCGGTGCCGCTGGCGATCACCATGGTGGTCACCTCGGTCCTCGGCGCCATCGCGTTCACCCTCGCCCGGCGCTCCGTCGCCCGCAACCCGGAGTCGGAAGCGGCCTTCGCCACCGCGGCCTAGGTTTCGGGGCTGGCTAGGCTTCGCGGGGTGAAGCTCCGTGTCCATCAGCAGCGTGCGCTCTCCGCACTGAGCGCAGCCTGGGGCGCGGGGCGTTCGCGGGCGTGGGTGGTGCTGCCGCCGGGGGCGGGGAAGACGCTCGTCGGGCTGGAGAGGGCACGCGATGCGATTGCGGGCGGGGCGAAGGTCGTCGTACTCAGCCCCAACACGGCCATCCAGGGACAGTGGCTGCGCCAGGCGGCCGCGCTGGGTCTCACGGCGTCCTCGTCGCGGGACCTGGACGCGCCGCTGACGTCGCTGACCTACCAGTCGGTCGCGGTCTTCGGCGACCCTGATGACGAGGCGGAGACCGGGGAGAGCCACCTGGCCAGGCTGCACGACAACGGCCGGGCGCTGGTCTCGGCGCTGCGTACGTCCGGACCGCTGCTGCTCGTGCTGGACGAGTGCCACCACCTGCTGGAGGTCTGGGGTGAGCTGCTGGGCGAGATCCTGCTGCTGTTGCCGGACGCACGGGTGCTGGGGCTGACCGCGACTCCTCCCGAGGCGCTGACCAAGGAGGAGTCCGCGCTGGTCGGGCTGCTGTTCGGGGAGATCGTCTTCTCGACCTCGATCCCGGCCGTGGTGCGCGAGGGCGACCTGGCGCCGTTCGCGGACCTGGTCTGGCTGACCGCGCCGACGCCGAGCGAGCGGGAGTGGCTGCGGGGGAGCGCGGAGCGGTTCGAGGAGCTGCTCACCGCACTGACCTCGGCCGACCTGGGCAGCGTGCCGTTCCTGACCTGGCTGGACCGGCGGTACGTGTCGCGGCCGGCCGGAGCTCCGTCCTGGGCCGAGCTCGCGAAGGCGTGGCCCGATCTGGCCACGGCGGCCCTGCGGGTGCACCATCGCGGGCTGCTCGCCCTGCCCACGGGCGCGACCCTGACCGAGGCGCACCGTCGCGACCCCTCGGCCGAGGACTGGGTGACGCTGATCGGCGACTGGGTACGCGGACACCTGGCCGCCTCCGAAGCGGACGCCGACCAGGAGGCGCTGGCCGCGATCAAGCAGGCGCTGCCGGTGGTCGGCTACTCGCTGACCCGGCGCGGCATCCGGGCCGGGCGCTCGCCCGTCGACCGGGTGCTGGCTCGCTCGGAGGCGAAGACGACGGCGACCGCGGCCATCGTGGACCACGAGCGGCTGGCGCACGGTGACTCGCTGCGACTGCTGGTCGTCACCGACCACGAGCGGGCCTCGGCAACCCTGCCCGTCGACCTGCGTGGGGTGATCGCCGAGCAGTCAGGCTCCGCGCGGGCGGTGCTGACGACTCTGTGCGCGGCGAACGACGACGTCCTGCTGGTCACCGGCGCCACCGTCGCCGGGCCGGAGGCGACCCTCGCCGCGCTGGTCGCGCACATCGCCGAGACCGACCCTGCTCTGGCTGACGCTCTGGTGGTCGAGCCGGGGAAGGCGTACGCCACGCTCGTGGGGCGCTGGGGGAGCCGGCAGTGGGTGGGGCACGTGACCCGGTTCTTCGAGGCCGGCGGCTGCCGGGTACTGGTCGGCACGCGCGGGCTCCTCGGGGAGGGCTGGGACGCCCGGTCGGTCACCGGGATCGTCGACCTCACCGCGGCCACGACCACGACGGCGGTCGTGCAGTTGCGCGGCCGGTCGCTGCGTACGGATCCGGGGCGGCCCGACAAGGTCGCGGTCAACTGGACGGTCGTCTGCGTCGAGGAGGAGCACCCGCGCGGCGACAACGACTGGAAGCGCCTGGTCCGCAAGCACACCGGCTTCTTCGGCGCCGACGAAGACGGCTCGGTCGTCGACGGCGTCGGCCACATCGACGAGTCCTTCTCCCCGTACGCCGCCCCACCGGAGTCCGACTTCGACACGGTCAACGCCCGCATGATCGCCCGTTCGGAGGACCGCACCGCGATCCGGGAGCGGTGGCGGGTCGGGGAGCCGTACGCCGACGTCGCCGGCCGCACCGTCAGGATCCGGCTGCGCCGGGCGGGTGCGCTGCGCGTGCCGTCGGGGATGGTGCTCGCTCCCCGCCCGCCGGGATTCCGGCTGCTGGAGGGCCGGGTGCCGGAGTGGCGGCTGCCGGCCAAGGCCGTCCTCGCGCCCGCCGTGCTGCTGAGCATCGTGCTCGCCCTTACGCTCGTCCTCGGCGCCGGGATCGCGGGAGCGGTCGGCGGCGTGGTCGGTGGGTTGTGGGCGCTGTGGGTCGGGTACGTCTATCGGGACGGCACCCGGATCGCCTCCCAGTTGCGCCGGCGCCCGACCGTCGGCGCGGTCGGTGCGGCCGTCGCAGACGCGCTGCACACGACCGAACAGACCTCGGTCGGCGCCGACGGACTCGAGATCGCGGTGGACACCGACGGCAGCTACCGCGTCCATCTGGCCGGGGTTCCCGAGGAGGAGTCGACGCTCTTCGCCACCTCGCTCGAGGAGGCGCTGGCGCCCATCGCCGCGCCCCGCTACTTGGTCTCGCGTCCGGTCGTGGGTGACCTGAACGCGATCGAGAGGCTGTGGCTCGGGGTGTCCGGCAGGCACGCCGCGAACGCCGAGGCCTGGCATGCGGTCCCCGCCGCCCTCGGCCGTCGAGCCGCCGACGCGAAGTCGTACCTCGCCGCCTGGGAGCACTGGGTCGGTGGCTCCGGCCTGCTCTACACCGGCTCACCCGAGGGCGCCGGCGTCCTGGCCGCCCAGCGCGGCGCCGACCCCTTCGACGTCACCGCCGTCATCCGCCGCCACTGGTCCTGAGCCGGAAACGGCACCAACGTCGGCCGAAACCGCACCTACGTCGGCCGAAACGGCACCTACGTCGGCCGAAACTGCACCTACGTCGGCCGAAACGGCAGTTGCGTCGGCCGAGTTGGCACTTGTGGCGATCGAGTTGGCAGTTGTGGTGACGTACCAAACGGTTGAGCGAACCGTGAATCTCATCTCGTTCGCCACAAGTGACATCTCGACCGACCTAAGTGACGTCTCGGCCGCCACAAGTGACATCTCGACCGGCCTAGGTGACGTCTCGGCCGCCATAGGTGCCGTCTCGGCTGGGGTCAGCCGGTGATCGCGGTCCAGGTCGGGAACTTGGCGGTGCGGCCGTCGCCGGAGGAGCGGCCGGTGAGCCGGCGGTGGATCCACGGGCCGACGAACTCGCGGTAGTAGGCAACACCCTTCTTGCCCGCCGCGGCCTCGAAGTCGAGGTCCCACCAGCCCTCGGGGACCTCGACGCCGAGTGAGTCGAGGACGCGGGCGGCGACGCGGTGGTGGCCGCGGGCGTTCATGTGGAGGCGGTCCTCGGACCAGAAGCGACCGTCGGTGAGAGTGGTGTCGGGCCAGTTGTACGCGCGCACGACGTCGTCGCGATCGGCGATCCGCTGCTCGACCAGGCCGACGAGCTCGTCGCCGCGACGCTGGAAGACCTTGCCGAGCGGGAGCCGGGCCGAGGGGTTGGCGCCGGAGAGCAGGATCAGCGTGATCCCGTTGGCGTCGCAGGCATCGATCACGGGCCGGAGGTGGTCGGCGATCGCGTTCGCGTCGGCCTTCGGGCGAAGCATGTCGTTGCCGCCGCCATTGAAGGAGAGGTGGGTCGGCTTCAGCGCCAGCGCGGCGGGGAGCTGCTCCTCGACGATCGGGCGGATCAGACGCCCGCGGATGGCGAGGTTGGCATACTCCACCGAGACGCCCGAAGCGGCCCAGCCCTGGGCGACCAGGTCGGCCCAGCCGCGTACATGACCGTCAGGAGTCTCGTCGCCGACTCCTTCCGTGAACGAGTCACCGATCGCGACGTAGCGCACTGCCTCCACGAGCCCTCCCAAGCACCAAACGGCGAATATCCATCGCCAGCCTGTGGATTCTAGTCCGCCCAGGGTCTGAGGAGCACATCCGTCCCCGGGCTGACGTCGTGGGCGCCTCGGCTCCTCTACGGTGGGGTCGTGGAGGAGTTGGTACGGCCCTGGCGGCTCGGCCCGCGGGGGCGATGGTGGTTCGACGTCCTGCTCGCCGGCACCCTGTTCCTGATCATCCCGTTCTACGCGATCCAGGCCCTGCTGAACGGTGACGCGGCCCAGGACGTCTCCAGTACCAGCCACGTCGCCGACCTGGTGCTCGTGGTCCTCCAGCTGGTGCCGCTGCTATGGCGCCGCCGGCATCCGGTGATCGTCTACGCCGTCGTGGCCTCCGCGTGCGCTCTGCAGGTGCTTCTCCTCGACTATCCGCTCGTCTCCCAGGTCTCCTTCCCGATCGCGGTCTACTCGGTGGCGCGCTACGCCCGGCCGCGCTGGGGCATGGCCGCGCTCGCGGTCGGCCTCTTCGGGTCCGTCCTCGGTGCCTACGACTGGCTGGGTGCCGTCGATGCCGCCTCCAACGGCACGAACCAGGACGAGATCAACTGGAGCACCTACGTCCCGGTTGTGCTCTCGCTCGCCACCTTCCCGGTGGCCGCCTGGGCGCTCGGCGCGCTGGCGCGCACCCGGACGGCGTACGTCGACTCGCTGATCCAGCGCAACGAGCAGCTGCGCCGCGAGGCCGAGCAGCGCGCCGAGCTCGGGGCGACCCAGGAGCGGGCGCGGATCGCGCGGGAGATGCACGACGTGGTGGCCCACGGGCTGAGCGTGATCGTGGTCCAGGCCGACGGCGCGCGCTATGCCGCCGAGCAGGACCCGGCCCTCGCCCCGAAGGCACTCGAGACCGTCGCGCAGACCGCCCGTGAGGCGCTGGCCGAGATGCGGCAGCTGCTCGGCCTGCTGCGCGACGGGGACACGCTGACCCGTCCGCAGCCACGGCTGGGCGACATCGCGACGCTCGTCGAGGAGACCCGGGCCGGCGGCATGGAGCTGGCCGCGAACCTTCCCGAGCCCGGCCTCGCCGTGCCCGAGGGTGTCGCGCTGACCGCCTTCCGGGTGGTGCAGGAGTCGCTCAGCAACGTACGCAAGCACGCCGGTCCGGGCGCTGCGGCCAGGGTCACCGTGACGGCCGAGGAGGGCAGCCTCGCGATCGAGGTCACCGACGACGGCCGCGGCGCGGCCGCGGACGCCACCGCGCAGTCGGGCGGCCTCGGGCTAGTCGGGATGCAGGAACGCATCTCCGCCCACAACGGAACGCTCGAGACCGGCCCGGCATCCGGCGGCGGCTTCCGTGTCTACGCCAGGATGCCCCTGTGACGATCAGAGTCTTTCTCGTGGACGACCAGGAGCTCGTCCGTGCCGGCTTCCGGATGCTCATCGACTCCCAGCCCGACTTGAGCGTGGTCGGTGAGGCAGGCGATGGCCAGGAGGCCGTCGCCGCGCTGGGAAGGATCGAGGCCGACGTGGTCCTGATGGACGTACGCATGCCCCGCATGGACGGCGTCGAGGCGACCGGCCTGATCGCCGGCCGCCAGGACGCACCCCGGGTGATCGTGCTGACCACCTTCGACCTCGACGAGTACGCCTTCGCCGCGATCCGGGCGGGCGCCGCGGCGTTCCTGCTCAAGGACGCCCGCCCCGAGGACCTGCTCACCGCGATCCGCACCGTGCACGCCGGCGACTCGGTCGTCGCGCCGAGCACCACCCGGCGCCTGCTGGAGCACTTCGCCGCCTCCGCTCCCGCGACCGCCGGGCCGGCGATCGAGGGGCGGCTGGAGGCGCTGACCGAGCGTGAGCGCGAGGTGCTCACGCTGGTCGGCCGCGGCCTGTCCAACACCGAGATCGCCGATACCTTCGTGGTCGCCGAGGCCACCGTGAAGACCCACGTCGGCCGGCTGCTGGCCAAGACCGGCTCCCGTGACCGCGTCCAGCTGGTGGTGCTGGCCTACGAGACCGGCCTGGTCGGCCGCTGAGGGGCCCTAGGCGAGGTGATGCACCGGCGCCAGGTTGTAGACCGGCGTCTCGATCCCCTCGAACCGGGCCTTGAGCTGCAGCGCGAGATAGAGCGAGTAGTGGCGCGACTGGTGCAGGTTGCCGCCGTGGAACCACAGCGCCTCCTGCTGGGTCGGCTTCCACATGTTGCGCTGCTCGCCCTCCCACGGGCCGGGGTCCTTCGTCGTGTCGGAGCCCAGACCCCAGCACTTGCCGACGCGATCGGCGACCTCCTGGCTGATCAGGTCGGCGGCCCAGCCGTTCATGGAGCCGTAGCCGGTGGCGTACACGACCAGGTCGGCGGGGAGCTCGGTGCCGTCCTCGAGAACGACGGCCGACGAGGTCAGGTGGGAGACCTGCCCCTGGGCGAGCTTCACGTCGCCGTTGGCGACCAGCTCGGCCGAGCCCACGTCGATGTAGTAGCCCGAGCCACGGCGCAGGTACTTCATGAACAGCCCGGAGCCGTCGTCGCCCCAGTCGTGCCGGAACCCTGCCTTCTCCAGACGCTGATAGAAGTCGGCGTCGCGTTCGGCCATCTGCTGGTAGAGCGGGATCTGGAACTCGTGCATGATCCGGTAGGGGAGCGAGGCGAAGACCAGGTCGGCCTTCTCCGTGGTCATCCCGGAGGCGAGCGCGCGCTCGGAGTAGAGGTCGCCGAGGCCGATGTCCATCAGCGTGTCGCTCTTCACGATGTGGGTCGAGGACCGCTGCACCATCGTCACGTCGGCACCGTGCTCGAACAGCGCTCCGCAGATGTCGAAGGCGGAGTTGTTGGACCCGATCACCACGACCCGCTTGCCCTCGTACGCATCCGGCCCCGGGTGCTTGGAGGAATGGTGCTGCTCGCCCTCGAAGATGTCCATGCCCGGCAGGTCGGGGATGTTCGGCTTCCCGGACATCCCGGTGGCCAGGATCAGCTGCTTCGGGTGCAGCGTGATCTCCTCACCGCCGCGCGAGACGGTGACCGTCCACTCGCCGGCCGCCTCGTCGTAGGAGGCGCTGGTGGCGGTTGTCGAGGACCAGTAGGGCACCTCCATCACCTTGACGTAGGACTCCAGCCAGTCGCCGATCTTGTCCTTGGGTGCGAAGACGGGCCAGTTGTCGGGGAACTTCAGGTAGGGCAGGTGGTCGTACCAGACCGGGTCGTGCAGGCACAGCGACTTGTAGCGGCCGCGCCACTGGTCACCGGGCCGCTCGTAGCGGTCGATGACGAGAGAGGGCACCCCGAGTTGGCGCAGCCGTGCACCGAGCGCGATGCCGCCCTGCCCACCACCGATGACCACCGCGTACGGCTGCTCGGTCAGGCCCAGCGTCTCCGCCTCGGCCTGCCGCTTCTCCGCCCAGGTCACCCGGTCACGGTTGACGCCGTGCTCGGCACCCTTCGGGCGACGTACGCCGCGGGGCTCCTCGTGTCCCTTGAGCTCGTAGAGCGTGGTCAGGAACGTCCACGCCTTCGGGCGATCGTCCTCGACCTTGAGGCGCAGCAGTCCGCGGCCGCGACCGATCGCGGTCTCGAAGGTGAACCAGGCCGTGGTCACCCCGTCCGCGGTCGCCTCGGGCTCCTCGAGCGCGAAGCCCGAGGGGTCGACGCGGTCCAGGGTGCTCCCGAGCAGGTCGGCGACCCCGGACGGGTCCTCGACGGTGGTGAGGTTCCAGGAGAAGGCGACCAGGTCGCGCCAGTAGCTCTTCGTGGCGAACAGGCCGGCGGCCCGGAGGACGTCGCGTTCCTTCAGGGCGGCCTCGAAGTCGGCGAGCCAGGTCTGCGCCGGGCCGCTCTGGACGGCCGGGGTCGGGGGTTCGAGTGTCTGCGTCATGCCTCCAGCACACCGCCGCGCGGGCGCCTGAGAAAGGGTTGCAGCCGATTGCATGTGGCGCGGGTCACAGCGAGGACCTACCCTCGGAGTCGGAGGTGGACGCCAGATGACAGCGACCGGAGCAGTCCCGGCGGGAGCAGACCTGCCGCGCCTCGCCCGTGATCTCGTACGCGTCCACGACGCCGTCCTGTCCGGCGGCCGCCCACCGAGCACACCCCGGATCCTGGTCGAGCGCTCCTGGCGCCGCGTGATGAGCATGGGCTTGGAGCCCGGAAGCAGCAACGGCAGACGTACGCCGTCGGCAGCCGAGTGCGCGACCAGGAGAGCCCGCTCGCCGCTGGCGATGGTGATCGACGACCTGCGTGCGGTGCTGACCTCGGCCGCGGATGCGGCGACGTACCTGATGGTGGTCACCGACGACGAGGGCGTGGTGCTGTGGCGGGCGGGCTCGGCGCGGGTCCTCAAGATCGCCGACCAGCTCGGCTTCGTCGAGGGTGCGCTGTGGACCGAGCGCGCGGTCGGCACCAACGCCATCGGCACTGCGCTGGCCGAGGCGGCTCCGGTCGAGCTCTTCTCCGCGGAGCACTTCGAGCAGGCCCAGCACCCGTGGTACTGCACGGCGGCCCCGATCCACGACCCGCGCACCGGAGCCCTGCTCGGCGTCGTCGACGTCAGCGGGCCCGCGCTCACTCTGCACCCGGCGATCGGCGCCCTGGTCGAGAGCGCGGTGCGCCTGGCAGAGATGTCGCTGTGGCGCCGCCACCAGGAGTGGCTCGAGCGGCTGCGCCGCGAGACCGACCACGTCGTCTCCGGCGTAGAGGGTCCGCTGCTGGTCGTCGACGACGACGGCTGGGTCGCCCACCATGCCGGGATGGCCGCCCGCGACCGGATCGCGGCGCCCCGTCAGGACAAGATGCTGACCGTCCCGGGCCTGGGGCTGTGTCTCCCAGAGCGGGTCGGCGAGCGCGGCTGGTTGGTCCGGCCGACCTCGTCCGGCTCCTCGGGAAGCCTGACCGCCCGGCTCGACCCCGACGGCACCCTCGAGGTCGTCTCGGAGTCGGGTCGGTGGCGCACGACCCTGACCCGCCGCCATGTCGAGATCCTCACCCTCGTCGACCGGGCCGGCCCCGCCGGGCTCACCGCGCGCGGGCTCAGCGAGGCCGTCTTCGGCGACGCCGAGCACATCGTCACCGTGCGCGCCGAGGTCTCCCGGCTGCGCCGCTCGATCGGCGCCCTGGTCGCGACCAACCCCTACCGGCTGGCCGACGGAGTCACCCTCACCCGGGGATGACCCTGAGCCGACCCTTGCCGATCCACCCCAGGTCGTACGCCGGGATCAGCCCCCAGCCCGATGCGGGCTGACGCCTCACGACGAGAGGCTCGGTGGCATGACACAGACCTCTGTTCCCACGATGACGGCCGCCGCCCGAGCGGTGGGCCTGACCAAGACCTACGGCAAGGGTGCGACCGAGGTGCACGCCCTGCGCGGGGTCGACCTGGAGATCCGCAGCGGCGCCTTCACCGCGATCATGGGCCCGAGCGGCTCTGGCAAGTCGACGCTGATGCACTGCCTGGCCGGCCTCGACCGTCCCACCAGCGGTGAGGTGACGGTCGCGGGCCAGCCTCTCCAGAACCTCAACGACGACCAGCTGACCATCTTCCGCCGGGAGAACATCGGCTTCGTCTTCCAGGCGTTCAACCTGCTGCCGATGCTCACCGCCGGGCAGAACATCCAGCTGCCGCTGGAGCTGGCCGGCAAGCGGGTGACCGATGAGACGCGCTCGCGGGCGCAGATGATCGCCGACACCCTCGGCATCGGCCAGCGCCTGGGCCACAAGCCCTCCGAGCTCTCCGGCGGACAGCAGCAGCGGGTGGCCATCGCCCGTGCGCTGGTCACCCAGCCCGCGATCCTCTTCGCCGACGAGCCCACCGGAAACCTCGACTCCGAGACCTCGGCCGAGGTGCTCGACCACCTGCGCCGCAGCGTCCGCGAGCTCGGTCAGACCGTGGTCATGGTGACCCACGAGGCCTCCGCCGCGGCGTACGCCGACGAGATCGTCACGGTCAAGGACGGACACATCGAAGGGGTGACGCGCTGATGCGGACGGTGCTGTTCGCATCCTTGCGGACATACGCCCGCCGGTACGCCGCGGCTGTCGTCGCGGTCGTCGCCGCGGTCGCGCTGATCGTGGTGGTCAACGCACTCACCTCGGCGACGAAGTCGGGTCTCTTCGCGGGCATCGACGCCCCGTTCCGCAACGCCGTCGGCGCGGTCGACCTCCCGTCCGACGAGGTCACCGACAAGTACGTCGAGAAGGGCGGCTGGGCGCTGGCCCTCTCGATGCAGCCGGTCCGCACCGACGAGACCATGCTCGGCCAGGACATCACGGTCGGCGCGGTCTCCACTGAGAAGCGCTGGCAGTGGCAGGACCTCGAGGAGGGCCGGTTCCCGACCCGCGCCGGCGAGGCCGTGGTCGACGCCAACGCCGCCAAGACCAACAAGGTCGCGATCGGCGACACACTGAAGGTCGGCAGCGGCAAGACCGCGATCGAGACGACCGTCGTCGGCCTGGTGGACGCCCCGTCGATGTGGTCCTCGCCGATCTACGTCACCTGGCCGGAGATGCAGGGCTGGGAGAACCAGTACGTCCAGGCCGTCATGACCGCCGGGACCGGTGCCGAGGCCGACAACTGGCTGAACACCGACGACTACCTCGTCGAGCTGCAGACCCAGCTCAACAAGGAGGTCAACATCGTGGCGTACATGATCCTGATCTTCGCCTTCATCGCGCTGTTCGTCTCCGTGCTGGTCATCACCAACACCTTCTCGATCCTGTTCGCCCAGCGGATGCGCGACTTCGCGCTGCTGCGCGCGATGGGCGCGACGAAGCGTCAGGTCCTGAGATCGGTACGCCGCGAGGCGCTCGCCCTCGGGCTGCTCGCCTCGTTGCTCGGCCTGGTGGTCGGCGTCCTGCTCGGCTGGGGGATCGTCGCGCTGGTGCGCCAGTTCGCCGAGACCGCGCCGCTGGGTGACGTCTCCTTCGAGTGGCCGTGGCTCGTGGGCGCGTTCGTCCTCGGGGTGCTCACCACGCTGGTCGCCTCGTGGCTGCCGACGCGCCGGCTGATGCGGCTGAGCCCGCTGGCCGCGCTGCGGCCGCAGGAGGGCTTCGACGTACGCGGCGCCGGGCTGTTCCGGATCGGTCTCGGCCTGGTCGTGGCGCTCGCCGGCATCGCGACGATCTTCGTGGCGGTGGGCTGGGACGACGCGCAGACCGGGATGCTGATCGTGCTGTTCGGCTGTGGGGTCACCTTCATCGGCGTGATGCTCCTCGGTCCCGCGCTGGTGCCGGGCCTGGTGCGGCTGGCCGGGTCGGCGCTGGCCGTGGTCGCCGGCTCCCCGGCGAAGCTCGCGGCGGCCAACGCCGGACGCAACCCGAAGCGCACCGCCGCCACCGCGGCGTCGCTGCTCGTCGGCGTCACCCTCACCACCGGCGTACTGACCGGGATGGCGACCATCCGCGGCGCCACCCTGGACGAGATGGCGGAGCAGCACCCGATCGACATCGCGCTCCAGTCCGAGTCGAAGCCGCTGGAGGACTCGGTCGTCGGGGACGCGAAGTCGGTCCCGGGGGTCGCGGACGCGGTCGCCGTGCCGGGAGCCATGGCGTCGGTGAAGACCGACGGCAAGCCGGTGTCGCTGCCGGTCGTGGCGCCCCCGGCGGGCGACGTCGCGCTCATGGACCTCACCGTGAAGCCCGGCACCATGGTGATCTCTCCGGCGGCCGCCGCGGCCTTCGTGGAGGACGAGTTCGAGGCTTCGGGGGAGAAGGTCGCGCTGCTCGTCGGTGACCGGAGCGTGACGGTGACCCTGGACGTACGCGAGATCGACGGTGCCCCGCAGATCTCCGCGGCCACGCTGGAGAAGCTGACCGGTGACCCGCAGACGTACGCCGTCTGGGTCCGTGCCGACGCCGGTGCCGACCCTGAGGACCTGGCCGGTGCACTGGGGGCGATCGCTCCGGACGCCGAGCTGACCAACGGCAAGAGCCAGCGCGCCTGGGTCGAGCTGCAGCTGGACGTGTTCACCTGGGCGGTGATCGGGCTGCTGGCGATCTCGGTGCTGATCGCACTGGCCGGCATCGCCAACACGCTGGGCCTCTCGGTGCTCGAGCGCGGTCGTGAGCACGCGCTGCTGCGGGCGCTGGGCCTGACCCGGCGTCAGCTGCGGCGGACGCTGGCGGCCGAGGCGGTGCTGCTCTCGGCCGTGGCGGCTCTCGTCGGCACCGCGCTGGGGGTCTTCTTCGCCTGGGGCGGCAGCGAGATCCTGGTTGGCGACATCATGCCCGACGCCACCTTCCAGCTGCCGGTGCTGCAGCTGGTGGCGGTGGTCGCGGCCGCAGGCCTGGCCGGCCTGGTCTCCTGCGTGGCGCCGTCCAAGCGGGCCACCAAGGTCAGCCCCGCGGAGGGACTCGCGCTGGACTGACCGCGGGTAGGAATGTGTTGGTCTCGACACGGACTCGTTCGTTCCTCACGAGTCCGGCTCGACCGACGGGGTGGCCCGTCGGTTGGACCGTCGAAGGCGAGGACGGTCTCGGGATGGTTCAGCTGGCCGTCGGGCCAGGTTGGGATGGAGCCGGCCTCCTGTGCGAGGACCCCGGTTG
>NZ_JBEZZS010000046.1:0-33639 GCF_040639295.1 Nocardioides sp. NPDC023903 | reverse complement strand
GTCGAAGAGCAGTTCGTCGTTGTTGCTGGGGGTGAGCCGGCGGTGGGCTGCCGGTCGAGCTCGATGGCCTGGGCCAGTGGTCGGTGGGCGACCGGCTGCTCCACGATCTGCTCGCCGGGATGTCGGAGTCAGTGCCGACTCGGCCGACGTACGTGACGGCTCGGCCGACGCGGCTGACGGCTCGGCGCTAGCGGCGGGCGGTGACGTAGCAGGCGACGGCGGTGGCGGCGGCTACGTTGAGGGAGTCGATGCCGGCGGACATCGGGATGATGGCGCGGCGGTCGGCGGCCTGCTGCCAGCGCGGGGAGATGCCGTGGCCCTCGGAGCCGAGGACGAGGGCGACCTTGTCGACGCGCTCGACGGCCTTCTCGATGTCGACGGCGTCGTCGGCCAGGGTCAGGGCGACGGTGGTGAAGCCGGCGGCGGAGAGGGACGGGAGCGCTTCGTACCAGTCCGGCAGGCGGGTCCACGGCAGCGCGAAGACCGCACCCATCGCGACCTTGATCGAGCGGCGATAGAGCGGGTCCGCGCAGCGCGGCGCGAGCAGGACGGCGTCAAACCCCAGCGCGGCCCCCGACCGGAAGATCGCGCCAACGTTCGTGTGGTCGACGATGTCCTCGAGCACCAGGACCGAGCGGGCGCCTTCGAGCACCGACTCGACGGACGGCAACGGTCGCCTCTTCAGGGACGCCAGCGCGCCACGGTGCACATGAAACCCGGTCACCTCCTCTGCCGCCTTCTCGCTCATCACGTAACACGGTGCATCGGTCGTGGCGAGCGTGTCGGCGAGCCCGTCGAGCCACTTCGGCGCCATCAGAAACGAGCGCGGCTCGAAGCCACCGGCCACGGCGCGGCGTACGACCTTCTCCCCCTCGGCCAGGAACAGCCCCTCCGAGGTCTCGAGGGACTTGCGCAGCTCGACGTCGCGCAGGTCGCGGTAGTCGGCGAGCCGGGGATCGGCGGGGTCGGAGATCTCGATCAGGGTTGCCATGAGGGGTCCAGCGTAGGACGCCGGGGGCCCATCTCCAGCGCCAGCAGCCTCGAGCTCATGCCCTTGCCGTGGGTGTCGACCGCGAGGGAGGTGGTGACGCCGCCGCCCAGAGAGCTGCGGCAGACGAACTGCAGCACGCACAGGCGGGGCAGCTCGAAGCGGACGACCTCCCCGTTGACGAACCCCGCGAGATGCGCGCGTACACGCTCCGCGGTGAGCTCGCGCACCAGCCAGTCGTAGTCGTCGTCGTTGAACGGGATGACGGTCAACGTGGAGGTGTCGCCCTTGTCGCCGGCGCGGGCGTGGGCGATGTCATGCAGAAGCATGGGTGTCTCCGCTCTCGAGCAGCGTCAGCCGCGGAGTGACGGCCTCACGGGGGATGAAGGTGGACACGATGCCGATGACCTCGGTGACGGAGGTGCGTACGCCGCCCCCGCCCGCCGGCCCGTTGGTATAGAGCGCCTCGACCTCATGGCAGACGTCGTCGGCCTGGGCCCGGTCACCCAACGCGGCGACCCGAAGACGGCACTCGTGGTTGCGCAGGTCGTCGATCCCCTGCTCGTCGATCCCGATGCTCCCGACCACATCAAGGCGTACGTCGATGCCGGCGCCCTGCAGTCGCTGAGCCACGATCTCGCCGGCGAGTCGGGCCCGGGCGAGCGCGTTCGGGCCGACGTAGGAGATCTCCGCCTCCGACCGGAACCCGGCGTGATAGCCGACGCTGACCTTGAGCTGGTCCGGCCGCGGCCGTCCGACGGCTCCCTCGACCGCGACTCGGTCCGGACCGATCTCGCGTACGGATGCCTGCCGCAGGCCGAGCTGCACATCGGGAGTGACGTACGCAGAAGGGTCCGTCACCTCGTAGAGGAGCTGCTCTCGGACGGTCGATCGGTTCACCAGTCCACCGGTGCCAGCCAGCTTGCTGATCTCCGCTGATCCATCCGCCCGCACATCGGCGAAGGGGAATCCCAGCCGCGCCAGGCCGCTGACGTCCTTGCGACCGGGGTCGGCGAAGTAGCCGCCCGTGATCTGGCCCGCGCACTCGAGCAGGTGTCCGATCATGGTGCCGCGAGCCGCGAGCTGCCAGTCGTCGAGCTCCCAGCCCAGTCGCTGCGCCAGAGGAGCGAGGAAGAGCGAGGGGTCGGCGACCCTGCCGGTGATGATCAGATCCGCGCCACTGACGAGCGCCGGAACGATCGCATCGGCACCGAGGTAGGCGTTAGCGGAGATGACCTCCCCGTGCTCTGCGATCGGGCGGCCGTCCTCGAGCGCGGGCGCGTCGAGGTCGATGTCCTCCAGCACATCGTCGCCGGTGACCACACCGATCCGCAGCGCGAGCCCGTGCTCGCCGGCGATGCCTCGCGCCACCTGCCCAGCGGCCAGCGGGTTCGCGGCTCCCATGTTGGTGATCACGCGGGTTCCCTGAGCCGCGGTGATCGGCAGCAGCGCCTCCAGGCGCCGCCCCAGCAGCGGGTCGTAGCCGTGCTGAGGGTCCCTCATCCGGCGCAGTTGCCCGGCCGCGATCGTGCGCTCGGCGAGGCACTCGAGCACCAGGTCGTCGAGCCCGCCACGCTCGGCCAGCTCGACCGCCGGGCCGATCCGGTCGCCGGCGAATCCGGCACCGCTTCCGATTCTCAAGCTCTGTCCTTTCATGTCGGTCTCAGATCGAGATCGCGCCGGTCAGGAGGGCTACGGCCGTCATCACCAGGGTCGTCCCGAATGCCCACCCGAAGATGAAGCGCTGATGGTCGCCGAAGTTGACCGCTGTCATGCCCACCAGGATGAAGGTCGACGCGGTCAGCGGGCTGAGCGGGAAACCGGTGGTCATCTGCCCGAGGATCGCCGCCCGCGCGATCTCGTGCGGGTCACCACCCAGGCCCGCGGTCGTCTCGGCCAGCACCGGCATGACGCCGAAGTAGTAGGCGTCCGGCGTGAACACCAGACTCATCGGCATGCTGGTGATCGCCGTGATGACCGGGAGCGCTCCGCCCGCACCCTGCGGGATCGTCGACACCAGTGTCTCGGCCAGCGCTGTGATCATGCCGGTGCCGTTCAGCACGCCGGTGAAGACGCCGGCCGCGAAGATCATCGAGGTCACCAGCAACACGTTGTAGCCGTGCCGCTCCAACAGCGCCTGCTGTCCCGGCCACGTCGGCCGGTTGACCAGAAGGGCGATCGCGAAGGCCACCGCAAACAGCACCTCGAGCGGCATGCGCTGCATCAGCAGCGCGACGACCAGCGCCACCGTCAGCAAGGCGTTGAACCAGAACCGGACGCGCTGTCCCCGTGACGTGGTCGTGCTGGTGGAGACGTCGGTCATCGTGTCGACGACGGTGCCACCTCGAGGCGCAGCACCACCCGAGGCACCCGCGGCGTCGTCGTCGACGGCCATCCCCTCGAGGCTGATCCTGGACCGCTCGCGCCGGCCGATGACGTACGCCGCGAACAGCACCCAGACGATCCCGGCCGCCATCGCCGGAAGCAGGGGAACGAAGATATCGGAGCTGTTGGCGTCGAGAGCGGCCATGGCCCGCGCGGTGGGGCCGCCCCACGGCACCATGTTCATGACCCCGGCCCCCAGGCACACCACTCCGGCCAGCACGAGCGGCCGCATGCCCAGTCGCTGGTAGATCGGCAGCATGGCCGAGACCATGATCAGGAACGTCGAGGCGCCGTCGCCGTCCAGCGCCACCAGCAGTGTCAGCACCGCGGTGCCGACGGTGATCTTCACCGGGTCGCCGTGGGCCCATCTCGTGATCCGGGAGATTGCTGGGTCGAACAACCCCTCGTCGACCATCAGGCTGAAGTAGAGGACCGCGAAGGTGATCATGATCGCCACCGGAGCCACCGTCAGCATGCCTTCGGCGATCAACGTGCCGAGATCACCGGCGAAACCGCCGACGAGGGCCGCGACCACGGGCACCAGGACCAGAGCGATCAGCACCGACAGCCGCTTGGTCATCGTCAGCGCGAGGAACACGCCGATCGTCGCGAATCCGAGCAGAGCGAGCATCGTTGTCACCTTCCGAAGGTCATGGGGTCCCTCGATTGTGATCGCGGCCACTTTTGCATGTCCAATACCAATGCGGCTTGGACTAATGTGCTTCACACATACCAGGAGGCCGACGATGGACCTGACCGTTCACCAGCTGCGCATCGTCTTGGCAGTCGCCCGCACCGGCTCGTTCACTGCGGCCGGCGACTCACTCACGCTCGCCCAGTCCTCGCTGAGCCGCGCGGTCGCCGACGTCGAGCGGCGCCTCGGCGTGCGGCTCTTCGAGCGGACCACGCGCAGGGTGGTACTCACTCCGGAGGGCGAGGCGTTCGCCCAAGTGGCCGAGGAGGTCGTCGCCTCGTTCGACCGCGGCATGAACCACTTCCGCGGTTTCCTCGACGGCAGCAGCGGCACCGTACGCATCGCCACACTCCCGTCACTGGCCGCGACCCTTCTGCCACCGCTCGTCACCCGCTTTCGCGAGGCCCACCCGGGCGTGACGGTCCAGATCGAGGACGGCCTCCTGGCCCAGGGGCTCGAACAGGTGCGGACCGGAGAGGTCGACTTCGCGGTGACCCGCTGCGCCGCCCAGACCGACTCGGGGTGGGTGCGTCCGATCGCCGCCGACGAGTTCGTGTGCGTGCTTCCGCCGGGCCACCCGCTCGCAGCCCAGGATCAGGTGGCCTGGTCAGATCTGCGCGACCTCGACTTCGTGGGTTTCCACCCGAGCAGCAGCGTACGCACCCACGTCGACGACGCGTTCGCACGCGCGGGCGTGACTCCGCGGTCTATGACCGAGGCACGCAACATCGCCTCGGTCGGTGGCCTGGTGGCAGCCGGTCAGGGCGTCTCCGCGGTGCCGAGCCTCGTGCTCCCGCTGCTCTTGTTCGCCGGGCTCGAGCACCGGCCTCTCGTGGAGCCGGTCGTGACGCGGACGGTCGGGGTGGTACTGGATCCCGACCGCCCCCTCGCCAAGGCGAGCCAGGCGTTCCTCGGGCTGATCGCGACGGCCAAGAAGTCGGGCCTGAGGCTGCCGCCCGGCGTAGCCTGGCTCGGCCGCGTCAATCGTCCCTGAGCCTCAGAACGCGTCCGGGTGGGCGACGCGGACGACCTCGCCGACGACGATGATCGCCGGGGGCTGGACGTTCTCGTCGGCCAGGGTCTTCTCGAGGGTCTCGAGGGTCGCCAGGACCGTACGCTCGGTGGGCATCGTGCCGTCGCAGATGACCGCGACGGGGGTGCCGGGCTCGCGGCCGCCATCGAGAAGAGCCGTCGCGATCGCGGGGGCGTTCTGGACGGCCATGAGCAGGACCAGAGTGCCGCCCAGGCCGGCGACGGCGGACCAGTTGGTCAGCGAGGTGGGGTCGCCCGGCGGGACGTGGCCGGAGATGACGGTGAACTCGTGCGCGACGCCGCGGTGGGTCACGGGGATCCCGGCGACGCCGGGCACCGTCACCGGCGAGGTCAGGCCGGGGATGACGTGGACCGGGACGCCGGCTTCACGGCAGGCGAGCACCTCCTCGAAGCCACGGCCGAAGATGAAGTTGTCGCCGCCTTTGAAGCGCGCGACCGCCTTCCCCTGCTGGGCCGCCTCGACGATGATCCGGTTGATCTCCTCCTGCTGGGCCGAGCGGCCACGGGGAAGCTTGGCGACGTCGACCAGCTCGACGTCGGCGGGCAGCTCGGAGAGCAGCTCGCGCGGGGCCAGCCGGTCGGCGACGACGATGTCGGCCTCCATCAGGGCCTTGCGGCCGGCGACCGAGATCAGCCCGGGGTCACCCGGGCCGCCACCGATCAGGGTCACCCCGGGAACGCGCTGACGCTCGTGGGGAGCGATCAGGTCACCGGAACGGAGCCCGTCGAGGATCCGGTCGCGTACGCCTGCCGAGCGCCGCGGGTCACGGTTGGCCAGCACGGCGACGGTCAGGTCACCGTCGTGACCGGTCGCCGGGGTCCAGGCGGTGGCCTGCGTGCCGTCGTCGGAGCGTACGCAGAAGATCCGTCGCTCCTCGGCGGCGGCCGAGATCTCCTCGTTGACGTCGGCGTTCTGGGTCGCGGCGATGACGTACCAGGCGCCGTCGAGCACGTCGGCCGAGAAGCGGGCCTGGTGCCAGGTGATCTCGCCCGAGCCGAGCAGCCCCTCCAGGGCAGGGGTCAGCGACGGCGAGACGACCTCGACCCGCGCCCCCGCGGCGATCAGCGCCGGCACGCGCCGTTGCGCCACCCGGCCACCACCCACGACGACCACCCTCCGCCCCTCCAGGATGAGGCCGGCGGGATAGGGAACGACATGCTCTGAACTCATGGGTACATCCTCGCCCAACACCGGGGTGCGGCCTGACAACGGGTCGATTCGCGGACTACGTTGGTGAGCATGGCACTCGATCGTCCGGTGAAGCCGGATCCCTACTCGCTCATGCCCGCCCTCCCCTCCTTCACGCTGACCAGCGAGGACGTGACCGACGGTCAGCCGCTGAAGCAGGACCAGGTCTACGACGGTGGCAACACCTCCCCGCAGCTCAGCTGGAGCGGCGCACCGGAGGGGACGAAGTCGTACGTCATCACCTGCTTCGACCCCGACGCGCCCACCCCCAGCGGTTTTTGGCACTGGGCCCTGGTCGACGTCCCCGCCGACGTGACCGAGCTGCCCGCCGGTGCCGGTGCCGGCTCCGCCGACCTCCCGGGCAAGGCATTCCATGTCGCGTCCGACTTCGGCACCAAGGAGTTCGGCGGCGCCGCTCCCCCCGCCGGTGACCAGGTCCACCGCTACTACTTCGTGGTCCACGCGGTCGGCGAGGAGACGCTGGGCGTGGACGACGAGGTCACCCCGGCCGTCGTCTCCTTCAACCTGGCCTTCAAGGCGCTGGCCCGCGCCGTCGTGGTGGGCACCTACCAGCACTGAGACGGTGGGAGTCCTGGGGCGACCCAGGACTCCCTCAGCCGGATGCGAGGTGGGTCAGCAGTGTCGGCGTACGGCGATGCTCGACGTCGCGGGAGAGCCCGAACGCGAGGAACATCTCGCTCAGGCACCGCTCGAACTGCCGCCTGCCGCTGAAGAGCCTGCTGATGATCGCGCGGTCGGGGAACCCGGCCTGGATCAGGCCCAGCACCTCGCTCTGGCGCATCGACAGCCTCGCCATCGCATCGGGATCGGCGTCGGGCGAGGCCTCGACCATCCGGGAGATGACCTCCGGGTCGACGACGACCTCACCCGACGCCACCCGTCCGACGACATCGAGGAAGTGCGGAACGGTGCGTACGCGAGACTTGCGCAGATAGCCGAGACCGCCGGTGCCGGTGCTGGCGAAGACGGCGGCCGCGTAGGCCGTGTCGACCGAGTCGGCGAGCACGACGATGCCCATCTCCGGCACCTTCTCGTGCAGCCGGAGGGCGGCGCTGATGCCCTCGTCGTCCGGGCCGAGCCGGGCGTCGGTCACGACCAGCGTGGGCAGCGTGTCGGTGGCGGCCTGGACGAGCGTCTCGGCGTCACCGGCGTCGGCGACCACCTGGTAGCCACCACGCGCGAGCAGGGCCGTGAGTCCAGCACGAAGAAGAGGCGACTCGTCGGCAACGACGACGCTCGGCTCATAGCTGGACACAACGGCTCCGCTCGGTGCTGGGGGTAGCGGTCGAGACGCATTCTGTCGCACTTCCTCGCAAACCCCCGGTATCTCGCGCCCGTGTTCACATCGGCAGCCGAAGGAACCCCCGCGAGATCAGAACTCCTGCGGCCCTTCCGAGGCCCGCTTCAGCAGCGTCTCGAAGGACGTCGGGTTGGCGAACTCGTCCTCCACCAGCGTCCGGTGCGGCGCCGGGGAGGGCGTGCCGCCACCCACGGCCAGCAGGGCAGCCAGCTCGGTCGCGGCACGGTCGACCCGCTTGGGGAGCTCCGGGCCACCGGCGAAGTCCTCGGTGGCGGCGAAGACCCCGGTCGGTACGACCACGGCGTGCAGGTAGGCGAAGAGCGGCCGCAGCGCGTGCTCGAGCACCAGCGAGTGCCGGGCGGTGCCGGCGGTCGCGGCGATCAGGACCGGCTTCGCGTCCAGGACTCCCTGCTCGAGGACGTCGAAGAACGTCTTGAACAGACCGGAGTACGAGGCCGAGAAGACCGGTGTGACCGCGATGACGGCGTCGGCACGGCGCACCTGGTCGATCGCCGACTGGAGCGCCGGCTTGGCGAACCCGGTGAGCAGGTTGTCGGTCAGCTCATGGGCCAGGCCGCGCAGCTCGACGTGCTCGACCTCGACCTCCGCGCCCCGGGCCTGTACGGCCCGGGTCGTGGCGTCACCGAGCATGTCGGCGAGCAGCTTGGTCGAGGACGGGACCGACAGCCCCGCGGAGACAACGACGATCCGGGTCACAGCTCCCCCTCGAGAACCTTGGCGACCTCCGGGTCCGCGAGGTCGCGGTCGGACGAGCCGGTGGCGGAGTCGCCCTCGGCGTAGACGGTCGAGTCCTTGGCGCCGCCGGCCTTCTCCACCAGGGAGGCGTGGGTCGGGGCGTCCGGGACGCCGGGCTTGCGCAGCTTCGCGAACTCAGCGCGCAGGGTCGGGAGGATCTCGCCGTAGAGGTCGAGCTGCTCCAGCACCGTCTTCAGCGGCAGCCCGGCGTGGTCGAGCAGGAAGAGCTGGCGCTGGTAGTCACCGACGTACTCGTGGAACGAGAGCGTCCGCTCGATGACCTGCTGCGGCGAGCCGACGGTCAGCGGGGTGGCCTCGGAGAAGTCCTCCAGCGACGGGCCGTGGCCGTAGACCGGGGCGTTGTCGAAGTAGGGCCGGAACTCGTTGATCGCGTCCTGGGAGTTGTGGCGCATGAAGAACTGCCCACCCAGCCCGACGATCGCCTGGTCGGCGGTGCCGTGGCCGTAGTGCTCGAAGCGCTGCCGGTAGAGCTGCACCATCTGCTTGGTGTGCGAGGCCGGCCAGAAGATGTGGTTGTGGAAGAAGCCGTCGCCATAGTACGCAGCCTGCTCGGCGATCTCGGGCGAGCGGATCGAACCGTGCCAGACGAACGGCGCGACGCCGTCCAACGGCCGCGGCGTCGAGGTGTAGCCCTGCAGCGGCGTACGGAACCGGCCGGACCAGTCGACGACGTCCTCGCTCCACAGCCGGCGCAGCAGTGCGTAGTTCTCGATCGCCAGGTTGATGCCCTGGCGGATGTCCTTGCCGAACCAGGGGTAGACCGGGCCGGTGTTGCCGCGGCCCATCATCAGGTCGACGCGGCCGTCGGTGAGGTGCTGGATCTTGGCGTAGTCCTCCGCGATCAGCACCGGGTCGGTGGTGGTGATCAGCGTGGTCGCGGTGCTCAGGATGATGTTCTCGGTCTTGGCACCGATGTAGGCCAGCGTGGCGGTCGGGTTGGATGCGATGAACGGCGGGTTGTGGTGCTCACCGGTCGCGAAGACGTCCAGGCCCACCTCCTCGGCGTGCTTGGCGATCTCGACGGTGGCCTTGATGCGCTCGTGCTCCGTCGGGGTCCTGCCGGTCGTCGGGTCCATCGTGACGTCACCGACGGTGAAGATGCCGAACTGCATACCCATGGTTTCCCTGCCCCTTTCGTGGACTCTTCCACGATAGTTGAAATCCGAACTACTCGGCAAACAGTTGCTGCGTCAACGTTATTCCAGTAAACCCCTTGGCGTACGCAGGCCCCGTTGTGCCAACGTACGTCAGGTGTCCGGGGCGCTGCATTCACAGCTGAGTCTGTATGCGGCGATCGCGACCAGCTCCTTCCGTCGCTACTCGACCTATACCGCGGCCACGCTCGCCGGGATCTTCACCAACTCGGTCTTCGGGATCATCCTCAGCTTCGCCTACCTGGCGCTGTGGGAGCAGAACCCGTCGGCCGGCGGCTACCAGGCCGACGAGGCGGTCACCTTCGTCTGGATCGGGCAGGCGCTGCTGATGACCATCGCGCTGTGGAGCGGCGGCTCGACCGACGACCTCGCCGAGCGGATCCGCAACGGCGACATCGCCGTCGACCTCTACCGTCCCGTCAGCGTCCTCGGCTGGTATCTCGCCGCCGACCTCGGCCGCGGGCTCTACCACTTCGCGACGCGGGGCGTGGCCCCGGCGATCATCGGCGCGCTCCTCTTCGGGCTGGTCCTGCCCTCCCCCGCGGGCGCGGTCGGGTTCCTTGTCAGCATCACCCTCGCGGTGGTGGTCAGCTTCGCCGTCCGGTTCCTCTTCGCCGCCAGTGCGTTCTGGCTGCTGGACGCGACCGGTCCGCGGGTGCTGCTGAGCGTGCTGGCCACCTTCTTCAGCGGACTGACGCTGCCGCTCACCCTCTTCCCCGACGGCCTGCGGCAGATCGCGCTGGCGCTGCCGTTCGCCTCCTACATCCAGACCCCGGCCGACATCTGGCTGGGCCGCCACACCGGTCTCGACATGCTCGCCGCGATCGGACTGCAGGTCCTGTGGGCGGTCGTCCTCCTGGGGACCTGCGCGCTCGTGCTGCGCGCCGCGACCCGCAAGGTGGTGGTCCAGGGTGGCTGAGCACGTTGCTCACGCGGTGCGCGCCTACTGGCTCATCGCGCTGCTGTGGATCCGGGCGGCGATGGCCTATCCGCTCTCGTTCTGGACGATGACGATCGGTGGCGTACTGATCACCTTCCTCGACTTCGTGGCGATCTGGCTGATGTTCAGCCACATCGACACCTACGGCGGTTTCACGCTGCGCGAGGTCGCCCTGCTCTACGGGGTCACCTCGATCGCGTTCCGGGTCGCGGACATGCTGGTCGGGAGCGTGGAGAAGATCGGCCAGAAGGTACGCAGCGGCGATCTCGACGCGATGATGACCAAGCCGGTCCCGGTGCTGGTGCAGCTGTGCGCCGACCGGTTCGAGCTGCGCCGGCTCGGCCAGATCGCACAGGGCATCGTGGTCTTCGCGTGGGCGGCGCCGATCGTGGAGTGGAACCCTCAGCGTCTGCTGGTGCTCGTGGTGGCGCTCGTCTCGGGTGCGGTCATCTACTTCTGCGTCTTCGTGACCTTCTCGACGATCCAGTTCTGGACCACGGACGCCTCCGAGTTCGCCAACGCGTTCACCTACGGCGGCAACACGATCATGCAGTATCCGATGACGATCTTCCCGCGGGAGGTCGTCCGGTCGCTGACCTACCTGCTGCCGCTGGCGTTCGTGAACTGGTACCCGTGCCTGTTCCTGCTCGGCCGCACCGATCCGTTCGGCGCTCCGGACTGGTTCCGCTTCGCCTCGCCCCTGGCCGCGCTGGTGCTGGTCGGTCTGACCACGCTCGTGTGGCGCCAGGGGCTTCGTCGTTATCGATCCACCGGGAGCTGATGTGGCACTGATCGAGGTGCGGGACCTGTCTCGAGACTTCACGATCCGCAAGCGTGCGGGTGTGTTGAGACGTACGTCGGTGGTGAAGCACGCCGTCCACGGCCTCTCCTTCGAGATCGAGGCCGGTGAGATGGTCGGCTACATCGGGCCCAACGGCGCCGGGAAGTCGACCACGATCAAGATGCTCACCGGGATCCTGGTGCCGTCCGGCGGGTCGGCGCGGGTGGCGGGCCTGGAGCCCTCCCGCCAGCGCCGGGAGCTCGCCCGGCGGATCGGGGTGGTGTTCGGGCAGCGTACGTCGCTGTGGTGGGACCTGCCGCTGCGCGACTCGTTCGAGCTGCTGCGGCGGATCTACCGGATCCCCGACAAGACCTTCCGCCGCAATCTCGAGGACCACGTCGCGCTGCTCGACCTCGGCGACCTGATGGACACCCCGGTGCGGCAGCTGAGCCTGGGTCAGCGGATGCGCGGCGACATCGCCGCGGCGCTGCTCCACGACCCCGAGATCCTCTATCTCGACGAGCCGACGATCGGTCTCGACGTCATCTCCAAGGGGCGCCTGCGGGAGTTCCTGCGAGCCCTCAACCACGAGCGTGGGACGACCCTGATGCTCACCACGCACGACCTGCAGGACATCGAGGCGCTGTGCGACCGGGTCATCGTCATCGACCACGGCACCGCCGTCTTCGACGGCCCCCTGCCCTCCCTGCGAGCGAACGGTGACGCCTCCCGCACCCTCGTCGTCGACCTCGTCGACGAGGCCTCCCCGATCACCATCGAGGGCGCCCGGGTCGTGAAGGTCGATGGCCCGCGCCAATGGCTCGCCTTCCCCGCCGGCGCCTCCGCCGCGCCGCTGGTCGCACAGGTCGCCGCTGCGTACGACGTCGCCGACCTGTCCATCCACGAGCCCGACATCGAGGCCGTCATCCGGCAGCTCTATTCGCGCTGACCCGGACAGGGCTCAGGACTCGGCGCGCAGGACAGCGAGGTCGTCGGGCTGGCGGGAGAGCTCAGTGAGGGTGTGGCCAAGGCGGCCGAGGAGGGCGTCGACAGACGCTGCTGCAACCACCGTGTCGGGGTAGCGGACGCGGACGGCGAGGCCGGTGTGGGTGCGGGAGAACCAGATCTGGACGTCGTCGGCCAGCGTCGAGGCGGAGATGTGCTGGGCGTCGCGGTCGAGGTGGGCCGAGCCACCGGGGACGTGGCGGTAGTCGACCCAGGAGACGACGAAGACGTCGCTGCGGGTCTGCACCAGCGGCTCGGTGAGCGAGCCGAGGACCTGGTCGAGCGGCACCGACCCGAGGCGTACGCCGTGACGGACCGCGTCGCCGGCCTCGGCCAGGCCGAGATCGGTGAGCGAGGCGGGCACGGTGAGCGGGACGGTGGTGGTGTACCAGCCGATGGAGCGGGTCAGCGGTTCCGCGGAGCGGGTGGAGACCGGCGCCATCGTGTCCAGCCGGTCACCGCCACCGAGGTCGGAGAGCGCGGTGGCGAGGGCGGCCAGGACGGCGGCGTACGTCGAGGCACCGCTGTTGCGGGCACGGGCGCCGATGCGGTCCATCAGGTCGGCATCGGCCAGCGGAGCCACGGCGGTCGCCTGGGCGGCCCGCTCCCCCGGCTCGAGGCCGAGCGGCAGCGGGAAGGTCGGCAGCCGGTGGCCGCGGCCGCCGAGGAACTCGCCCCAGCCGCGCAGCAGCGGGTCGTCGGGGGCGACCCAGGCGGGGCCGTCAGCTCCCTGCTCGACGGCGTCGAGGAACGACCTCACCGGTGGCAGCGACGGCTCCTCGCCGCCCTCGGTGAAGGCGGCGTAGAGGTGGGCGAGCTCCTCGACCGCGACGGCGACCGAGTGGGCGTCGCAGTGCAGGTGATCCATGCCGAGGACGATCGTGGAGCGGTCGGGGCGGGAGATCGCGGCCGGCAGGAAGGCCGGGTAGGCGAACGGCCCGCACCGCTCGTCGAGGGCGGCGTGCAGGGCGGCTCGGGTCTCCTCGACGGTGCTGGTGTGGCCGACGGAGGTCACCGACCAGGTCAGGGTGCCGGGGTGGTGCCGGCGGGCATGGAGCCCCTCGGACCCGGCGACGACCTCGAGCTGCAGGCTGCCGTGGCGGGCGAGGAAGGCGCGCCAGGTGCGGGAGAGCGCGACCGGCTCGATGGGGCCGTCGACGTCGAAAGCGGCCGCCAGCCAGACGGTCGGCGCTCCGGCCATCGCGCCGGCCAGGTGGTTGCGCTGGTTGAGCGAGAGCTCGGCGGGCGCACCGTGGGCGGGGGCGGAGAGGTCCCAGCGCAGCAGCGTGCCCGGCTGGGGCTCCCACAGGTCAGCGGTCGTGACCAGCATGTCCGGTCCCGATGATCTGGTCCGCATCGACCGGCCGCACCGGCAGGCCGAGGTCGGCGAGCACGTCGTGGAGCGCCTCGAAGAAGGTCGCCACCGCTCGTCCGCCCTGCTCGGTGTCGGGGCTCTGGGTGGCCAGCTCGAAGCGGTCGGCGAAGCGGTTGACCCACAGGCTCGCGTTGGCGGTACGGCCCTCGCCGGTGAAGTGCAGCCCGGTGTCGAACGGGGTGGTCCCGGCGCCGGGGAACTTGCGTACGTCGAGGTAGGAGACCATCTGCGGGCTGGCCAGCTCGGTCGGCGCGAGCACCCCGCTGGCGACCATCGCGCCCAGCGCGACGTGGACCGGGGTGCGGGCCAGCTCGCGGGCGGTGCCGAAGGCCTTCTCCGCCGCGAGCACGGTCTCGGGGAAGGTCTCCCCCAGCGGCATCGAGACGGGGGCGAAGTTGCAGAACCAGCCGTGCGACATCGCGGTCTGCTGGGACCGGGTGCCGAGCACGGTGATCCCGAGGTAGTCCGAGCTGCCGGTCAGGCGCTGCTCGACATGGGCCAGGAGCGCGAAGACACCACTGGTGAACCGGCCGCCGGCGGCACGGCAGAGCTCCTCGAGCGCATCCACCGCCTCACCCTCGAGTGCCGTCCAGGTTCGGATCCGGACCGGCGCGGTCTCCCCCGGGGCCAGCCCGAGGTCGACCGGGAACCGCGGCAGGCGCCCACCGTGGCGCGAGACGATGTCGGCCCACTCGCGCACCGCCGGCGTCTCCGCGTCGCACTCGGCGGCCAGCTGCTGCTCGGCGGCTGCGTACGTCACGAAGCTGTCGGACTCGGGCAGGTCGGGCGACGGGGCGCCCAGGGCCCTCGCATAGGCGGCGCCCAGCTCGGCCGGGACCATCAGCTGCGAGGCTCCGTCGGTGAAGGCGTGGTCGCAGCCCCAGAAGTAGGTGAAGCCCTCCTCGCGCACGATCGCGCCGAGCAGGAACGGGGTCCAGGAGTCGGGGCGGCACTGCTCGTCCCACAGGCTGACGAGAAGATCCTGCCAGCCACCGGACCAGTCGGCCGGCGCCTCGACCTCGACGGCCTCGAAGGCGATCGCGTCAGCAGGCACCACGTGTCGCACCGGCGTGGCGCCGGAGAGGTCGAACCAGGTGCGCAGCCCCTCGTGACGACCGACGAACGAGGACAGCGCCTCGATGTAGGCCGCCTCGTCGAAGGCCACGTCGAACTCGCCGCAGGTCCCGGTCCAGGCGCGGTGCACTCCGCCGGAGGCGATCTTGGCGCGGTAGGCGTTGAGGTGGTCGGCCTGCAGGAACGACGGGGCTCCGGGAGAGACCGGCGCGCCATCTGCCGCCGCCTGGCACTCACGGGTCGGGCGCAGCACGACCACCCGACCAGGCGCTGGAGCGAGCTCGGCCAGCGCCCCGATCCTCATGCGGTGCCCTCCAGCTCGGCGGTCTCGGGCTGCGCGATCTCCTCCAGCAGCCCGCTCATCCCGCCGATCAGGTCGCGCACGACCCGTTCGGCGGCGACGGTCTCGGGGTAGCGCGTCGAGACGTTGAGACCGTCCCGGTCACGCACGAGCCACAGGTAGACCTCGTCGTCGGCGCGGACGGGGGCCCGCAGCGTACGGGCGTCCCACTCGTTCCAGCGCTCGGCGCCGGAGATGAAGCGGGTGTCGACGAAGGTGACCACGAAGTGCGGCGCGTCGTCGACACCGAGCAGGTCCGCGACCCGCGCGAACGGCTGCGGGACCAGCGGCTTCGCCGCGGCGAGCGCGGCCTGGACACGGGCGGCGACCTCGGGCAGCGTCTGCGCGCCGGTGATGTCGAGGGTGATCGGGACGAGGCCGACGTACCAGCCGACCGCGGCGGCGTGCTCGGCGGTGTAGCGGGTGTGCATGGGCGCCACGAAACGCATCCGCTCCACGCCGTGCTGGGCCCGCAGGACGTACGCCATCGCGCCCATCATCCCGGCCTGGAAGGAGACGCCGGCGCTCTTGCACAGCTCGCCCAGGACCCGGGCCTGGCGCGGGTCGCCGAGCCACTGCGACATGCTCGCCTGCGGCAGCGGCTCCGCCGAGGCGGGTACGTCGGTGATGCCCGTGACCGGGAAGTCGGCGAACCGAAGCCGCCCGTCGGGACCGGTCAGCCATTCGCGCCAGGCCTGCACCGACTCGCTCTCCAGCGACATCGCCTCGCCGGTGACCCGCTCCTCGGCGGCGTGGTCGATGTGGCTGCCGGTGGTGGCCGCGGCCAGCTCCGCGAACGGCTCGCCGGCCAGCGCCCGCTCGTAGAGCGAGGCGATCTCCTCGAACCAGAGCAGCTGGGAGTAGGCGTCCATGACGCCGTGGTCGGCGCCGAAGACCAGGGTGAAGCCGTCGGCGTCGGCCACCGTCGCGAAGACGACGTAGGGCCAGGCCGACGGGTCGATGTGGTCGGCGAGGAAGTCCGAGAGGCAGCCCCGGGCGTCCTCGCCGTCGAACCGGCCGAGAACGGTGGTGGTCACCGACACGTCGGCCGCGGCAACAGCACGACGCCGGCGGCCGGCCGCAGTCTCCTCGACGGTCCCGCGCAGCGCCTCGTGACGTCCGATCCAGGCCCGGAGCGCGAGGCCGAGCGCCTCGGTGTCGAGCTGCCCGCGCAACCGCATGATCGAGCCGATCCAGGAGCCCGCCTCGGCGGTGTCGAGGTGCAGCTCATGGTTGTGGGACATCCGGCGTTCGTCGTCGACCCAGGCGCTCGGCTCCGCGGTGGGCATCCACGCGGTCACCTCGCCCGGGGGTACGTCGTACGCGGACAGCTCGGTGTACTCCATCGGAGGTGGAGTTCCTCTCTGAGGTGGGGGGCTCATTGCGGCAAAACGCCATCTCGGGGACCCGAACGAACCTCAAGAACGCCGTAGCCCGAGAAGGCGACCAGCCTGGGACGACAGCGATGTCGTCCCACGTCGCGGCCTATTGTGCACACAGGTCCGCACCCGAATTCGACCGCCCCCGGACGTGGGAATCGCCACACTTCTTTATTGCCCCCGGGGGTTTACATGACGTATCAACTCCGATTGACTCCTCCCCCTGCGCGCGCTATCCATACGCCTTCACCCGGCTGCCCGCTCTATCTCGAGGACTCCCCCATGCCCGCTGCCACCCGTGCACCGATCGACAACTCCGGCCGCCTGCAGTTCGCCGACGACCTCTTCGCCAGGCGCCATCGCGGGCTCGGAAGTCCGATCGCCAACCAGTGGATCTGGCGGCTCAACAGTCCCTACGACGCCGACCGGCTGCGCTACATCGCGGCCGGCCTGGCCGAGGGCGGGCTCTCGCGGAAGCTGCACCGGGCGAGGTTCCCCGGAGCCCGCGACCTCTGGACCAACGCCGACCGCGAGTCGATCGAGCTCTACGAGGAGATCCTCCCCGTCGCCGAGATCACCGCCTGGCTCCAGCAGCGTCACAGCGACCACCTCGACCCGCACGAGGGCCTGACCTACCGGCTCACCGCGATCAACCTCGACGACGGCACCTCGGTGGTCTCAATGCTGCTCGCCCACGCGGTCGGCGACGGCGGCTCCGTCCTCGACGCGGTGTCCCGGGCCGCCCGCGCCGAGCCGCTGCGGCTGCCGCCCGCGCCGGCCAAGGGCTGGCACCGCCTCCGCGCCGAGGCCGCCGACAGCCGCGCGCAGTGGCGCGCCGTCCGCGACTGGACCAAGGCCCGCCGTCAGGCGAAGAAGGACGGCACCGCGGCCCTGGCCACCAAGGCGCCCCGCGTCTACCCGGAGGCCACCCCCAACCCGAGGCCCGAGGCCTGGCGGATGCCGCGGATGATCTCCGAGTTCGACACCGAGACGATGACGAAGATCGCCGCCGAGCACGGCGGCTCGACCAACGCGTGGTTCATCAACGTGGTCGCCGACCTGATCGTCCGCATCGACCACGTGCCGGTCGACCGCGGCGACGTCCCGGTCTCGCTGCCGATGAGCGACTTCCAGCCCGGGGACGTACGCTCCAACTCGACGCGCGTGGCCATGGTCGAGGTGCCGCGCGACGTGCTCGACAAGCGCGATCTCGCCGCGATCAAGAAGCTCTCCAAGGCGGCCTACATCCGCCTCGGTCAGGCCGGCCCGGGGCTGGTCCCGGTGCCGCTGGCGATGATGCAGATGCTGCCCGACGCCGTGCTCGACAAGCTCCCGCAGCCGCCGGCAGCCGCGTGCATGGCCTCCAACCTGCCCCAGCTCCCCGACGACTACCGCTACGCGATGGGCGATGACGTACGCCTCGTGGCCGGGCTCGCCGGCTACCAGAACGCCACCGCCCAGGACGCCTACGACGTCGGCGGCGGGATCATCTCCTGGCTGATCCAGTCGGGGCCGCGTACGACGCTCAACCTCGTCGCCGCCGAGCCCGACCGCGTGCCCGACCTGGACTTCCTGAAGAAACTGGTCGTCGAGGAGCTCGGCTCATGGGGTCTGACCGTCGAGGTGTGGTGACTTCAGCGCGCTCGCTCGAGCGCGTCTGCTGCCCGGGCCACGGCGGTCTCGGGCGCGATCAGCAGCGGCGCGACCTCGGCGGCTCGGTCACGCACGGCAGGCATGAGCACCTCGCCGAGCGCTGCCCGGAGCCGGTCGCGGTCCAGACGGGCCGCCTTGACCGAGGTGCCGACGCCGAGGTCGCCGAGCAGGCGACCCCAGACCGGCTGGTCGGCGGAGTACCACCCGACCACGCTCGGGATCCCCGCGCGCAGCACCGCGGCGGTGGTGCCGGCCCCACCGTGGTGGACGGCGGCGACGCATCGCGGCAGCACCGCGGCGTGGTCGACGGCACCCACGAGACGTACGTGGTCGGGAACGTCGACCGCGAAGGAGTTCCAGCCGCTGCTGACGAGCGCGCGCAGGCCGAGGTCCTCGGTCGCGGCCGCGACCTCGGCGACCAGGCGTGCCGGATCGGCCACCGGCATCGAGCCGAACCCGACGTAGACCGGCGGATAGCCCGCCGCGAGCCACTCGCCGAGGCCATCGGCGACGCCCTTCTCGCCAAGAAGCAGACGGTCGGCCTCGGCCAACGCCAGAAAGCCGGCGAACGGACTCTGGATGCCCCACTCCCGCGGCAGACCTGGGACGAGCAGCGGGTCGTACGCCTGCACCTCGACCGCACCGCGGTCCCGGAGCCGGGTCTGCAGCCGGGTGCGGGCCGGGGACAGCCCGAGCGCGACGCGCTGAGCGTTCTCGGCGTCACGGGTCAGCTCCCAGCGCATCCGGATGCCGACGTCCCAGGCCCGCTCCTGGACGGCCTCGGGTCCGGGCACGACCTTCACCGACCGGTTCGAGCGGACCGGGAAGTAGTGCAGCGCCGCGAACCCGGCGCCGATCCGCTCCGCGAGCGCCGAACCGACCTCCTGCCCGAGGAGTCCGGCGACGACGACGTCCGCACTGCCACGCTCCCCAGCCAGCCCGACCAGGTCGCGGCGGAAGCCGTCCCAGCCGTGGGCGGAGACCTCTCGCACCGCCCGGACCCGGGTGCGAGGATTGGCCGAGCGCATCTCCTCGCGCACCAGGCTCGAGGAGAGCAGCGCACCGCTGTCAGGGCCGACAGCGTGCGGGTCCAGCCCCAGTTTCGCGGCCAGAGCGACCAGGTTGGGCGCGACCCCGACAGTGACCTCGTGGCCGCGACGGCGCAGCTCGAGGGCCACGGCGAGCGCCGGCTGGACGTCGCCGCGACTGCCCATCAACCCGAAGACGAACCGCATCACTTCTAGAATCCCCCACCGTTAGGACCCAGACCGCATGCCCGAGCCTGTGATGCTGCCCTCACTGCCACCCGCGAGCCCCGGCGCCCGACCGGCACCGTTCGCTCCCGAGCGCACCAACCGGCTGACGTACGACGACGAGGTCTTCCTCCGCTCCGCGACCGTGATCGGCGTCCCGGTCGTGGGCCAGACCGCCTGGCGGTTCCCCACCGAGATCCCGGTCGAGGCGGTCCAGGACGTGGTCGACGAGCTGGCCAAGGGCCCGCTCAACCGCCTCGTCGTACGTCCCAAGGTGACCGGCGCCCGCTCTCGCTGGGTGCCGGCGACGACTGCCGAGCCGGTCCGCCTGCACCCCGACCGGATCAAGCCCGACCAGGTGATGGCCTGGCTCGACACCACCACCGACGTGGTGCCGTTCGACCCGGTCAAGGGCCCGCTGTGGGCGTTCTTCATGGCCTACACCACCGACGGTGGCACGGTCGTGACCTACAACGCCTCCCACATCGTCTGCGACGGCGGGATGAAGCTCGGTGCCCTGATCGCGGCCGTACGCCGCCAGCCCCTGCCCCGGCTCCCCTTCGATGACCCCGCGGCGGCCGAGGTCACTCGCAAGGACGACTGGCGCGACGCCCGCGCGATGGCACGCGCCGCCGCTCGCGGTCTCCGGGCAGCCCGAAAGGCAGGCAAGCTCCCGGTGCTGGAGGCCCAGTCCTCCGAGAAGCGGCCGCTGCCGGCCCCGCAGCCCGACGACGACGTCGTCCACGAGGTCGCCTTCGCCGGCGCCGACTGCCCCGTCGAGGAGTGGAACGCGGCCGTGGAGCGGGCCGGCGGCACCTCTAACACGCTGCAGGTCGCGATCTCGGTCGAGGTGCTGCTCGAGGCCGGGATCGTACGCCCCGGCGAGCCGGTCAAGATGTCGCTGCCCGTCTCGATGCGCGGCGAGGGCGACCTACGCTCCAACGCCACCTCGGGCGTCTCGATCGCGGTCGAGACCGAGCTGCGCGACGGCGTCGGCCGGGTCACCGACCTCGCCCACATCCGGGAACGGTCGAAGAAGGAGTTCTCCGCGCTCTTCAAGGGCACCCGCCCCGACCCGATCGCCCACATCGCGCCGCTGGCCCAGATGATCCCGGACAAGGTCGCCAAGCCGCTGCTCAAGGGGGTCGTCACGCCGCTCGGTCTCGCCTCCAACCTGGGCCGACCGGACCCCGACTTCGTGGCGCCGTTCGGCGTGGCCGCCGAGTCGATCGTCTTTCGCGGCCTGGCGCTCGGCGCGACCCGCGGCGAGCTGCGCCGGATGCGGGGCGGGGTGACGTCGTGGTGGTGCGAGGTCGGTGATACCTGCAACTTCGGCATCCGCGCGCTCGATCCCGACGCGGTCCCAGACTCCGAGCGGCTGAAGGAGATCGTCACCACCGTCTACGGACGCTGGGGCCTGGTGCCGACCTTCTGGTGAACCGGCACAGCCTGGTGAGAGGATGCGGTCATGACGATCGACGTACTCGGTGAGCCCTACACCGTGGAGACCATCGACCTCGCGGACGACTTCGAGGGCACGGTCGTGGCCACGCTGGTCAAGCGGCCCGCCGACGGCGACGCCAAGGGCGCGGTCCTCTACGTCCACGGCTTCTCCGACTACTTCTTCCAGAAGGAGTACGCCGAGTGGTGGACCGCCCGCGGCTACGACTTCTACGGCCTCGACCTGCGCAAGTACGGTCGCTCGCTGCGTGAGCACCAGTCGGGGACGTACGTCGGCGATCTGGTCGAGTACTTCGACGAGATCGACGCCGCCTGGGAGCGGATCACCGAGCGCGACGGCCACTCGCACATCATGCTCAGCGCCCACTCCACCGGTGGGCTGACGGTCTCACTGTGGGCCGACGACCGCCAGCCGGACGCGCTGGCCGGGATGGTGCTCAACTCGCCGTGGCTCGATCTGCAGGGCTCGTTCCTGCTGCGCGAGGTCGCCTCGCCGGTCGTGCGCCGGGTCGGCCACCGAGCCCCGATGCGCGAGCTCGGCCGGGACGTGAACGGCTTCTACACCATGTCGCTCCACGTCGAGCACGACGGCGAGTGGGAGTTCGACCTCGGTCTCAAGCCGGTCGGCTCCTACCCGATCCGGCTCGGCTGGCTCAAGGCGATCCGCGACGGCCACTCCAAGCTCCACCGAGGCCTGAACGTGAAGGCTCCGGTGCTGGTGCTCTCCTCCGACCGCTCCAGCAAGCCGAGGGCGATGGGTGAGCTCGTCCACTCGACCGACATCGTCCTCGACGTGCGCCAGATCCGCCGCTGGTCGACCGCCATCGGCAGCCACGTCACCTACATCGCGGTCCCCGGGGCGAAGCACGACGTGATCTTGTCGCGCCCCGAGGTCCGCAAGCAGGCCTACGCCGAGATCGAGCGGTGGCTGGCGGCATACGGAGTCTGATCCCGATCAGTCGAGGGTCGTCTTCGGGCCCTTGAACCACCTACGTGCGGAGAGCCTCCACCACAGCGCGAGGACCACCAGCGAGCCGACCGTGAGGATCGGCGCGTAGTTGACCGACGCCCAGGAGAAGTCGTCGCTGGTGATCCAGCCGGACGGGACGAACGGCAGGACGAAGTAGACCGAGATGATCGCGATCTCGGCGACGGCGACCAGGTTGAGCCACTTGTAGTGCCGGCCGAGGGTCCACTGCCCGGTCTCGAAGGAGTCCCCGGCCCGCCAGCGCAGGAAGATCGGGATGGCGAAGGCGAGGTAGAGGCCGATCACCGCGACCGAGGTGATCGCGTAGAAGGCCAGCGGGATGCCGCCGACGCCCCACAGCGCGGGAAGCGTGATGATCGCGCCGACGACCGCCACCAGGAGCACCGCGTTCACCGGGACCTTCCTGGTCGGGCTGACCTTCGCCCACAGCGAGGAGCCGGGCACCGCGCCGTCGCGGGCGAAGGCGTACGTCATCCGGGAGGCGCTGGTAAGGCAGGCGGTGGCGCAGAAGAGCTGGCCGGCGGTGGAGATCAGCAGCACCGCGAAGTGCCAGGAGTCGGGCAGCGCCTGACTGAAGATCACGTCGACCGCGCCACCGCCCGCGCTCACGCCATCGGGGTCCTGAACGGCGAAGAGGAAGGCCAGCAGGAGGACGTACCCGCCGACCGCGGAGTAGAAGATCGAGCGCCAGATGCCCTTCGCGGCGCCGTCGGCGGCGCCCTGGGTCTCCTCGGAGAGGTGGGCGGAGGCGTCGAACCCGGTGATCGTGTACTGCGTCAGCAGGAACCCGAGCGGGAGCACCAGGAACCAGTACTTCGCGTCGGCGTAGCCGGAGTTGTTGATCCGCTCGGTGAAGACGAAGGCGAAGCTCTGATGGTCGTCCGGGACGATGACGAGCACCAGGACCACGATCGCGGCGCCGGCGACGTGCCACCACACCGAGATGTTGTTGATGACGGCCAGCAGGTGGCTGGAGTAGATGTTGGCGAGCGCGGCCAGCACCAGGATGGCCAGGAAGATCAGATAGACCCGGCCCAGGGAGTAGCCCTCGGCCCAGCTCTCGCTCAGGGTCGAGAGGGTGAGGTCGAGGAAGGTGGCCGCACCGTACGCGACGCTCGCGGTCACCGCGAGCAGCCCGATCAGGTTGAGCCAGCCGGTGAAGAAGCCGGCCGCCGGGCCGCCGAGCTTGGCCGCCCACCAGTAGATGCCGCCCGAGGTCGGGTACGCCGAGACCAGCTCGGACATGGTGAAGCCGATGATCAGGATGAGGCCCGCGATGATCGGCCAGCCCCACGAGATGGCCACCGGTCCGCCGTTGTTCCAGGCCTGGCCGAAGGTGGTGAAACAGCCGGCCAGGATCGAGATGATCGAGAACGAGATGGCGAAGTTCGAGAACCCCGACCAGGTGCGGGACAGCTCCTGCTTGTAGCCGAGACGAGCGAGATGTGCTTCGTCGTCGAGTTGGGTCGGCTCGACGGTTTCAGGTGCCTCGGACATGGCACGCCTCCGGATTTCGTGGGGGTGGATGTGCCTGAGGCTAGAAACGGTCCGTGGCGGTCGTGGTCGCGCCAGGTAACGGCGCTGTGAAAGATCTGTCCTTGAGCGCCACCCCGGTCGCACCGAGCGCCCGGGCGCCGGTGACCAGGCTCGCGATGGTGCGCGCGGCGGTCGCATGGTCCAGGCCGTGGGGTGGGCGGATGTTGGAGACGCAGTTGCGGGCCGAGTCGAGGACGCCCGGTCGTGGGTCCCAGGTGAGGTAGGCGCCCAGCGAGTCGCTGGAGGAGAGCCCCGGCCGCTCCCCGATCAGCACCAGGACCAGGCGCGCGCCCAGCGCTTGGCCGATGTGGTCGCCCAGCGCCACCCGGGCCTGGGTCGCGACCACCGGCGCGGCGAGGGTCGTCGCGCTGTCGAGGAGCGGGACCAGGTGCTCCAGGAGCGGCACCGCATGCTTTGCCACCGCCTCGGCGGAGAGACCGTCGGCGACGACGACCGCGAGCTCGGCCCCGCCCGGTCCGAGCCCCAGGTCGGCGCCGGGCACCCGGCCGAGGTCCGGCCGGGTCAGGTAGGTGGCCCGATCCGGAGCCGCGGACGCGACCACCAGCGGCGTACCCAGTCCCAGGCGGTCGAGCGCCTCGACGAGCGCTTCGACGTCGAGCGGGAGATGGACCGCGTCGCGAGCGGCGGCGTGAGCGGCGCCGAAGGAGAGGACCTCGGCGGTCGGGATCGAGTTGCCGGCACGGCCGAGACCGATCCGCGCCGGCGTCGCTCGGCGCAACGGCTCCCAGAACTCGCTCATCGGGCCAGCTCCTTCAGGACCGTGGCGGCCGGGTCGATGTCGCGTACGGAACCGTCCGGATCGAGCAGGCCGGCCGCGGCCAACCACTCCTCGAGCTCCGGCGCGGGGCGTTTGCCGAGGACCTGGCGGGCGTAGAGGGCGTCGTGGAAGGAGGTCGACTGGTAGCCGAGCATGACGTCGTCGGCGCCCGGGACGGCCATGACGTACGTGCACCCGGCGACGCCGAGCAGGGTGAGCAGGTTGTCCATGTCGTCGGAGTCGGCCTCGGCATGGTTGGTGTAGCAGACGTCGACGCCCATCGGCACGCCCAGCAGCTTGCCGCAGAAGTGGTCCTCGAGCCCGGCGCGGATGATCTGCTTGCCGTCGTAGAGGTACTCGGGTCCGATGAAGCCGACCACCGTGTTGACCAGGAACGGCTTGAACGCCCGCGCCACCCCGTACGCCCTGGCCTCCAGCGTCTGCTGGTCGACCGGCCGGCCGCCGCTGCCGAGGTGGGCACCGGTGGAGAGCGCCGAGCCCTGGCCGGTCTCGAAGTACATCACCTCGTTCCCCACGGTGCCGCGCTCCAGCGACCGGGCCGCCTCGTCGGCCTCGGCCAGCATCGCCAGGGTCACCCCGAATCCCTCGTTGGCACCCTGGGTGCCGCCGATCGACTGGAACGGCAGGTCGACCGGCAGCCCCGCCTCGATCAGGTCGATCGTGGTGGTGACATGGGTCAGGACACAGCTCTGCGTCGGAATCTCGTAGCGAAGACGTACGTCGTCGACGAGCCGGAGCAGGTCGGCGACCGTACGCGGGTTGTCGGAGGCCGGGTTGATGCCGATCAGCGCGTCCCCGGAGCCCAGGAGCAGGCCGTCCAGGATCGAGGTCGCGATGGCGGCCGGGTCGTCGGTGGGATGGTTGGGCTGCAGCCGGGTCGCCAGCCGTCCCCGCAGGCCCATCGTCGTGCGGAAGCCAGTCACCACCTCGGTGGCCGCGGCCACCGCGATCAGGTCCTGGTTACGCATGATCTTCGAGACCGCCGCCACCATCTCGGGGGTCAGCCCCGGCGCGACGGCGGTCAGCGCGGCGGTGTCGCGGCTCGCGGCGGCGTCGAGCAGCCACTCCCGGAGAGCCCCCACGGTCAAGCCGCTGACCTGCGCGAACGCGTCCTCGTCGTGGGTCTCCAGGATCAGCCGGGTGACGTCGTCGGACTCGGCCGGAACCACCTGCTCCTCGAGGAAGACGCTCAACGGCAGGTCGGCGAGCACCATCCGCGCCGCGACCCGCTCGGTGTCGGACCGGGCGGCGCATCCGGCCAGGACATCACCCGAGCGCAGCGGTGTCGCCCGCGCCAGCACCTCCACCAGACCGTCGAACTCGAAGCCGTGCCCGTGGAGACTCTGCCGGTATCGCATGACATCAACGGTAGAGCCGCAATATTTCCACGGTGTGTGGCTCAGCCACCAGTGCAGCACGTCCGACCACAGCGGCAGAACAACACACGAACCAACCAGACACAGTCGATCCAGAACTCGTTTTCAATCGGCTGCCACGCCACCCCGGTGAACAGAAGGCAAAGACAGTGCGCGTTAGGGTGCTGTGGTCCCGAACCCAACCGGAAGGACAACAGTGTGACTTCTGAGAAGAAGACAGACAGTCCGAAACATTCCGATCATCACAACCCCTCTGGCCTCATCAAATCCCCCACGGGCGAAGTCGTCCCACACCCCGCGCTGGACCTGCCGATCTCGAGCGAACAGGACCAACGCAAGGGAATCGACTGGGTAGTCTTCGGCATCGCGGCGGCCATCGCCATCGCGTTCATGGCCTGGGGCTTCATCAACACCGACGGCATGGGCAAGGTCGCCGGCGACGCCCTCACCTGGGTGCTGGCCAAGGCCGGCTGGGTCTTCGTCCTGACCGCCAGCGGTTTCGTCATCTACATCATCTGGCTCGCCGTCAGTAAGTACGGCAACATCCCCCTGGGCCGTGACGACGAGAAGCCGGAGTTCAAGACGGCTTCCTGGATCGCGATGATGTTCAGCGCCGGAATGGGCATCGGTCTGATGTTCTACGGCGTCAGCGAGCCCATCTCGCACTTCGTCACCCCGCCGCCGGGCACCGGCGAGGCGGGCAACGCCGAGGCCATCCAGCACGCGATGGCGACCACTATGTTCCACTGGACGCTGCACCCGTGGGCGATCTACGCGGTCGTGGGTCTGGCGATCGGCTACGGCGCCTACCGCAAGGGCCGCGTCAGCCTGATCTCCTCGGCCTTCACGCCGCTGCTCGGCAAGAAGACCGTCGAGGGTCCGGCAGGCAAGGCGATCGACATCTTCGCGATCTTCGCGACCCTGTTCGGCTCCGCCACCTCGCTCGGCACGGGCGCGATCCAGATCGAGAGCGGCCTGCAGATCGTGGCCGGGCTCGGCGAGGTCGGCAACAACGTCCTCATCGGGATCATCGCGGTCCTGACCGTCTGCTTCGTGATCTCCGCGGTCTCGGGTGTGGCCAAGGGCATCCAGTGGCTCTCCAACATCAACATGGTGCTGGCCCTGCTCCTGGCGCTGTTCCTCTTCGTGGTCGGCCCGACGGTCTTCATCCTCGACCTGATCCCGACCTCGCTCGGCACCTACATCGGCGACCTCGCCCAGATGTCGGCCCGCACCGGTGTCGGCGGCGAGGAGACCTCCGCGTGGCTCGGTTCCTGGACCGTCTTCTACTGGGCCTGGTGGATCTCTTGGACGCCGTTTGTCGGCATGTTCATCGCGCGGATCTCGCGCGGGCGCACCATCCGGCAGTTCGTCGCCGGCGTGCTCCTCGTCCCGAGCGCCGTCAGCGTGATCTGGTTCTGCATCATGGGCGGCACCGCCATCGACCTGCAGCGTGACGGCACCGTCGACATCGCCGGTCTCGGCGGCGTCGAGTCGCAGCTGTTCACCACGCTCGACCAGTTCCCGCTGGCCACCGTGATGAGCATCCTGGTCATGGTCCTGGTGGCGATCTTCTTCGTCTCCGGCGCCGACGCGGCCTCGATCGTGATGGGCACCCTCTCCGAGCGTGGCGCTGAGGAGCCGAGCCGGCCGACGGTGGTCTTCTGGGGTGTCGCGACCGGTGTCGTGGCCATCCTGGGTCTGATCGCCGGTGGTGCGGATGCGTTGTCAGGTCTGCAGACGATCACGATCGTGGCGGCACTGCCGTTCGTGGTGATCATGGTCGGGCTGGCGGTCTCGCTGCAGCGCGACCTGGCTCACGATCCGCTGATCGTGCGTGGTCAGTACGCCGCGGAGGCGGTCGAGCAGGCCGTCATCACCGGCGTCACCGAGCACGGTGACGACTTCGCGCTCGCGGTCGTCGAGGACGACCACAGCAACGGCGGCGAGCCGCCTTCGGGCGAGGGCACTGTCACCGCGGCTCCTGCCGACAAGGCCTGATCCTCGAAGTCTGAAGCTGATGGCGGGGTCCTCCGGGACCCCGCCATCAGTCGTCTGTGAGCGGGGTCCCGGAATAGGTCTCCAGGGTGACGAACTCCTCGACCGCCTGCCTCCGCAGCCTGGTGAGCTGCTTGACCGGCTTGCCCAGCGGGACGACCGCGGCGACGGCGTAGCCCTCAGGGGCACCGAGCAGCTCGAGGAGCGCGGGCTCCTCGGCGACCGCCATCGTGGTGATCACCCCACCGAAACCCTCGTTGCGCGCGGCGAGGAGCGTGTTCCACACCAGCGGATAGACCGAGGCGCCGGAGACGACACCGACCCGGTCCAGCTCGGAGTCGATGGAGGCGACCGCGCTGAGGTCGACGAGGAAGACGAGCACCACCGGAGCCGTACGCAGCGGCTCGGTCATCGCGCGCGGAACCCGGGTGCCGGCGATCTGCTCGTCGGTGACCGCCGTCGGGTGCACCGTGTTCCACGGCATCTCCCCCGCCTTCTGCTGCGCCATGTATCTGCGGGCACCCGTCGCGGTCAGCTCGACCAGACGCTCGCGGGTCGCCTGGCTGCGTACGACCACGACATGGCCGCCCTGTCGGTTGCCCCCGGAGGGCGCGAACCGGGCGTTGTCGAGGATCCTGGTGAGGATCTCGTCGGGCAGCGGGTCGTCGGTGAAGTCGCGTACGGCATGAGTGGTCCGCATCGCCTCGTAGAGCTCCATGGCTCTATCCCAGCAGACTCAGCCCACCAGGCTCAGCCCATTAGAAACATGACCAGCGCGGTGATGCCGACCACGACGATCACGCCGCGGAGCACGTTGGGTGGCATCCGGCGGCCGATCCGGGCACCCAGCAGACCACCGATCGTCGCGCCGACGGCGATCAGGGCGGCGATCTGCCAGTCGACGTCGGCCACGAGGGCGAAGATGAGCCCAGAGATGCCGTTGGTGATGGCGACCAGGACGTTCTTGAGCCCGTTGAGACGCTGCAGCGACTCGGCGACCCCGATGCCGATGATCGCGATCATCAGCACACCTTGAGCGGCACCGAAGTAACCGCCGTAGACGCCGAGCATCGCGATCGCCGGCCAGACCCACCAGCGCTCGCTGCCGTCATCGGGCAGGTCGCCGTGCCGTTTGGCGACCCACCGGGAGATGCGCGGACCGGTGATCACCAGGACCACGCCGAGCCCGATCAGCACGGGGACGATCGCCTCGAAGGCACCAGGCGGCAGCACCAGCAGCAGGATCCCGCCGACCGCGCCACCGATGAGGGCCGCGACTCCGAGCCGCAGGATCCGCCCGCGCTGCCCGGAAAGCTCGCGACGGTAGCCCCAGGCGCCGGCCAGCGAGCCCGGCACCAGGCCGATCGTGTTGGACACGTTGGCGACCACCGGAGGTACGCCGAAGGCCAGCAGCGTCGGGAAGGTGATCAGCGTCCCGGAACCGACGGCGGCATTGATGGTGCCCGCCCCCACCCCGGCGATCAGGATGAGGGCGGACTGGAGAGGATCCACTTAGGCGGTCGGCTCGGCAGGGGGCTGCGGAGCCTGCGGCCGGTTGGGGGCCTCTGCCTGCTTGGCCTCGGCGAGCGCCTCCTGGACGGCGGCGGCCGCGGAGGACTGCTCGAGGTCGAGCTTCGGCTCGGCCGAACCCATGTCGACGCGCTTGACCGGGCCCTCGACCTCGTCCGGGATGCCCCGAAGGCTGTTCATCGTCGAGCCGAGGCCCTCGAGAGCCTTGCCGATCTCGCTCGGGACGATCCACACCTTGTTGGCGTCGCCCTCGGCGATCTTCGGCATCATCTGGAGGTACTGGTAGGCCAGCAGCGACTGGTCGGGACGGCCGTCGTGGATCGCCTGGAAGACGGTCTGGATGGCCTGGCCCTCACCCTGGGCGCGCAGGATCGCGGCCTCGCGGTCGGCCTGTGCCGAGAGGATCTGCGACTCGCGCTGGCCCTCGGCGTTGAGGATGGCGGACTGCTTGTTTCCCTCAGCGGAGAGGATCGCGGACTGGCGCTGACCCTCGGCGGTGAGGATCGCGGCGCGCTTGTCGCGGTCGGCGCGCATCTGCTTCTCCATCGCGTCCTTGATGGACATGGGCGGGTCGATCGACTTGATCTCGACGCGCTTGACCTTGATGCCCCAGCGGCCGGTGGCCTCGTCGAGGACGATCGAGAGACCGGAGTTGATCTGCTCGCGGCTGGTCAGCGTCTCCTCCAGGGTCATGCCACCGACGATGTTGCGCAGGGTGGTCATGGTGAGCTGCTCGACGGCCTGGATGTAGTTGGCGATCTCGTACGTCGCCGCCACCGGGTCGTTGACCTGGAAGTAGATGACCGTGTCGATCGAGACGGTCAGGTTGTCCTCCGTGATCACCGGCTGCGGTGCGAACGCTACGACCTGCTCACGCATGTCGATCATGTAGCGCACCTTGTCGACGAACGGGATCACCGCGTTCAGGCCGGGGTCCCGCTTCGACTGGAACTTGCCGAAGCGCTCCACGATGCCGACCCGCGCCTGCGGGATGATCTTGATCGTCTTGGCCAGCGTGGTGATCACCAGCACCGCCAAGATGACCAGAAGGGCCAGGATGATGCCACCCATTGCCAATCAGTCCTTGTCTATTCGTTGTGCGTCAGGTTGCCCGGAAAGCTACGGAGTCCCGAGCTCCGGAAGAGGATGGACGTACGCCGTCGCTCCTCTGATCTCGAGCACCTCGACCGGCGTGCCGGCCGCGATCACGAGCGTCTCGTCATAGGGCTGAGCGGTCCAGAGCTCGCCGTCGAGCTTGAGCTGACCAGGCTTGTGGGCACTGATCTCGACGGGCGAGATGGCCTGGACACCGATCAGCTTCTGCGCGCCGATCTGGATCTCCGGGCCGTTGTGGAGCCGCCTGGCCAACCCCGGGCGTACGACCGCGAGCATGGAGACCGAGACCGCCAGCGCGACGATCGCCTGGATCACGAAGCTGTCGGTGAACGCGCCGGTCAATGCACCCGCGAAGGCGCCAGTGGCGAGCATCAGCAGGATCAGGTCGAGGCTGAAGAGCTCTCCGACGACGAGCAGCGCTCCGAGTGCCGTCCAGATCGCCCAGTCCCAGTCCTGCCAGTCCATGGGCGTCACCCTATCCACGCGGGCCACGTGTTGTGGGGAGGTTTGGGTACCGACTTCTTAACGTTCGGCCTACCGGGTGTGGCGGGCGCGGCGCTTGGCCCAGTAGCGGCCATCGCTCGCCTCTAGCTCGAGCGGCATGCCGAAGGTCTTGGAGAGGTTGGCCGCGGTCAGCGTGTCCTCGATGAGCCCCTGGGCGGTGATCCGGCCGGAGCGCATCATCAGCACGTGACTGAAGCCGGGAGGGATCTCCTCGACGTGGTGGGAGACGAGCACGGTGGCCGGGCTGTCGGGGTCGTAGGCGAGTGTCGAGAGCGTCGAGACGAGGTCCTCGCGGCCACCCAGGTCGAGACCGGCGGCGGGCTCGTCGAGGAGCAGCATCTCGGGGTCGACCATCAGCGCGCGGGCCAGCTGGACGCGCTTGCGCTCACCCTCGGACAGGGTGCCGAACCTGCGCTCGCCGAGGTGCTTGATGCCGACCTCGATCAGCAACTCCTGGGCGCGGTCGTGGTCGAGGTCGTCGTAGTGCTCGCGCCAGCGTCCCACCACGCCGTAGGAGGCGCTCACCACGACGTCGCGGACGAGCTCGTGGCGCGGGATCCGGTCGGCGAGCGCGGCGGAGGTGAGGCCGATGCGCGGGCGCAGCTCGAAGACGTCGATGCGGCCGATCTGCTCGCCGAGGATCTTCACGACACCCGAGGTCGGGTGAAGCTGGGCCGCGGCGGCCTGGAGCAGCGTGGTCTTGCCGGCGCCGTTATGGCCGAGGATCACCCAACGTTCATCCTCCTCGACCACCCAGCTCACAGAGTCGAGAAGGGCGTTGCCCCCGCGGCGTACGGTGACGTCGGTGAACTCCAGCACGGCTGCCATGGCGGCAAATCTATCGGCAGGGGTTGCCCGGCTCGGGGTTAGGGTAGGCGGCTGTGAGTGTCGACGAATCCGAGTCGCTGGAGACCACCCCCGAGGCCCTGCGCCTGGCTTGGTGGGTGACGGCGTGGCTGCGCGGTGAGGCGGTCACCGACCTGGTGCTCGATGCGGTGATCGGGCCCGACGCGACCCACACCGTCAGCGGGCTGGCCGATCTCGGGCTCGGTGGCGACGAGGGGGTCGCGGACACCTTCGTCAGCGGGATGGGGCGGCTGCGTACGGAGGGCGCGACCTGTGTCGGGGTCGCGTTCCCGGCCGAGGGCGACCCGGTCGGGCTAGGCGGACCCCGGGCCTTCAACACGGCCGCGATGGAGGCCGGTGAGGCGGTGGTGAGCGACGCCGGGATCGGGCTCGTACCGGTCCGTGTCGGCGCGGTCGTCGAGTGGCAGGCGTACCCGGCCCAGCGCCGGCAGCTACCCGACGTCGGTGAGGCCGACCGGGCTCTCCGGCTCGCGCTGACCGAGTCCGCGACCGCGCTCGCCGAGCTCGATGTCGCCCGGTGGCGGCCCGAGGTCGCCGACCGGCTGATGAACCTCCGCCACCGGCCCTCGCTGGCCGGCGCTCCGGGGGTGCCGGCGCGGTGCGTGGAGCTCGCTGCTCGTGGCGTACAGGCCCGGGAGATCGTCGCGGTGGCGCTGGAGGACGAGGGCGGCGCCGTGTCCGCCTCGGAGATGCTGCGGCGGCGAGAGGCGCTGGTCGGCCTGGACCGGGCGGCGCGCAGGGCGCTCACCGCGGCGGGATCGCCCGAGGTGTGGCCGCCGAACTGAGACGCGGGCGTCGGCTCCACTATCGTTTGCAGAGATGACCGAGGAATTCGACGCGCTCGAGCGCCGTCCCGACACCCTGCTGATCACCCTCGCCGGAAACGACCGTCCTGGGTTGACCTCGGCCACCTTGGCGACGCTCGCGTTGGCGGGGGTCGACGTGGTCGACCTGGAGCAGATCGTGCTGCGGGCGCGGCTCGTGCTCGGGCTCCTGGTGACCGCCCCTGCCGACGCGGCGAGCACCGACGCGCTCAAGCACGCGATCGAGGAGACCGCCCACGCTCTCGACATGACCGTGGAGATCGAGGAGGGCGTCGGCGACACTCCGCGCGAGCCGTCCGACCGCGCCAGGGTCACCGTGCTCGGTCTGCCGCTGAAGGCGGCAGCGCTCGCATCCGTGACGCGTACGATCGCCTCGGCCGGCGGCAACATCGACCGGATCATCCGGCTGGCCCGCTACCCGGTCACCGCCTTCGACCTGCACGTCTCCGGCGCCTCTCCCGACGAGCTGCGGGTGACGCTGGCGGCCGAGGCCGCCGCCCAGGGCGTCGACATCGCCGTGCAGCCCGCCAACCTGGTCCGCCGCGGCATGCGCCTGATCGTCATGGACGTCGACTCGACGCTGATCGACGGCGAGGTGATCGAGATGATCGCCGCCCACGCGGGCTACGAGAAGGAGGTCGCCTCGGTCACCGAGGCGGCCATGCGCGGCGAGCTCGACTTCGAGGAGTCGCTCCGGGGCCGGGTGAAGTACCTCAAGGGCGTCCCCGCGACCGCGTTGGACGAGGTGTACGCCGGGCTGCAGCTCAACCCGGGAGCGCGGACGATGGTCCGCACCCTGCGCCGCCTCGGCTACCGCTTCGCCATCGTCTCCGGCGGGTTCTCCCAGATCACCGACCGGTTGGCGGCCGACCTGGGCATCCACTACGCCCGCGCCAACGAGCTCGAGATCGTCGACGGCGTGCTCACCGGTGAGGTTGTCGGCGAGGTCGTCGACCGCGCCGGCAAGGCCCGCGCGCTCCGTGAGTTCGCCGCCGAGATCGGCATCCCCGAGGCCGCCACGGTCGCCATCGGCGACGGCGCCAACGACCTCGACATGCTCGCCGCCGCCGGCCTCGGCATCGCCTATAACGCCAAGCCCGCCGTACGTTCGGCCGCCGGGACCGCCATCAACGTCCCGTACCTCGACACGATCATGTATCTCCTCGGCATCTCCCGCGAGGAGAGCCGACAGTTCTCCGTGGGGCGGGCTGTCGGGCTCTTTGGTGTTCTACGACGGAGACGTGCTCGGCCACGTCGTCGAGCACCATCCCCACCGGGG
>NZ_JBEZZS010000045.1:0-36099 GCF_040639295.1 Nocardioides sp. NPDC023903 | reverse complement strand
ACCGAGCCCCCAGGAGCGGGCGTGCTCGACCTCGTCGCGGGCGCGTTCGAGCTGGGCGGCCGTACGGGCCACAACGACCGTTCCGCCCTTGGCGATGTCGGCGTCGATGCTCTCCGCCTCGGCGACCCGGATCACCTCGTCGACGGTCGCTCGCATCGCCCTGTCCTGGGCGAGCGCAGCCTCGCGGCTCGAGCCCGCGGCCACCTTGTCGAGCGAGGCGGGGAAGAGGGCCGAGCACCAGCCGCCGTTGCGGCCCGAGGCCCCGAACCCGGCGACCTCGGCCTCGAGGATCGCGATCTTCAGGTCGGGCCTCGCCTCGGCCAGGTAGTAGGCCGTCCAGAGCCCGGTGTAGCCCGCGCCGACGATCGCGACATCGACCTCGACGTCGCCCATCAGCGCCGGGCGTGGCTCCCAGGTGTCGCCGGCGGTCTCGTGCCACAGGCTGATCTCGGGGTAGGTGCTCACCTGACGCCCCAGGCGTACGTCTGCTTGTGCAGGTGGAGGTACATGAACGTCTCGGTGCTCACCACGCCCTCGATGGCGCGGATCTTGCTGGAGACGAGGTTGAGGAGGGCCTCGTCGCTCTCGGCGACGACCTCCACGAGCAGGTCGTACGAGCCGGCGGTGATGACGATGTAGTCGACCTCGTCGAGCTTGCCGAGCTCGTCGGCGATCCCCTCGATCGGCCCGGAGGTGCGTACGCCGATCATGGCCTGCCGTGCGAAGCCGAGCTCGAGCGGGTCGGTGACCGCGACGACCTGCATGACGCCGCTGTCGACGAGGCGCTGTACGCGCTGCCGCACCGCGGCCTCGCTCAGGCCGACCTCCTTGCCGATCGCGGCATAGCTGCGCCGGCCGTCCTGCTGGAGCTGCTCGATGATCAGCTTGTTGACCTCGTCGAGGTGAGCGCCCCCGTTGCGCTTGCGAGTGGTCATGGCGCCCAGTCAACCTGTTTGCCGTGGCCAGATGCAACGAAATCCGTCGTGTGTAACGAACAATTTCCATGATTCCGTATGAAGTGTGTGGCTGCAGGGCTCTGAAGTTGTCATAGTGGGCGTCGTGAACCATGTCTCGCTGACCGATGCGAAGCCCGCCGTCTACTGGCTGGACGACCCTGCGAAGCCAGCGCCGCTGCCGCCTCTGCTCGGGGTGGAGTCGGCCGATCTGGTGGTCGTCGGAGGCGGATACTCGGGGCTGTGGACGGCGCTGCTGGCCCGCATGCGGTTTCCGTCGTGGTCGGTGGTGCTGCTGGAGGCCGGCCAGTGCGGGGACCAGGCGTCGGGCCGCAACGGCGGCTTCGCCGAGGCGTCGTTGACCCACGGCTTCTGGAACGGTCTCGAGCGCTGGCCCGACGAGCTCGCGACGCTGGATCGGCTCGGCCAGGAGAACCTCAACGAGATGGCCGCGACCATCGAGGAGCACGGCATCGACTGCGACTGGCAGTTCACCGGTGCGCTCAACGTCGCCACCCGTCCGCACGAGGTCGACGACCTCGCCGAGTGGTCGACCGCGCTGACCGAGCACGGCATCAAGCACCGCATGCTGGACGAGATCGGGGTGCGGGACGAGCTCCGCTCGCCGACCTACCTCGGTGGCCTGGAGGTGGTCGGTGACACGGCCACGGTCGAGCCGGCGCGGCTGGCCTGGGGGCTGCGGCAGGCCTGCCTGGACGCCGGTGTGGTGATCCATGAAGGCTCCGCGGTCACGGGTCTCGAGCGTGACGGGGCGGGGATGCGGGTCTCGACGATCGCTGGGTCGGTCAGGGCCGGGCGGGTGGCACTGGCCACCAACGCCTTCCCGCCGCTGTTGCGGCGACTGCGGATGATGACCGTGCCGGTCTACGACTACGTACTCATGACCGAGCCGCTCTCCGCTGCGCAGATGGACGCCATCGGCTGGGCGAACCGGCAGGGCGTCAGCGACTCCGCCAACCACTTCCACTACTACCGCCTGACCAGGGACAACCGGATCCTGTGGGGCGGCTACGACGCGATCTACCACTTCGGCTCGAAGATCTCACCGGAGCTGGAGACCGGCGCCACCCACGACAAGCTCGCCGGCCATTTCTTCGAGACCTTCCCGCAGCTCGAGGGTCTGCGCTTCACCCACCGCTGGGCCGGCATCATCGACACCTGCACCCGCTTCTCGGCATTCTTCGGCAAGGCGTACGCCGGCCGCGTCGCCTACGCCCTCGGCTACACCGGTCTCGGCGTCGGCGCCACCCGCTTCGGCGCCCAGGTGATGCTCGACCTCCTCAGCGGCGAGCAGACGGAACGTACGTCCCTGGAGATGGTGCGCTCCAAGCCACTGCCGTTCCCTCCCGAGCCGGCACGGTACGCAGGCATCTCGATGATGGTCCGCTCGCTCGGGAAGGCCGACGCCAACGGCGGGCGCCGCGACCTGTTCCTGCGGACGATGGACCGGCTCGGGCTCGGCTTCGACTCCTAGCGGCGAGTCACTCGAACCTCATCCGTCACGGCGTACAGGCAATTCCTGCACCGGGCTCAGGCAGCGTCCTGCGCCGCCGCAACCCGCTCGCGGAGCTTCGCGTGGATCTCCTCCGGCGTGCGCTGCGTACGCTGACGGTGGTTGCGCGCGATGATGACGCCTGTCGCGGTGACTCCGGCCAGGCCGGCGAGACCGACGATCTTCCACACGCGTGCACTGCCGAAACTCATAGGACCCCCTGCTCACGATGTCTGACGACACCACTATCTCCCTTGCCGACGCCGTGGACCAGACCCGCACCGGTGATCTGTGGCTCTTCCGCGGGCGTTCGGCCGCCGACCGAGCGATCCGGATGCTCAGCAACGCCCCGGTCAACCATGTCGGGATGGCGGTGGTGCTCGACGACCTGCCGCCGCTGATGTGGCACGCCGAGCTCGGCAAGGGGCTGCTCGATCTCTATACCGGCACTCACCACCGTGGCGTACAGCTCCATGATCTGCGTGCAGCGGTCGAGCAGTGGGCCGGGCGCTACGAGCAGCAGGTCTGGCTGCGCCAGCTGACTGCCGACATCGACCGCCCGCGGGAGGACGCGCTGCTCCGGACGATCGCCCGGCTCGACGGCACCCCGTTCCCCTCGACCGCTGCCCTAGCCGGACGCTGGGCGCGGGGGAGGGTGCGCTCGAAGGCAGGGCTCGAGCAGGTCTTCTGCGCCGAGGTCGTCGCCGCGACCTACCAGGAGATGGGCCTGCTCGACGACGAGCGCCCGACCAACTACTACGACCCGGGTCGCTTCTGGTCCGGCGACCACCTGACCCTGCAGGACGGTGCGGTCCTAGGTAGCGAGGTACGCGTCGTCGGCTGAACCGCGGCCCGCGAGGCGGAGAGCGAGGGCGACCTCGCCGCTCTCGACCAGGGTCCCGATGACGAGGGCCCGGAGCCCACGGAGCAGAGCGTCGTGGTCGACCAGATCGGGTGCCGCAAGTGCGTGCAGCAGGTAGCCGTGCACGAGGGCGAGCAAGGAGTCGGGGTCGGTCCGGGTCGCGCCCGCCACGCTCGCCGCGCGGTCCGAAACGGCGCGGCCGGCGGTGAGCGCCTCGGCCACGACGGGGCGGAACTGCGGCTCACGGGCGGCATGGAGCAACCCCTCGAGGAAGGCGAGTGAGTCGGTCGGCGGCGACATCAGCGCCGCGGCGAACGCCTCGGCCATCGCGTCGGTGCCGGACTCCGTCGCGGCGAGCTCGTCGGCGAGCGTACGCAGCCGGGCGACGTCCTCGGCCACGCCCGTACGCAGCGCTTCGGCCGCCAGGTCGGTGATCGAGTCGAAGAAGTAGCCGACGGTGGCCAGCGGCAGCCCGGCGCGCTCGGTCACTGCCCGGTGGGTGACGCCGGCCATGCCCTTCTCGGCAGCCACCTCGATAGTGGCTCGGACGAGGGCGTCGCGTCGCTGCCTGGCGCTGTCACCGTGACGTCGCTTCATGGGCAGAGTGTTTCACGCGAGTCGGCACAAGTCTGGAAGATCTTCTAGACTTTTGGCAGCCGATCCAGCACGCTGTCCGACATGACCGCACCGGCCCGCGTACACGCCTTCACCGACGACGCCCTCGGCGACCACGACGCCGTCGAGCTCGCCCGCCTCATCCGCGACGGCGAGCTGAGCGCCGCAGAGGTCGAGGCAGCGGCGGTCACCCGGCTGCGACAGGTGGCCCCGGGGCTGCACGCGATGGCGTACGAGGCCTACGACGCGCCCCGTCGCGCGGATGTCGACACCGGCCTGCTCCACGGCGTACCGACCCTGCTCAAGGACAACACCGACCTCCTCGGGATGCCGACCAACCACGGGTCGGAGGCGTTCCGGGCGCGTCCGGCCACACACGACGGGCGATACGCGACACAGTTCCTCAGCGCCGGGATGACAGTGCTGGGCAAGAGCCGGATGCCGGAGTTCGGGCTGAACGCGACGACCGAGTTCCGAAGCGGGCCGGCGACACCCAACCCCTGGAATACGCTGCACTCCGTCGGCGCATCCTCCGGCGGGGCGGCGGCCCTGGTCGCCGCCGGAGCCGTGCCGCTCGCGCACGCCAACGACGGCGGCGGGTCCATCCGGATCCCGGCCGCGGCCGCCGGACTGGTCGGGCTCAAGCCCAGCCGCGGCCGCCACATCGACGGCGAGATGGCCCGCACCCTCCCGATCAACATGGTCAGCGAGGGCGTGGTGACGCGTACGGTCCGCGACACCGCGACCTTCCATGCCGCGCTCGAACGCCACTGGCGCAACCCGGCGCTGCCGCCGCTCGGGCTCGTCGAGGGCCCCGCGCGACGGCGGCTCCGCGTTGCGATGATCATCGAGTCGGTGACCGACGCCGTCGTGGACACGCAGACGAAGGCGGCCGTGGAGCGCACCGCGACCTTGCTGGAGAAGCAGGGTCACAGCGTCGAGCCGGTCCCGATCCCCGTCGACGCGCGCTTCGGCGACGACTTCCTCAGCTACTGGGGCCTGCTCGCCTTTCTCGCCGGCAACCTCGGCCGCCTGACCATCGACCGGACGCTCGACCAAGGCCGCCTCGACGGACTCACCGACGGCCTGCGTCGCGGCTTCGCCTCCGGTGGCTGGCGCCGGACGCCTGCCGCACTGCTCCGCCTGCGGCGGGCCGCAGCGGCGTACGCCGCGGTCTTCGACCATCACGACGTGGTCCTGTGCCCGGTCGTCGCCGGCGTCACCCCGCCACTGGGGCATCTCTCCCCGAACGTGCCGTTCGAGGATCTCGTCGACCGGCTCCTTCGCCACGTCGCGTTCACGCCGCTGCAGAACATCACCGGTGCGCCGGCGATCTCGCTGCCTATGGGGCTCAGCGAGGAGGGGCTGCCGATCGGGGTCCAGCTCTCCGCGGCGTACGGCGACGAGCGGACGCTCCTCGAGCTCGCCTATGCCCTCGAGGAGCAGTCGCCGTGGCCGCGGATCCAGGACGGCCAGATCACAGCATCGTAGAAGCCTTCTCCAGCACCCGGCGCAGGATCTGCTCCATCTCGTCGAACTCGGCCTGGCCGACGGTGAGTGGCGGGGAGAGCTGGATGACGGGCTCACCGCGGTCGTCGGCGCGGCAGTAGAGGCCCTCGGACCACAGCGCCTTGGAGACGTACCCGTAGAGGATCCGCTCGCACTCCTCCTCGGTGAAGGTCTCCTTGGTCGCCCGGTCCTTGACCAGCTCGATGCCGTAGAAGTAGCCGGTGCCGCGTACGTCGCCGACGATCGGCAGGTCCTTCAGCTTCGAGAGCGTGGCCAAGAACGCGGCCTCGTTGCGGCGTACGTTGCCCAGCAGGTCCTCGGCCTCGAAGACGTCGAGGTTGGCCATCGCCACCGCGGTGGAGACGGGGTGACCGCCGAAGGTGTAGCCGTGGTAGAAGGTCTCGTCCCCGGACAGGAACGGCTCCATCAGCCGGTCGGAGATGATCGTGGCACCCAGCGGCGCGTATCCCGAGGTCAGCCCCTTGGCGGAGGTGATCATGTCGGGCACGTAGCCGAACCGCTCCGAGCCGAACATCGTGCCGAGCCGTCCGTACGCGCAGATGACCTCGTCGGAGACGAGGAGCACGTCGTACTCGTCGCAGATCTCCCGCACCCGCTGGAAGTAGCCCGGGGGAGGCGGGAAGCAGCCGCCCGAGTTCTGCACCGGCTCCAGGAAGACCGCGGCGACGGTGTCGGGCCCCTCGGCGCGTATCACCACCTCGATCTGGTCGGCGCACCAGCGTCCGAACGCCTCCGGGTCGCTCCCGTCCATCAGCCCGCCGGTGATCTCCGAGGCCCGGTAGATGTTGGTGTTCGGCACCCGGAAGGTCGAGGGGACCAGCGGCTCGAACGGCGCCTTGATGTCGGCCAGGCCGGTGATCGACAGCGCCCCGTGCGTCGTGCCGTGGTAGGCGATGTTGCGCCCGATCACCTTGTGCTTGCCCGGCTTTCCCCGCAGCTTGAAGTAGTTCTTGGCCAGCTTCCACGCGGTCTCGACGGCCTCGGAGCCGGAGTTGGTGAAGAAGACCCGGTTCAGGTCGCCGGGGGCGAGGGAGGCCAGCCGGGCGGCCAGCTCGATCGCCGGCTCGTGCGCGTAGGACCACAGCGGGTGGAAGGCCAGCTGCTTGGCCTGCTCCGCGCCCGCGTCGGCGAGCTCCGCCCGCCCGTGGCCGACCTGGGAGACGAAGAGCCCCGCGAGACCGTCGAGGTAGCGGTTGCCCTCGATGTCGTAGATGTAGGCGCCCTCACCCCTGGCGATGATCGGCACGTCGGCCTCTGCGTAGCTCGAATGCCGCGTGAAGTGCATCCAGAGATGGTCCTTGGCGTCGCGCTGCAGCTGCTCGTAGTTGCCGGTCATGACTCAATGGTCACCCAATGCATCTCGCTTTCGCAAGCGAATCAGTAGCAAACCATCAATTCCACTTCGGATTCGGTTGTGACATCCCTGTTACAGGAAGGAGTTAGTCTCTACCGCATGGCTGACCAGACCTTCAGGAACGTGATCGGCGGCGAGCTGCGCGAGGCCGCCGACGCCGCTACGTACGACGTCGTCGACCCCGCCACCGGCGAGGTCTACGCCCAGGCCGCGATGTCGGGGGAGGCCGACGTCGACCAGGCGTACGCCGCCGCAGCAGCGGCCTTCGAGACCTGGGGCGAGACCACGCCTCAGGAGCGCAGCCTGGCTCTGCTCCGGATCGCCGACGCGATGGCGGCCCGTGCCGAGGAGCTGACCGCAGTGGAGGTCAAGGACACCGGCAAGCCGTTCCAGCTGACCCTGGAGGAGGAGCTGCCGCCGACGATCGACCACTTCCGGTTCTTCGCGGGCGCCGCGCGGACCCTGGAGGGGAAGAGCGCAGGCGAATACCTACAGGACCACACCTCCTGGATCCGCCGCGAGCCGATCGGCGTGATCGGGCAGGTCACGCCCTGGAACTACCCGCTCGCGATGATGTCCTGGAAGATCGCCCCAGCCCTGGCCGCCGGCAACACGATCGTGCTCAAGCCCTCCGACACCACCCCCGCCAGCTCCGCGCTGCTGGCCGAGCTCGCCCAGGAGTTCCTGCCGCCGGGCGTACTCAACCTCGTCACCGGCGACCGCGACACCGGCCGCGCGCTGATCCGGCACAAGACGCCGCAGATGGTCGCCATCACCGGCTCGGTGCGCGCCGGCATGGAGGTCGCCGCGAGCGCCGCCGAAGACCTCAAACGCGTCCACCTCGAGCTCGGCGGCAAGGCGCCGGTGATCGTCTTCGACGACGCCGACATCGACAAGGCGGTCGCGGGCATTGCTGCGGCCGGCTACTTCAACGCCGGCCAGGACTGCACGGCCGCGACCCGGGTGCTGGTCCAGGACGGCATCCACGACGAGTTCGTCGCGGCTCTCGCCGAGGCGGCCCGCAACACCACCGTCGGCCTCCCTGCCGAAAACACCGACGTCGGCGCGCTCAACAACCCAGGCCAGCTCGCCCGGGTCGCCGGCATGGTCGACCGCCTCCCGGACCACGCCACGATCGCGGCCGGCGGTGCGCCGGCACGAGTCGAAGGCGGCGAGAACGGCTACTTCTACCAGCCCACGGTCCTGGCCGGGCTCCGCCAGGACGACGAGCAGATCCAGCAGGAGATCTTCGGCCCGGTGATCACGGTGCAGGGTTTCGCCGACGAGGCGGAGGCGCTCAAGTGTGCCAACGACGTCGACTACGGCCTCGCGTCGAGCGTGTGGACCAAGGATCACGCCACCGCGCTGCGGGTCAGCAAGCGCCTCGACTTCGGCGTGGTGTGGATCAACACCCACATCCCCTACATCTCCGAGATGCCCCACGGCGGCTTCAAGCACTCCGGCTACGGCAAGGACCTCTCCGTCTACGGGTTCGAGGACTACACCCGGATCAAGCACGTGATGTCGTTCATCGGCGAGTAATCCGCTAGACAAACATCCGAGTGTGCGACCCTCGATGTGCGGGCCGGTTGGCGTCCGTGAAAGCATCGAGCGCCGTTTCGCGTACCTCCGCGGCACGGACCCAGCAATGGAAGCAGCCGAACCCCCACACGAGGTGCACCCCACATGTCAGCCAAGCAGTGGCGGACAGATGTCCAAGGTCTCCGGGCCATTGCCGTAGGCCTGGTCGTCGCTGCCCACGCGGGCATCCCGCACACCGAGGGCGGGTTCGTCGGCGTCGACGTCTTTTTCGTCCTCTCCGGCTTCCTGATCACCACCCTGCTGCTGCGCGAGGCTGACACATCAGGCACGGTCAGCATCCCGCAGTTCTACGCGCGTCGCGCCCGCCGGATCCTGCCGGCAGCCACTCTCGTGATCCTGGTCGTCCTGGCGTACGCCGCCTGGCGGCTGCCCACCACCCGGCTCACCGACGCCGCCGCTGACGGCACCTGGGCGGCGTTCTTCCTGGCCAACGTGCACTTCGCGGCCGAGGGGGTGCAGTACTTCCAGCCCAGCGAGCCCTCGCCCTTCCAGCACTACTGGTCGCTCTCGGTGGAGGAGCAGTTCTACCTGGTCTGGCCGGTGCTGGCGCTCCTGCTCATCCCCAGGCTCGGGCGCAAGGGCTTCACGATCGTGGCCGCGGTGATCGCGGTCGCGAGCCTGGCGTGGTCGATCTACGCCACCGCCGAGAACCCGACCGCTGCCTACTTCTCCACCCCGGCCCGCGCCTACGAGCTCGCCGCCGGCGCGCTGCTGGCCTGCTGGGGTGGCCGGCTCAAGGGAGCCGCCAGCGTCGCCGCCGGCCTCGGCGGAGCCGCGGCGATCGTCGTCTCCACGGTCGTGTTCAGCGAGGCCACCCCGTTCCCCGGCTGGCAGGCGCTGGTGCCCACCCTCGGCACGGTTGCGCTGCTGGCCTCCGGCGCCAACGCTCCGACCGCGAAGCTGCTCGCGGTCAAGCCGCTGAGGTACGTCGGCGACATCTCCTACTCCCTCTACCTGTGGCACTGGCCGCTGATCGTGCTCGCCCCCGAGTTCTTAGAACTCGGCAACGGCGCGCTCGAGATTACGGTCGCGGTCGCCGCCGCACTGCTCCTCTCCGCCCTGAGCCACCGCTTCATCGAGCTCCCGTTCCAGCGCAAGCAGGTGCCCGTGCTCTCCCACGGGCTGCGCTCGCTGGCCCTGTGGCCGGCAGCGCTCGTGCTGGCGGTCGGCAGCGGCTGGCTGACCACCGGCTATGCCGCCTACTCCGAGAAGGAGCGGGCCGCCCAGGCGCAGGCGTGGTTCGCGGCCAACGAGGTCCCCGACACAGCCGCCGAGACCGGGGGCGCGCCGCAGGTGCAGCGCGAGCTCCGTGCCGCCCTCGACATCGCCGACCGCGGTGGCCCGATCCCGCCGGCCGTGCTCGGCGAGGAGATCACCGATGACCGGTGGCAGAAGACGTACGGCGACTGCTACGCCAACTACGGAGACACCCGCGGCGCCGACTGCACCCTCGGTGACACCGACGCGAAGAAGACCGTCGCCCTCGTCGGGGACTCCCACGCCGGCATGTGGCTGACCGCCTTCGACGACCTCGGTAAGGAGAACGGCTTCAGGGTCGTGCCGATCGTGAAGGTCGGCTGCGCCCCCTACCCGGTCCAGCACCGCGGCAAGAAGATGACCCAGGCCGAGTGCGACGACTTCCGCGACTGGTCCGCGGACCACCTCGAGCGCCTCGACCCCGACACGATCGTCTCGACGGCGCGCGGGCAGCTCTTCATGCCGAAGACGTACGACGGGATGGACCGTGACGAGCAGTGGTCGCAGGCCGTACGCAGCACGGTGAAGGCCTATCGGGAGATCTCCCGCAAGGTCGTCGTCCTCGGCGACGTGCCCAAGGTCGACCAGAACCCCGCCGACTGCATCAGCGCCCCCGAGGCCGACCAGAGCTCCTGCCTCAGCGACCCGGACTCGCGCGAGACCAGCAGCAACGAGCTCACCGAGGCGGCCCTGAAGGGCACCAAGGCGGCGTACGTCGACACCGAGCGATTCGTGTGCGCCGACGATCGCTGCCCGCTGGTCGTGGGTGAGAAGGTCACCTACTACGACGACTCGCACCTGACCGATTCCTGGGTTCGCCACGTCACGCCGCGGCTGGGCGTCATCCTGGAACCACTGATCTGACGCAAATTTAACTGGGACGCGCGTTTCGGGATTTGCCTTTACGTGCATCTTTGTGGCTTAATTGTGTCCAGACGTTGCAAAACGTTTCATGCACAGCCCTGGACCCGTGGGGGAGTCCGGGGCTGTTGCTATTTCCGGGGTTGTCTGCGCCGCCGTCCTTCAGCCAATCGGCCTCTTTTCGCAGTGCGATTCGAATAGCCTTCACTAGACTCCGCGCGATCGGATCGATGCCCGCTAGGAGACTCGGATGGCGCAACACCCGGACCTGTCGTCCGCCAAGCCGTGGGCATTGACGTCTGTGGTCGGCGCTGTGGCGATGGCAGCGCTCGCCTATCTCCAGTCCGTCTTCCAAGGTCAGGCCGGCATCGTCGCCGTCGTCGCGGGCATCGGCTGCGTCGTCGTCGCGGTCGTGCTCAACGCGCTGCTCGCCTGGGACGCGGCGCGGAAGCGCGCAATCCCAGCCACGTCCGCAGCCCTGATGATGACCGCAGCGGTCTATGACAAGGGTGAGGAGGTCGTCGGCTACGCGTTCCCGGTGACCAAGCGCCACCTGATGACCTCTGCGGCAGTCGTCCTCGCGGCGAGCGACGCGACGACGGTCGCCGACGGCACGTTCCTGCGGGTCCACTGGAAGATTGCGGCCGAGTCGCGCGACGTCGCCGTGACCGCGCTGCCGGGCGGCTTCGTACTGCTCACCCTGATGCCCGAGGACAAGCTCCCCCGGCAGGTGAAGAGCGCCTCGCTGGTCCGGCGACACGTCGAGAACGCGCTGGTGGTCGCCGAGGCCTGGCACGGGGACGGCAACCGCGAGCTCGGCGGACGGGCGCACGCGGTGGGCGAGCACAACCGTGTGGTCAACCTCGACGCCGAGAAGACGGCGACGGGCGAGGAGCTGATCGGCGCACCGCTGCTCCAGACGGGCAACCGGAGGGTCGTCGGACTGCTGGACGGCACCGACGACCGCGGCCCGCGCTACCTGCCGCTGACCCGCGACAAGGCGCGGGCCCTGGTGGGCGGCGCCTCCTGGTGGCGCAGCACCGGGTGGCTGGTCCCGGTCGCGGTCGCCGCGGTGATCGCTCTGCTGGCCGCGATCCAGCCGATCCTCGGCTCCGGTGGTGGCGGCCTGGTCCCGGCCGCAGCGTGCGAAGGAGACGCGACCAGGCTGAGCGTCGTGGTCAGCACCGAGAAGGACGGTCTCATCGACCAGCTGGCCGCCGACTTCAACGAGGAATACCGGGGCGAGGACGGCGCGTGCGCCGATGTCGAGGTGTTCGGAGTCAACTCGGGTGACGCCGCCGAGGCGATCGCCACCGGCTGGGTCGCGGCCCCCGACGACCGGCTGGAGTGCCCGGTCGACGACCCGGAGGACTGCGAGGTCGTCGAGGCGCGCAAGCCGGACCTCTGGCTGCCGACCGAGTCGGTCTGGCCGGAGCTCCTGGCCGCCGGCGAGCTCGGTGAGGACGGTGCCGGCGAGCTGGCCGACAACGACGGCGAATGGACCTCGGTCGCCTCCTCCGTCCTGACGATCCTGATGCCCTTGGCGAAGCGGGAGAAGCTCTCGCGCTCGCCCGACTGGGACGAGCTGCTGACCAAGGCCGCGGGCGGCGATCTCTCGATCGCGATCGACGACCCGATCGGCTCGACCTCGGGGATGGCGACCTCGGTCGCCCTCAACGAGGCGCTGGTCGCCGACCACGACGAGGAGGACGCGGTCGGGCTGCTGCGCGACGCGATCGCCTCGGTGCCCGACGAGCTGGCCGGCGAGGACATCACCCGGCTGATGAACCGCGTCTTCCAAGACCTGGACCTGCTCGCTCAGATGGATGCCGTGGTCGCCCAGGAGCAGACGGCGTACCTCTACAACTGCCAGGACCCGCTCGGGTCCGACGACTTCTCCTGCCGTGCCCCGCTGGACGCGGACCGTCGGATGGTCACGGTGAGCCCGGACGACACGATCTACGCATTCGACCACCCCGCCGTCCCGATGGCCTCCCTCGACTCCGACGACGCCAAGCAGGCTGTGTCGGAGGCCTTCGTCGAGTATCTGCGGACGAAGAAGGCGCAGCAGGAGTTCCGCGCCTGGGGCTTCCGCGCCGCCGGCGAGCCGGAGAAGGTCACCGATGAGCTCCAGGACGTGGTCGGTGCCGTCGACGTCGAGACCGTGACCCCGTGGCCGGAGCCGAAGACGGTCAACCGGTGGCGGCACCAGTGGCAGAACGTACGCCTTCCAGTACGCGTGCTGCTCTCCGTCGACACCTCGGGCTCGATGGAGCAGATCGACGGTCAGGACCGCCGGGTCCGCCTCGACGGCTTCACCGACGCGTGCACCGGCGAGACGACCGACAACCCGACGTACCTCCAGGTCGCGAAGAGCGCGGCGCTCAGCGCCATCGGGGAGCTCAAGGACGGCCGCGACTCGGTGGGCCTGGACTGGTTCCCGCCCGCCGGCGAGGACACCTCGACCGAGATCAAGCCGCTGAGCGCCACGACGCGTGCGCAGTTCAAGCGGGATATCTGTGGGCTGTCGGCCTTCGGCGAGACACCGTTGTACGACGCGATCCGCGACGGAAGCGCCTCGATCGACGCCTCCGAGACCGAGGTCTCGGACCGTACGGTGATCGTCCTCCTCTCCGACGGCGGCCAGAACCCGCCACAGAGCCTCGACGCCCTGATGGACGAGATCGGCGGCGAAGGCGCGATCCCGGTCATCGCCGTCGGGATCGGCGACCAGGCACCGATCGACGTGCTCGGCAGGCTGACCGGGGAGACCGGGGGAGCGCTGCGCAACCTGAGCGAGCCCGCGGACGTGGCCAACCTCGACCGCGTCCTGGTCGACGTCTTCCAGGGGCTCGCCGGGAAGGTCTCCTGAGAGGCCTGCCGCTTGGCGCCTTCTCAGCCTCTCCTGGGAGGATGGGCGGGTGAATGAGCAGCGACCACGCGACGTGGTGATCCTCGGCTCGACCGGGTCCATCGGCACTCAGGCCCTCGACCTGGTGCGGGCCAACCCGGACCGTTTCCGGGTCGTGGCGTTGACCGCGGGCGGGGCCAACAAGGAGCTGTTCGAGGCACAGGTCGCCGAGTTCGCGCCCAACCTCTCCGGACTGGGGGAGGAAGCCTCGGTCGAGGCCGCCGCCCAGCCCGCCGACGTCGTGCTCAACGGGATCACCGGCGCCGTCGGGCTCCGCCCGACGCTGGCCGCGCTGGAGGCGGGCAACACGCTCGCCCTGGCCAACAAGGAGTCGCTGATCATCGGGGGACCGCTGGTCAAGCGGGTCGCGCGCGAAGGGCAGATCGTCCCCGTCGACTCCGAGCACTCCGCGATCGCCCAGTCGCTGCGCGCCGGGCGTGCCGAGGAGGTACGCAAGCTGGTGCTGACCGCGTCCGGCGGCCCGTTCCGCGGCCGCTCCCGCGACGAGCTCGCCCAGGTCACACCCGCGCAGGCGCTCAAGCACCCCAACTTCGCGATGGGGCGGGTGATCACGACCAACTCCGCCACCCTGGTCAACAAGGGTCTCGAGGTCATCGAGGCGCACCTGCTCTTCGACGTACCCTTCGACCGGATCGAGGTCGTCGTCCACCCGCAGCAGTACATCCACTCGATGGTCGAGTTCGCCGACGGCGCTGTGGTCGCCCAGCTCGGGCTGCCGACGATGCTCGTGCCGATCTCGATGGGGATGGCCTGGCCCGAGCGGGTGGCGGACGCCGAGACGCCGATCGACTGGACCAAGGCAGCCGACTGGCGCTTCGAGCCGCTCGACGACTCTGCTTTCCCTGCGGTGCGGCTCGCCCGCGAGGCCGGCACCCGGGCCGGCACCCACCCCGCCGTCTACAACGCGGCCAACGAGGTCTGTGTGGATGCCTTCCACGAGGGCCGGATCCCGTTCCCGGGCATCGTGGACACGATTGCGGAGGTGATGGCGCGGCATCACGGCGTACGCTCTGAAAGCACCCTCTCGATCGAGGATGTGCTCGCCGCCGACGCCTGGGCGCGCGAGGAGACCACTCGGATCCTGGAGACCCGTCCATGAGCTATCTGCTCTACACGCTGGCCGTGATCGGCTTCATTCTCGCGATCCTGGTCTCGATCGGGCTCCACGAGCTCGGCCACATGATCCCGGCGAAGGCGTTCGGCGGGAAGGTGACCCAGTACTTCATCGGCTTCGGGCCAACGGTGTGGTCCAAGCAGGTCGGCGAGACCGAGTACGGCCTCAAGGCGATCCCGCTCGGTGGCTACGTCAAGATCGTCGGCATGCTGCCGCCCGGCGCCGACCAGCTGGGGGAGCGGACCGACGACGGTGCTCTGAAGATCCGCAAGTCCAACACCGGCATGTTCACCCAGCTGATCAGCGACGCGCGCTCGGCCGAGTGGGAGCTGATCCGTCCCGAAGACGAGCCGCGGCTCTTCTACAAGATGTCGTGGTGGAAGAAGGTCATCGTGATGGCCGGCGGGCCCACGGTGAACATCGCCATCGCGTTCTTCGTGCTGTGGGGTGTCTTCGGCATCTACGGCGTCCACGAGAACGTCGTCGACAAGGGCCATCCGGTTGTCTCGAGCCTGCAGGAGTGCCTGCTGACCTGGGAGGACCAGGGCCGCGAGTGCCGCGCGAGCGACAAGCCGACCCCGGCCGCCGACGCCGGCCTGAAGCCCGGTGACGAGCTGATCTCGTTCAACGGCACCGAGCTGACCTCCTGGGCGGTCGCCCAGGAGCTGATCCGCGACAACATGGATGGCGACGCCACCATCGTGATCGAGCGCGACGGTGAGCAGATGACGCTGCACACCCAGACCGTCGTGCAGGAACGGGTCAAGGACGTCGACGACACCAGCGCCAACCCGGAGACCGCGAAGGTCGGCTTCTTCGGGATGTCTCCCGAGTCGCACGTCGTCACCACGAAGGAGGGGCCGGTCTACGCGCTGAAGGAGATGGGCGTGATGGCGGAGAACGCCGTCCACTCGCTGCTGAGGCTGCCGGTCAAGGTCTGGCACGTCGCGCTCGCGATCGTCGGTGTCGAGGAGCGCTCGGCCGACAGCCCGGTCAGCATCGTCGGCGGCGGCCGCATCGCCGGCGAGATCGCCGCCCACGAGGGCCTCGACGTCGGCGAGAAGGTCGCCAGCTTCGCGTTCCTGGTCGGTGGGTTCAACCTGTTCATCGGCATCTTCAACTTCGTCCCGCTCCTGCCCCTCGACGGCGGTCACATCGCGACCGCGCTGTGGGAGGGCATCCGCCGCGCCTTCGCCAAGGTCTTCAGGCGGCCCGACCCGGGACATGCCGACCCGGCAAAGCTGCTGCCCGTGGCGTACGTCGTGGCCTCGGCACTCCTGGTGATGGGTGTTGTCCTGATCGTCGCCGACCTCGTCGTCCCGCTTCATCTCCAAGCCTGACCCGCCCGTAAGATTGGTAGACATGACGTCGATCCCCCTCGGTATGCCGGAGGCACCCGCCCCGGTGCTCGCCCCTCGCCGCAAGACCCGCCAGATCAAGGTCGGGTCGGTGGGCGTGGGCAGCGAGAGCCCCATCTCCGTGCAGTCGATGACGACCACCCTCACCTCCGACGTCAACTCCACGCTGCAGCAGATCGCCGAGCTCACCGCGTCGGGCTGCGACATCGTCCGGGTGGCCTGCCCGAGCCAGGACGACGCCGACGCGCTGCCCGCGATCGCGAAGAAGTCGCAGATCCCGGTGATCGCCGACATCCACTTCCAGCCGAAGTACGTCTTCGCCGCCATCGAGGCCGGCTGCGCGGCAGTCCGGGTCAACCCGGGCAACATCCGCAAGTTCGACGACCAGGTCAAGGAGATCGCCGCGGCCGCCAAGGACCACGGCACCTCGATCCGGATCGGCGTCAACGCGGGTTCGCTCGACAAGCGGCTCCTGGAGAAGTACGGCAAGGCCACCCCCGAGGCGCTGGTCGAGTCGGCGATGTGGGAGGCCTCGCTCTTCGAGGAGCACGGCTTCAACGACTTCAAGATCTCGGTCAAGCACAACGACCCGGTCGTGATGGTCCGCGCCTACGAGCTGCTCGCCGAGTCCGGTGACTGGCCGCTCCACCTCGGCGTCACCGAGGCCGGACCGGCCTTCCAGGGCACGATCAAGTCGTCGGTCGCCTTCGGCTCGCTGCTGTCCAAGGGCATCGGCGACACGATCCGGGTCTCGCTGTCCGCGCCGCCGGTCGAGGAGGTCAAGGTCGGCATCCAGATCTTGGAGTCGCTCAACCTGAAGCCGCGCCGCCTCGAGATCGTCTCCTGCCCGTCTTGCGGCCGCGCCCAGGTCGACGTCTACACCCTCGCCGAGCAGGTCACCGCCGGCCTCGACGGCCTCGAGGTCCCGCTCCGCGTCGCGGTCATGGGATGCGTCGTCAACGGCCCCGGTGAGGCCCGTGAGGCCGACCTCGGCGTCGCCTCCGGCAACGGCAAGGGCCAGATCTTCGTCAAGGGCGAGGTCATCAAGACCGTCCCCGAGGCCGCCATCGTCGAGACCCTGATCGAGGAGGCGATGAAGATCGCCGAGGGCATGGAGCCCGTCGAGGGCGCCGGCGCGCAGGTGTCGGTCAGCGGCTGAAGGGTGGATGTTCACCGAGGTAACTCGGTGAACGGCCGCTTCCTTCGTGGAGTTCCACGAGGGCAGTGCGCACTCGCCGAGTTACCGAGTTACCTCGGTCAGCATCCCGCGCGTCCCAACGTACGCAGGAAGCCCGGTCCTCAGCCGGACCGGGCTTCCTTCTTCTGCTCCGAGACGTCCCCCTGCGTACGTCTCGAAGGCCTTGTGGTCTCACCAGTGCATCAGCCTGGAGACCAGGCCGAGGAACCCGAGGTGGAGCAGTGCTCCGAGTGGGTCCGTGGTGATCAGGTGGCCCCAGGCGAGTGCGGCCTGGCCCATCTGGTTTCCGAGGGCCGTGGCAAACCCGTCCAGTCCGCCGTGGGTCCACAGGTGGACGACGACGAACCGGATGCCCGGCACGACCAGGAAGAGGACGAGTGCGGCCTTGACCGGGATGATCCAGGACAGCGAGCCGCTGCCGGTGGAGGTCAGGTTGCCGGTACGCACCCAGCGGGTGCCGCTGCTGCCGTTGAAGCGGACCTTGGTGCGGCCCGCGGCGGTGGCGACGACGACACCGCGCTTTCCGGAGCGGGTGCCGCCGCGGGCCCGGACGGTTTCGCCGGGGCGCATGAAGTTGCTGATCATGACAGCACTCCTTCCGTGAGGACGACGGACACGGACGAGGTGCCGGCGGCTGCCTGGCACGTGGGCGGCTCGGCGCTGAGCAGCTGGTTGAAGCCGAACACGACAAGAAGCGTGACGGCGAAGGTGGCGATGCTGAACTTGTGGTTCCTCATGGTCATCATCTCCTTCAGCGGTGGGGCCCGTAGGTGGGGCCGGCGCTGTCCCTGGTGGGGACAACTCCACGGTGGCGGAGGCCACATCCGTCCCACCAGAGGGCGGGTGGGAGTGGGGACGAAGTAAAGACAGTCCCAGGTCAGTTGGGACGTTTCTGGGACAGAATTGGGACGCCTGCGAGATACTCTCAACCGCGTTCGCGACGACTCGGCGAGGGGCAATGACCGACGAATCTCTCTCACCAGAGCAGTTCAACGGCGAATTGCGCGCCTGGGTCCGCCAGGTGACCGGAAAAGCTGACGGTGGCGCCGGTGTGGCGATGGCCCGGAGCACCTTCTACCGGCGTACGTCCGGCTCGAAGCTGATGCCGCTCGACGAGCTCATCCGCGTGGTCGGCGGCGCGGTTCCCCGCACCCTCGACCCGTCCCATCGGGGCGAGTGGATCCGGAAGAACACCGGCATCTGGCAGGCGAAGTGGTGGAAGGCGTACGCCTGGCGGGGCGAGGACACCGTGGTGCCCGGACCAGTGCTCGCCCCCGCAACACCGGCCGCACCGGTCCCCGCCACCAGCTCAAGGCTGACCTTCCCGCGTGCACGGGTGGCGGCGCTGAGCGGGCTGACGACGGAGCAGCCCACGATTCCGCTCTTCGAGGCGCTCGGCCGGTGGCTGGAGGATCCCGAGTCCAACCTCTTCTTCCTCACCGGCCCCTCGGGCTCGGGGAAGACGGTCGAGACCAGGGAGTGGACGGCCTCGAAGGAGCAGGTGCGCTACATCAGCCTGCGCGACGGCGCGGTCGACTACGGCGCCCTGGTCGACGAGGACCGCGCGCCGATCGTCATCGACGACTTCGACCTGATCTCCTCCAGCGCCGAGGAGCACGGTGTCACCCGCCCCGACCTGAGCGAGCTGCGCTCGGCCTTCGGCCGCGGCGGACGGTTCGTGGTGATCAGCAAGCGCAACCTGCAGACCGAGCGCGACGAGCTCGCCGAACAGCTGCGCAGCCCGGCCCGGCTGGAGGACCTCGGCGTCGAGTCGGCGATGGTCGTACGCGTCGAGCCGATCTCCCCGGTCGAGGTGCGCGCCCTCGGCGAGGAGCGCGGTGGCGACGACCGGCTGCGCAACCTGGCCGCCGAGATGGAGCGCGGGGGCGGGTTCTTCCCCGCGACGCCGATGGTCCTCAAGCAGCTCTACGCCTCGCTCGAGGAGGGCGCTCCGGCGCCCCGGACACAGTGGGACGGCTACACCGTCCATCTCAAGCACGTCTGCGGGCAGCCCTGGGACCGGAAGAGCTCACGCATCCCCAGCCGGGTGCGGTTCCAGACCTACCGCGACATCGCCTGGGACCTGTTCACCGGGATGGACGAGCCGACCTCGCAGGAGCAGGACCTGATCCCGGTCCCGCGCGTTTCGGAGTGGCTCTTCGCCAACCTGCAGCGCGACCTCGACATCACCCGGCAGCGGGACTTCCTGACGTACGAATGGATCGCGGACCTGCTCGATCACTCCGAGGTCTTCGGCGTGACCGGCCGGACCAAGGACTCGGTGGAGTCGGCGGAGTTCGCCCACGAGACCTTCTACCAGTACTTCGTCGCCGAGGGCATCCGCGACCGGCTGCGCGACGGACACGGGATGGCGCTCGACGGCGCCCGCTTCGCGGACATGCACATGGGGCCGCTGGTGATGACGTTCCTCAAGGCCGGTTTCCAGCCCGGTGACCTCGACACGGTGGCCCGGCTGAGCGTACGCGAGAGCCTGTCCTGGATGGACCGGCTGATCTGCCTCTACCTGACCGAGGAGCGCGAGGACTACGGCGACCTCCTCGACCAGGCCCCGGAGCGCTACTGGGACGAGCTGGAGTTCGTGCTGGAGGCGTTCCGGTCGCTGTTCCTGCGGAAGGCGGCGATGTTCCAGCTGATCCTGCGCGGCCGGGTGCCGGTCGACGGCTACCTCCAGATCCTGGACCGCGAGGAGGATCCAGGTGCGGTCGCCCGCGAGCGCGACGTGCTCGGCTGGGGCACCGACATCACCGACGCCCTGGTCCATCGGCTGCACCATCCGACCCTCGCCCCGGCGATTCCGATTACCGCGTACCGGCTCGGGCAAATGGGTGATATCACTTGCGTGAGCCATCTCGAAGGTCTCACTGGTCTGCCGCCCGCCCATCAGGACGTGGTGAGGTCGGCGATCCACCGGATCAAGGAGCGCCATGAGCACAGCGTCTGAGTCAGGCACCCCGCCGCGAGCTCCCGTGCTCGTCCTCGGCGCGACCGGAGACCTCGGCAGCGCGGTCGCGCGCCGGCTCAGCGCCGAGGGCACCCCGGTGATCCTGCACGCCTACAGCCGCACCACCGAGCTCGCCTACCTGGCCGACGAGACCGGTGCCGTCGCGCGCGTGGAGGGCGACCTGACCACCGACGACGGCGTGGACGCCCTGGCCGAGACGCTCGCCGGGTTCGAGACGCTCTCGGGGCTCATCAACTGCTCCGGCATCAACCCCAGCCCCGACACTGTCGCCGAGATCGACCGGTCCGAGTGGCAGCTCACCCTCGACCTCAACCTGACCTCGGTGTGGCGCACGGCCTCGCTCGCGCTGCCGAAGCTCCGGGCGGCGCGGTCCGGGGCGGTCGTCCTGGTCAGCTCCGTCTTCGGGATCCGTACGCCGTCACGACGGGCCGCCTACGGCGTGTCCAAACACGCGCTTACCGGCCTCGCCCAGGCGATCGCGCAGGAGGAGGAGGGGATCGTCCGGGCCAACGTCGTCGCTCCCGGCCCGATGTGGAGCGAGTCGTCCCGACAGGTCTTCGTCAAGCACGCTCGCAAGGAAGGGGTGACCGTCGACCAGTACATCTCCTACCGGGCCGCGCGTATCCCCGGACACCGGTTCGTCACGGCCGACGCCGTCGCGAAGGTCTGCGTGTTCCTCGCCTCCGACGTGTCCGGGGCCATCAACGGTCAGTGCGTGGTCGCAGACGGCGGCGAGTACTGACCCGCGGCGCAACCCGCAATTTACTCGAGATGCCACTGATGCGGCGTCGTGCTGTCTAGGCTGCGCCTAGCGCCTCCACACGTCTTTGTTTCCCCTCTTCAGACTGGCGACAACGTTGACCAATTTCTGGCTTGCCATCGATCACGCAGACGATGCGCTGTTCCACACCCCGGACTCCTCCGACATCAGGCCCGGCATCCTCGATCTGGTGGCCAACACCCCTCGTTGGGGCATCGTCGTACGGCCCACGCAGGGCCACGGCGACGTACGCCGCGAGCTCGCCTGCGCCGGGCTCCCGGACATCGACGCCGTCGATGAGCTCGTCGTCCCGGAGAGGACGACGGACGCCGTGAAGGTCGGGTTCGACGACCACCAGACCGAGTGCGCGCCGATGGCGCTCGACATCCTCGAGCGACTCCCGGGCTATGACCGGGTCTTCCTCGAGCCCTACTGCACGACGCCCGGCTGCCTCGAGGATCTGGCCACCCTCGCCACGCGGTCACGCTGTGGCGGCATCGTGCTCAAGCTCAAGATCAACGACGAGGGCCTCGAGAGCATCGAGCGTGCCGACCTCGGGCGAGCGTCCTGGGTCGCGCGGTCCGACGGGATGGGCTGGGACGACTTCAGCGAGCGCCTGCCGCGGGTCCGAGCGCTCGGCGCCAGCGGTGTGATGGTGGGCCGGGCGGTCTGGGGGGACACCGGCGAGGCCGGTCAGGACGTACGTCTCAAGACCATCCGCGAGCGAATGCACACGATCGAACGCATCTTTGCCTGATCCGGTCCGCGAGCCGTGAGGCGACGTACAACCGGATTGGCCCTAGGCTCGGTGACATGCTGACGACGCGCCAGGGGATCCGCCCGCTGCACGCGGGTGATCTCAGCGCGTTCCTCGACCTGACCGCGCAGGATCCGGTGGTCAACGTGTTCGCGGAGTACCGGGCGCGCACCACCAACCTCGAGCCGCGCTGGCTCGGCGGCGAGATCTGGGGCCGTTGGGACGGCGGCGACCTGGTCGCGGCCTGTCACGTCGGCGCCAACCTGGTTCCCATCCAGGCCACCGAGGAGGATGCGTACGCCTTCGGTGAGCGGGCCCGCACCCGGGTCCGAACCGTCTCGACCATCGTCGGGCGGCAGGCCGCGGTGCGGGCGCTGTGGGGATCGATCGGCGACTCGTGGGGGACACCGCGCGACCAGCGCTGGGAGCAGCCTCATCTCGAGCAGCAGCTGCAGAGCCTGGTCGAGCCGGACCCGTTCGTACGCCGCACCGTCCGCGCCGACATGGACGCCCTCTATCCGGCGTGCGTCGCGATGTACACCGAGGAGGTCGGGATCTCGCCGGAGACCGGCGGCGGCCGCGACCTCTACCGTGCCCGGGTGCTCCAGCTGATCTCGCGCGGCTGGTCCTTCGCCCGGATCGAGGACGGCGAGGTCGTCTTCAAGGCCGAGGTCGCCTGCGCGACCCCCGAGGCCGCGCAGATCCAGGGGGTCTGGGTGCCCGAGCACCGCCGCGGCGAGGGCCTCGCTGCTCGCGGGATGGCCGCGGTCTGCGACATCGTCCGCAGCGAGATCGCTCCGCGCGTCTCGCTCTACGTCAACGAGTGGAACGCCCCCGCGCGCCGCGCCTACGAGCGGGCCGGCTTCCTCGAGACGGCCCGCTTCTCCACCATCATGTTCTGATTCTGCCCCTGATCAGTACGCCCTCCAGGCGCGTTCGCACTCGGCGCCCTCGCAGCGCACGAGCCAGTCGATGCCCGTCTGGGGTGCCGACTCGAGCAGGACCCGGGTGCTGGTCTCCCAAGCGTGCACCCGGACGCCGTTAGGGTTGCGGTAGGTCGCCAGCAATGTGCCGCGGATGCTCCGGCGGCGTACGACCGAAGAGTCGTCCCGCCAGGCGATCACGTCCGTGGCGATCCGAGCGCCGTCGGGAGAGAAGGCCCCCACTGCCTCCGCGCATGATCGCCACAGCGTCGTGCCCGGCTGGGAGATGGTCGACACGACGGTGCAGGCGTCGGCTTCGAACGGCTTCTTCGAGTAGGTCGCCAGCCGGTCGATGCCGAAGGCCCCGGCGTACGCCGCCCGGGACGCGATCGTGCGGATCGTGCCTGTCTGCCAGTTCCAGACCATCGTCCGCGCCGGAGAGAACCCGCCGAGAAGCACGCGAGTGCCGCTGACGTCGATGGGGTTCGGCTCAGTCGTGTTCCGGAAGGTGCGCCGGGCGACGATGGCACCGGTGACCGCATTGCGGACCTGCAGCTGCGTACCGCTGGAGACGAAGGTCGTCATGAGCAGATACCGGTTGTCGGCCGACATCCTGCTCCACGACTGGTAGTGGATCCCGTCGACGATCGTGCGCTGCGGCTTGTCCAGCTCGACCCGGACGATCCGGTCAGACCGGTTGCTCATCCGTAGCAGGAACCCGCTGCCGGACCTGCCCAGCAGCGTGACCGAGTCGGTGATGTCGATGCCGGCGACCGGAGTCTTCATGCCTGTCTTCGGGTCGACCACCGACCAGGCGTCCTCGGTGGGATGGTGCAGGTAAGGGATCGTGGGTGCGCTGCCCTGCGGCAGCGTCCCGGGGCGTACGTCGACGGTCGGAGCCGCCGCAGAAGCCGGTGTCATCAGTGAGACCGGGAGCATGAGAGCAACGAGGATGGCCGTGGCCAGTGCCGTGATTCGGATACGTCTCATGGAGGGATGACGTGTGCAGGCGGGAGCCGGTTGCAACACGCTCCTAACCGGTTCGCGGGAGCGGTCCGGTCGGCCGTACGCTAGCCCGCATGATCGCCCGTATGTCGACCCTGTTCGTGCGGACCCTGCGTGAGGATCCCGCGGACGCCGAGGTCGCGAGCCACAAGCTGCTTGTCCGTGCCGGCTACATCCGCCGTGCCGCTCCGGGGATCTACTCCTGGCTGCCGTTGGGCCTGCGCGTGCTCGGCAAGGTCGAGGGGATCATCCGTGAGGAGATGGCCGCGATCGGTGCCCAGGAGGTGCACTTCCCGGCGCTGCTGCCGCGCGAGCCCTACGAGGCGACCGGCCGCTGGACGGAGTACGGCGACGGCATCTTCCGGCTCAAGGACCGCAAGGAGGCCGACTACCTGCTCGGTCCCACGCACGAGGAGATGTTCACGCTCCTGGTCAAGGACCTCTACGGCTCCTACAAGGACCTGCCGCTGGCCATCTACCAGATCCAGACGAAGTACCGCGACGAGGCGCGTCCCCGTGCGGGGCTGCTGCGCGGCCGCGAGTTCATCATGAAGGACTCCTACTCCTTCGACTACACCGACGAGGGGCTGTCGGCGGCCTACGACGCCCACCGCGCGGCGTACGTCAAGGTCTTCGACCGCCTCGGGTTCGAGTACGTCATCGTCAAGGCCACCTCCGGCGCGATGGGCGGCTCGGCCTCCGAGGAGTTCCTGGCCGTCTCCGAGGCTGGTGAGGACACCTTCGTACGCTCGCCCGGCGGCTACGCAGCCAACGTCGAGGCGGTCACGACGCTGGCCCCCGAGCCGCTCTCCTACGAGGACGTGCCGGCCGCCCACGCCGAGGACACTCCCGACACCCCCACGATCCAGACGCTCGTCGACCACCTCAATGAGGCGTACCCGCGCGAGGACCGTCCGTGGGAGGCCGGCGACACGCTGAAGAACGTGCTCGTGACGCTGTGTCACCCCGATGGCACCGTCGAGCCGCTCGCCATCGGCCTGCCCGGTGACCGCGACGTCGACATCAAGCGCCTCGAGGGCCAGCTCGAGCCGATCGAGGTCGAGCCCATGGACGACGTCGAGCTGAAGAAGCACCCCGAGTTGGTCAAGGGCTACATCGGTCCCGAGGTGCTGGGGGAGTCGTCGGCATCGGGGATCCGGTATCTCGTCGACCCGCGCGTGGTCACCGGCACTCGCTGGGTCACCGGCGCCAACGTCGACGGCAAGCACGTCATCGACCTGGTCGCCGGCCGCGACTTCACCCCCGACGGCACCATCGAGGCCGCCGAGGTCCGTGAGGGCGACCAGGCTCCTGACGGCTCCGGCCCGCTGACGCTGGCCCGCGGCATCGAGATGGGCCACGTCTTCCAGCTCGGCCGCAAGTACGCCGAGGCGCTGGGGCTGCAGGTGCTCGACGAGAACGGCAAGCTCGTCACCGTCACCATGGGCTCCTACGGCATCGGCGTCACCCGCGCCGTGGCCGCCGTCGCCGAGGGCACCCTCGACGACATCGGTCTCGCCTGGCCCCGCAACGTCGCTCCGTACGACATCCACCTGGTCGCCACCGGCAAGGACGCCGCCGTCTTCGAGGCTGCCGCGAAGCTGGCCGGTGAGCTCGAGGCCGCCGGCATCGACGTGCTCTACGACGACCGTCCCAAGGTCTCGCCGGGCGTGAAGTTCAAGGACGCCGAGCTCATCGGCGTCCCGACCATCGTCACCGTCGGCAAGGGCCTGGTCGAGGGCAAGATCGAGATCAAGGACCGCAAGAGCGGCGAGCGCACCGAGGTCGCTCTCGACGACGCCGTCGCCCACCTCACCGAGGTCGTCCGCGGCTGACATAACCGGAACTTCTCCGGTGTTTCCTGCGCTTCTCGGGTGTTGCAACGCCTGAGAAGCGCAGGAATACCCGGTTAACCGGGGATTCCAACCGCCGGTAATGCGGCAAGATCGTCCCCATGACGGGGGACAGGATTCTTGACCGTACGCTCGCCTGGCGGGTGGCGAGCGCCGCGGAAGCGGCTGCGGGGATCGGGCCGGGGAAGACGGTGGCCTTCTCCGGGTTCGCCGGGATCGGGCGACCGAAGGCGGTGCCTGAGGCCCTGGGGCTGGTCCGGGAGTGGCCGGAGGGCGTCGACGTACGTCACTCGCGAGTCGCCCAGCACGCGGCCTCCGGCTTCTACGGCGCTCTCGACGTCGCGGTGGTCGAGGTGGCGGCGATCCTGCCCAACGGGCTGCTCGTCCCGGGGAGCAGTGTCGGCAACAACCAGACGTGGCTCGACGCCGCCGAGGCCGTGATCCTCGAGGTCAACAGCTGGCATCCGCGCGGGTTCGAGGGGTTCCACGACATCCATCACGGCTCCCAGCTGCCGCCGGCGCGGGCGCCGATCCAGCTGACGACACCGATGCAGAGGATCGGTGACCCCTTCCTCCTCGTCGATCCGGCCAAGGTCGTCGCTGTTGTCGAGACCGATCGTCCCGACCGAGGCTCACGGCCGCGCGTGATCGACGCGGAGAGCCGCGCGATCGCCGAGCTCGTCGTCGATTTCCTCCGCCATGAGGTACGCCACGGCCGCCTGCACCACAGCCTGCTCCCACTCCACGCCGGTGCGGGTCCCGTTGCCGACGCGGTCCTCGCCGGGCTCCAGGACGCCGAGTTCGAGCACCTGACGGCCTACACCGACACCGTCCGGGACGGTCTGCTGGACCTGCTCGACGCCGGGAAGCTGATCGGAGTCTCGGCCACTGCCTTCGGCCTGTCCGAGGCGGGCGCGCGCCGGTTCAACGACGACGTCCACCACTACAAGGGCCGGGTCCTGCTGCGCCCGCAGGAGATATCGAACCACCCCGAGGTCATCCGTCGGCTCGGCCTCATCGCGATCGACTCGATGGCCGAGGCCGACATCCACGGCAACGTGAACGCCCTCGGCGGCTCGGGTGACTTCGCGAGCAACGCCCACCTCAACCTCTTCGCCGCCCCGTCGACCGCCGAGCACGGCACGGTCTCGCGCATCGTGCCGTTCGTCGGCCACGTCGACCACACCGCGCACGACGTACAGGTGATCATCACCGAGCAGGGCGTGGCCGATCTGCGCGGCATCTCGCCCGCCGCCCGCGCCCGGCGAATCATCGATCAGTGCGCCCATCCCGACTTCCGCGCCGAGCTCGCCGATCTGGTCGACTCGGCGCAGATGTCCCGCTGAAAAACACCATGAGTCGGCCGGTGCTGCCCCGCTAGGGTCGTGGCCATGGCGATCGACGCGGTGATCTTCGACTGGGGCGGCACGCTGACGAAGTGGCACGACATCGACTTCCACGCGGAGTCGCTGGCGCTCGCCCAGGCGGTGAGAGGTGCCTGCGACGACGACCACCCGGTCAACGCGACCAGGCTCCACCAGGCCGGAGAGACGATCTGGGCCCGCAGCCGTGACCACCAGCAGAGCTCGACGATCGGCAACCTCTTCGACGAGGCCGGCCTCGAGCACGACCCTGACCTGCTCGACGCCTACTACGAGTTCTGGGAGCCGCACACCCTGACCGATCCCGAGGTCGGGCCGCTGTGGGAGGCGCTCCGCGCCGACGGCGTACGTGTCGGGGTGCTGTCCAACACGATCTGGCCGCGCGCGTGGCACCGCGGGTTCTTCGAGCGCGATGGGGTGCTCGACCTGCTGGACGGCGACGTCTACACCTCCGAGGTTCCCTGGACGAAGCCAGCCGAGGAGGCGTTCCACGCCGCGATGGAGGCCGTGAAGGTCTCGGATCCGTCTCGATGCGTCTACGTGGGCGACAGGCTCTTCGACGATGTGTACGGTGCTCAGAAGGCTGGTCTGCGGGCGATCCACATCCCGCACAGCAATATCCCGAGCAGCCAAGTCGGCCACAGCGAGGGCTCTCCGGACGCCGTCGCACAACGACTGAGCGACATACACCAGATCGTTCGCTCCTGGGAATGACGCCGGGAAAAGTTGCAAGTTCTTGCAATGCGCTTTTGCGGGTCTGGGCCATCCTGAGCGGGGATTGCATACTTCTGCAAGAGAGGTTCAGCCCCAGGCGACTTCTCAGGCCTCGTGTCCAGGCCAAAACCTGGCCCGCGAGCCGCCCGGTCTCGGGAGACATCTCGGGAGTCTCCCGCGCCGGACGGTTCGCGGGCCATCTCGGCTTTTAGGGATCAGGTACCTGGGAAGGCCCGCGGCTTCGCGCCCAGATCGAGCTGCCGCGCGGCCGCCCGGCAGAGCAGCTGGATGAGCAGCGTCCGGTCGGTGCCGGTCGCCTTCGGTGCCAACGAGAGATACGTCGCCGTGGTGTCCTGCTCCAGCTGCAGCGCCGCGGCGCCGATGCCCGCCTCCGACCCGATCCGGCCGGGCAGGTCGTAGACCGCGGAGGGCGCGACCGGCTCGATCCCGGCGGCCACCACATGCGCGGCCAGCGCCTCCCGGGCGTTCACGTGGTCGTCGTACGCGTCCGTGAGCGCCCGCGCCAGAGCCGGGGAGGTCGTCGCCGAGGTGCGCCCGCCGAGGGCGCCCAGGACGTAGATCGCGGAGTGCTCCACCGCCAGCGCCGCCTGAAGCGCTTCCGTCGAGGAGGAGGTCGCGGTTGTCATGCCAGACCTCGTCCGTGCAGGAGCTGCTGCTGGCCGGCGGCGGCCGAGGCGAGCAGTGTGATCAGCTGCGGGTCCGCCGCGCGCCCGGCGGCCGCGGTGAGCGTCGTGACCAGGGCGAGCTGACGCTCCTGCCAGCGTCCGGTCGCCGGCGCCGCGGCCACACCCTTGGTCGGCGCCAGCGCCTCGATGTGCACGCGATGGAGCTGCACGAACGCGGAGGGGGCGCCCTTGTCAGCCCCGAGGATCTCCGCGACCGTGGCGTCGATCACACTCTGGTCGGGGTTGGCGGGGGCCGGGGGAGTGCTCGGTGGAGGGGCTTTGACAGGATCCAGGATCTCCGAGGCCGAACACGCCGAGGCGGCCAGCGGGGCAACCACGGCGACACCCACAGCGGTGCGCCGCGAGAGCATCCGGAGGGCACGTGCGCTGGTCACGTGAGGAACCCTAACCACACCCGGCGGGAGTCGCGTCAGCGGCTTTCCAACACAGCCGCGCACTGTTCGAGACACCCGAGGCGTACAGGTATGGTGTCACCAGAAGTGCCGCGTGCTCGAAGACGCATACAACAGGACCGGACAACAGGATGCAGGGGGAGATCGCGTTGAGTGCTGAGCGGAAGGACGCGATCGCGAGTGCCATCGAAAAGGCCCTCGCAGACCCGCTTCAGGCCGTGGGCTTCGACATCGAGGCCGTGGAGATCACGCCGGCCGGCAAGCGCCGGATCCTGCGGATCGCCGTCGACAAGGACGGCGGGATCACCCATGAGGAGGTCACCGAGGCAACCCGTGAGGTCAACCGGGTCCTCGACGAGTCCGACGTCATGGGCGAGCAGCCCTACACGCTCGAGGTGACCTCTCCCGGGGTCGACCGGCCGCTGACCCTGCCGCGCCACTGGCGCCGCAACAAGGGTCGCCTGGTCAAGGTCACCACTGCCGACGGCTCCGCGTTCACCGGACGGGTCAAGGAGTCCGACGAGGAGCGCGCGAGCCTCGAGGTGAGCGGCAAGCGCCGCGATGTGGCGTACGCGGACGTGAAGAAGGCGCTTGTGCAGATCGAGTTCAAGCGGATCGACGAGGGGGAGTAGGCCATGGACATCGATATGAGCATCCTGCGGATGCTGGAGCGGGAGCGGGAGATCTCGCTCGATGTGCTCGTCGAGGCGATCGAGCAGGGGCTGCTGACCGCCTACCACAAGACCGGCGACTCCCACACGAAAGCGCGGGTCGACCTGGACCGCAAGACCGGGCACGTACGCGTGCTGGCGGCCGAGATCGACGCCGAGGGCAACGTCGTCGGGGAGTACGACGACACGCCCGAAGGCTTCGGCCGGATCGCCGCCACCACCGCCAAGCAGATCGTGCTGCAGCGGCTGCGCGATGCCGAGGACGACGTGAAGTTCGGTGAGTTCTCCGGCAAGGAGGGCGACATCCTCTCGGGCGTCATCCAGCAGGGCCGCAACCCCGACGACGTGCTCGTCGACCTGGGCCGGCTCGAGGGCGTCATCCCGCTCTCCGAGCGCGTGCCGGGCGAGGACTACAGCCACGGCACCAGGATCAAGGCCCTCGTGGTCAGCGTGCGCAAGGGCATGCGCGGTCCGCAGATCACGCTCTCGCGCTCCCACCCCAACCTGGTCAAGAAGCTCTTCTCCTTCGAGGTGCCCGAGATCGCCGACGGCACCGTGGAGATCTCCGCGATCGCCCGCGAGGCCGGCCACCGCACCAAGATCGCGGTCAAGTCGACCGTCCCCGGCGTCAACGCCAAGGGCGCCTGCATCGGCCCGATGGGCCAGCGGGTCCGCCAGGTCATGTCCGAGCTGCAGGGCGAGAAGATCGACATCGTCGACTGGTCCGAGGACCCGAAGGTGCTCGTCGCCTCCGCGCTCTCGCCGGCCCGGGTCTCCTCGGTCACGATCATCGACGAGGCGACCAAGTCCGCCCGTGTCGTGGTGCCCGACTACCAGCTCTCCCTGGCCATCGGCAAGGAGGGGCAGAACGCCCGCCTGGCCGCCCGCCTGACCGGCTGGCGCATCGACATCCGCTCCGACGAGGAGACCCCGGTCGCCTGAGCATTAGCCTGTGCGGCATGGCGAGCGTGCGTGAGACCACTCTGACCGACTCCGAGGGCATCCTGCTGGAACCGGAGGGCGCCACCACCGGCGTACTCGTGCTCTCGGGGTCATCGGGACGGATCGAGACCGACCGGTGCCGGATGCTCGCCTCACACGGCGTGGCTGCGGCGTCGATCCGCTACTTCGGTGGTCCTGGACAGCCGGGCGAGGCCCGGCTCGTTCCGCTGGAGGCGTTCGACGACGTCCTCGCCGACCTACATGCCCGCTACCAGCGGCTGGTCGTGCTCGGTACGTCCTGGGGCGCCCAGGCCGCGCTCCTGCTCGGCACCCTGCACCCCGAGATCGACGCGGTGGTCGGGATCTCCCCGACGTACGTCTCCTGGGCCGGCCTCAGCGACGAGCGGCCGCAGCGGTCCTCGTGGACGCTGCGCGGTGAGCAGGTGCCGTTCGTGCCGTTCGACGACGAGGCGATCGAGGATGCCGTGAAGGAGGCAGACGGGGAGCTCCCGTCCTACTGCGAGGCCTATCTCTCGGCCCTGGAGAAGTACGCCGACCGCGTGCCTGCCGCGACCATCCCGGTCGAGCGCATCGCCGGTGAGGTCGTCCTGGTCGCCGGGGGAGGCGACGCGCTGTGGCCCTCGGTCCTCGCCGCCGAGGCGGTCCGGCGGCGGCGTACGGCACACGACCTGGAGACGATCGTGGTCACCCATCCCGATGCCGGCCACCGGGTCGTGCTGCCCGGCGAGCCGGTTCTCCCGCTCAGCCAGCGGCTCGCCTGGGGCGGCTCGGAGCCGGCCGACCGCGAGCTCGGCCTGCTGGCCTGGCCGGAGATCGCCGCCATCTTGTGACGGGCGCCATCCGGTGAGGACGGGTCACGGAATAAGAACGACCTGCGCCCCGGTTTCGTCTACCGAACCCCGGAAGCGGTAGTGTTAAGGATCGGTGGCACGCCTCGAAGAAACTACGCAGAACGGACCTGTCCGTACGTGCGTGGGTTGCCGGAAGCGAGCCGCCAAGCGCGAGTTGTTGCGGGTGACCGCCGGCTCGGACCGCAACGGCCAGCCGGCCGTCGTGCCCGATCCGACAGCCACCGCACCCGGGCGAGGGGCGCATGTGCATCCCACGCGTGAGTGCTACGAACTCGCGGTGCGCCGGAAGGCGTTCACCCGGGCCCTGTTCCCGAAAGGCAGGGGGGCCGAGGGCGGGCTTTCCAGCGCACCGGTGGAGGACTTCCTCGACACGCGCCCGACATCCACGACCGTCGCCGACGGTCAACTGACCAGGAACTGGAGCAAAAGCTCATGAGCACTCGATGAGTACTTCGCGATGAGCGTGTTCTACAACCATTAGTGGTCACAGGTTTAACCCGGATTTGGGTCTGTGGCCAGAAGGAGAAACGTGGCTAAGACCCGAGTCCACGAACTCGCCAAAGAGTTCGGAGTCGAGAGCAAGTTTGTTCTCGAGAAGTTCAAGGAGATGGGTGAGTTCGTCAAGTCGGCGAGCTCGACCGTCGAGCTCCCCGCGGAGATGCGTTTCCGCAAGGAGATCGGCCCCGGCCTGAAGGCCGGCGGCAAGGGTGGTTCCGCGTCCTCGGACGAGAAGGCCGCCCCCAAGCCCGGCCCCAAGCCGGCAGCTCCCAGGCCCGCGGCCCCCAAGAAGGCTGCGGACACGACGCCCGAGAAGCCTGCCGAGGCGCCCGCGGCGTCCAAGCCGGCTGCGCCCAAGCCCGGCCCGAAGCCCCCGGCCAAGAAGGCCGAGGCTCCGCCGGTCGCCCCCGCGGCTTCTGCCGCTCCGGCCGCTCCCAAGCCTGCCCCGAACGCCGCACCGAGCGGCGAGCGAGGCGACCGACGTTCGGCCGCCCCCAAGCCGGGTGCGCCCAGGCCTGGTGCCCCGAAGCCCGGCGCTCGTCCGCAGACCCCCGCGGCTCGCGGTGGCGCGGGTGGTGCCGGCGGCGCTGGTGCCGGTCGTCCCGGACCGCGTCCGGTCGGCAAGCCCGGCGCTCCGCGCCCGGGCAACAACCCGTTCTCCTCCAACCAGGGCATGGGGCGTCCGCGTCCCGGCGGCCAGGGTGGAGGCCAGGGTCAGGGTGGCCAGGGCGGTGCCCCGGCCGGCGGCGACCAGCGTCCGCCGCGTCCTGCTGCCGCCCGTGAGGGTGGCCAGAGCGGTGGCCGTCCCGGCATGCCGCGTCCCAACCCGGCGATGATGCCGAAGTCCCCGGCCGCGTTCGGTGCCCGTCCTGGTGGCGGTCCCGGTGGTCGTGCCGGTGCCCCGGGTCGCCCCGGTGGTGGTGGCGGCGGTCGTCCGGGTGCCGGTGGGCGTCCCGGTGGCGGCGGCGGTGCCGGTCGTCCTGGTGGCGGCGGCTTCGGCGGCGGTCCCGGTGGCGGTCGTCCCGGTGCCGGTCGTCCCGGTGGTCGCGGAACGACCCAGGGTGCCTTCGGTCGCCCGGGTGGTCCCTCGCGCCGTGGCCGGAAGTCGAAGCGGGCGCGTCGCCAGGAGTTCGAGGCCATGGAGGCCCCGACGATTGGTGGCATCCGCGTACGCAAGGGCAACGGTGAGACCGTGCGTCTCGCCCGTGGCGCCTCGCTGACCGACTTCGCCGAGAAGATCAACGTCGACCCGGCTCAGCTGGTGCAGATGCTGTTCGGCCTCGGTGAGATGGTCACCGCGACCGAGTCCGTCAACGACGAGACCCTCGAGCTGCTCGGCGAGGAGCTCAACTACATCGTCCAAGTCGTCTCCCCGGAGGACGAGGACCGCGAGCTGCTGGAGTCCTTCGACATCGAGCTCGGCGACGAGGGCGACGAGGCCGACTGGACGGTCCGACCGCCGGTCGTCACCGTCATGGGTCACGTCGACCACGGTAAGACCAAGCTGCTCGACGCCATCCGTGACGCCAACGTCATCGAGGGCGAGGCCGGTGGCATCACCCAGCACATCGGTGCCTACCAGGTCTCGACCGAGGTCGACGGCCAAGAGCGCAAGATCACCTTCATCGACACCCCGGGTCACGAGGCGTTCACCGCCATGCGTGCTCGTGGTTCGCAGTCCTCGGACCTCGCGGTCCTCGTGGTCGCGGCCGATGACGGTGTGATGCCGCAGACGATCGAGGCGCTCAACCACGCCAAGGCGGCCGGTGTCCCGATCGTGGTCGCGATCAACAAGATCGACAAGCCGGAGGCGGACCCGACCAAGATCCGCGGCCAGCTGACCGAATACGGCGTCATCCCCGAGGAGTACGGCGGCGACACCATGTTCGTCGAGATCTCGGCCAAGTCGCGGATCAACATCGAAGGCCTCCTCGAGGCCGTCGTGCTGACCGCCGACGCCTCGCTCGACCTGCAGGCCAACGCCAGCCAGGACGCGCAGGGCATCGTGATCGAGGCTCACCTCGACCGCGGTCGCGGCCCCGTTGCGACCATCCTGGTCCAGCGCGGCACGCTGCGCGTGGGTGAGTCCATCGTCGCCGGCCCGGCCCACGGCCGTGTCCGCGCGATGATCGACGAGTATGGCCACGAGATCACCGAGGCGACCCCGTCGCGTCCGGCGATGGTCTTGGGTCTCTCGGCGGTGCCGGGTGCCGGTCAGAGCTTCCTGGTCGTCGAGGACGACCGGATGGCTCGCCAGATCGCCGAGAAGCGCGAGGCACGCGAGCGTGCCGCGCAGCAGGCCAAGCGCCGCGTACGCCGCACGCTGGAGGACTTCATGGCCTCCATGGAGAAGGGCGAGAGCCAGGAGCTCAACCTCATCCTCAAGGGCGACGTGTCCGGTTCGGTCGAGGCGCTCGAGGACGCACTGGCCAAGATCGACGTGGGTGGCGACGAGGTCTCCATCCGGGTCATCGACCGCGGTGTCGGTGCGATCACCGAGACCAACGTCGACCTGGCTGCTGCCTCCGACGCGATCATCATCGGCTTCAACGTCCGGCCGCAGGGCAAGGCGACGGAGCTGGCTGACCGCGAGGGTGTCGAGATCCGCTACTACTCGGTCATCTACCAGGCGATCGAGGAGATCGAGGCGGCCCTCAAGGGCATGCTCAAGCCGGAGTACGAGGAGAAGGTCCTCGGCAAGGCGGAGATCCGTGCGATCTTCCGCTCGTCGAAGACCGGAAACATCGCCGGTTGTATGGTCACCGAGGGCCTCATCCGCCGCAACGCCAAGGTTCGCGTCCTGCGCGACGGCGCCGTGGCGGCCGACAACCTCGACCTGGCCTCGCTGCGCCGCGAGAAGGACGACGCCTCCGAGGTCCGCGAGGGCTTCGAGTGCGGTCTGGTCCTGAAGAACTTCCAGGACATCAAGGAAGGCGACATCATCGAAGCCTTCGAGATGGTGGAGATTCCCCGAGGCTGATTGAGCCTCTGACGTTGGCCGGGTCGCAGTCGCGGCCCGGCCAACGTCTCGATTTACTTCGATTATTTGAGAGAGTGTGAACATGAGTAGCCCACGGGTTCGCCGGATCGCTGACCGGATCAAGGTCATCGTGGCGCAGATGCTGGAGCGACGGATCAAGGATCCGCGGATCGGGTTCGTCACCGTCACCGACGTACGTGTGACCGGCGACAGCCAGCAGGCCACGATCTTCTACACGGTGCTGGGCGCCGACTCGGAGGCGGAGCTGGCCGGCACGGCCGCCGCGCTGGAGTCGGCCAAGGGGCTGATCCGCTCCGAGGTCGCCAAGCAGCTCGGCACCCGCACCGCGCCGACGCTGGAGTTCATCCACGACGCGCTGCCGGAGACCGCCCGCCACCTCGACGACGTGCTCGCGCGCGCCAAGGCACAGGACGACGCGGTCGCCGCTGCGCGTGGGGAGACCTACGCGGGCGAGCCTGACCCTTACAAGAAGCCGCGCGAGGACGGGGACGAGTGGGACGAGGACGACGAGGAGTGAGCACTCCGTCAGGTCTCGTCATCGTCGACAAGCCTGCCGGGGTCACCTCTCACGACGTCGTCGCGCGCGTACGGCGCTTGGCCGGCACCCGCAAGGTCGGGCATGCCGGCACGCTGGATCCGATGGCCACCGGCGTACTCGTTCTGGGGATCGAGCGCGCCACCCGGCTCCTCGGCCACCTGATGCTGACCGAGAAGTCCTACTCGGCGACGGTGCGGCTGGGCGTCTCGACGACCACGGATGACGCCGAGGGCGAGGTCGTGGAGACGCGCTCGGCCGCGGGCATCGACGAGGAGCGCGTACGCAGCGCCTTCGCCACCCAGGTCGGCGACATCCTCCAGGTGCCGACCGCGGTCTCGGCGATCAAGGTCGACGGGAAGCGCGCCTACCAACGCGTACGCGACGGGGAGCAGGTCGAGCTGAAGGCGCGGCCGGTCACGGTGCACGAGCTCACCGTCGGCGAGGTCCGGAGCGAGGGCGACGTCGTCGACGTCGACATCTCCGTCCGCTGCTCCTCGGGCACCTATATCCGCGCGATCGCCCGCGACGTCGGCGAGGCGCTCGGGGTCGGTGGCCACCTGACGATGCTGCGCCGCACCGCGGTCGGGCCGTACGGTCTCGACGTCGCCAAGACGCTCGACGAGCTCAGTGAGGAGTTCGCCGCGCTGCCGCTGGCAGAGGCTGCCCGCGCCGCTTTCGCCCCCTACGACCTCTCCGAGGAGCAGGCGCAGGACGTTCGCTACGGGCGCAAGCTGAAGCTCGCGCTCGACGGCCTCACCGCCGTCTTCGCCCCCGACGGCGAGTTCCTGGCGCTCTACGAGCCGGTCGGACCCGAGACCGCCAAGGCGACCGCCGTCTTCGTCGGCTGACACCCCACGCCGAGACGTCACTCCGGTCGGTCGAGTTGGCACAGCCGTGCCTCGACGTCGATGAGCCACTGGTAGCTGCGGTGGCGGAACGCGTGCCGCAGCGG